>JAYWHV010000304.1:0-2499 GCA_043777615.1 Burkholderiales bacterium | reverse complement strand
AGCTCTACCGACTCCAAGCCGACGTTTTCATGGTCTACAAGGACATAGTTGATTCTCATGACTAATCTGCTGCTGGGTGGAAACGAGGGTGCCCGTTAGTCATTGCGCAGCCCTGCACACTTGCTCCTCCCCGCAGCGCCTGCATTGGCCTGATCGCCGCGACCGTCAGGCCGCCACTTCCACATATTCAACCTGACTCAATGCAGGAGGAATTGGCAATCCGTCTTCAAGCAAGCCTTCGACATGAAACGAAATCGCTTCCCGGATTTGGGATTCGACCTCGGCGATGGTTGCGCCCGTTGCTACGCAACCCGGCAGATCGGGCACGTAAGCGGAGTAATTGTTTTCAGCGGTTTCGATAACGATGGCGTAGCGCATGGAACCTCACGACTTCAGGGTGGCCTGCTTCAGGATGCTGTTCAGTGTGCCGGGCGCAATGTCGTCGCTCGGCTTGCCGGGAACAGTGACGCGACCAGGCTTGCTCGCGTGCTTGTATTGACGATGACTTCCCCGCGTTGCAACCAAATACCAGCCGTCGGTTTGCAACAATCGGAGAATTTCGCTGACCTTCATGTGAGAAGGATAGCAGTGTGCTTGCTCGCTCGATCAGCCCGCCGTCAAAAATCCCCCCACCCGCCCCAACGTACTCACCGACCCACACATCTGCGCCACGTATTGCAGCGCCATGCGGTGCTCGGGTTCGCTGTAGTCGCCTAACGCGTCGGAGACCATCGTCATCTGGAAATTACGCATGTAGCCGTCGATGCAGCTGACCATCACGCCGTGATGAGCGAACACGCCGCAGACGATGACCTGATCGCGGTTCATCTTGCGCAGCGTGGGTTCAAGTTCGGTCTGGAAGAACGCGCTGTGTCGTGGCTTTTCGATGACGTATTCGTCGGCGCGCGGCGTGAGATCGGTGATGATCTGACAGTCCTCTTCGCGAACGTGCACCGCGTTCAGGCCGTCGCCCCAAACGGTGAGCCCGAGGCCGCGTTCGAAGCGTGATTTGGCGCGTTCGCCGCGACAGAAAAACACCGGTAACCGCGCGTTGCGAAACGTGTTCACGAGTGAGGAAATATTCGCCACCAGCGGCGCACGATCCACAAACAAATCAACCCAATAGTTCTGCATGTCATGCACCAGCAGTACTACGCGATCCGCGCTCAGGTTCCACTGTATTTTGTTGTAGGCGACGCATTCCGCACCCGGCAGTTCGTACGGCTGAATCGGGTCGCGTGCGAGGGTGCGTTGCGAATTGATGGTCGAGGTCATGGCGGCTCCAAATTTGCTTACACGATAGCCGAAGTTTGACGCTAAGCTATCGGCTATGGAATCCAACACCAACCAAACGCTCGCGGGCCGTGTCGCGCTCGTGACCGGCGCCAATACCGGCATCGGACTCGTGACCGCGCGCGAGCTGGCCGCGCGCGGCGCTCATGTCTTCATCGCCTGTCGCTCGTTGAAACGTGCTCAGCGCGCAATCGATGAAATTTGTGAGGCTGCGGAAAATCCACAAGTTACATTCCTCGAACTAGACCTCGCTGATCTCGACTCCGTTCGAGCCTGCGCAGCGGCATTCCTTGCTTACGATCTTCCGCTGCATCTGCTCATTAACAATGCCGGGCTGGCGGGCGCGAAAGGGCTCACGAAGTCCGGCTTTGAGCTGGCATTTGGAACCAATCATCTGGGGCCATTTCTGTTCACGCAGTTGCTGCTGGATCGGATCAAACAATCTGCTCCGGCGCGCATTGTCACGGTCGCGAGTCGCGCGCACATAAGAGTTTCCGGTATCGACTTTGACGCTGTGACAAAGCCCACCATTGGCAAGGCGGGTCTGCCGGAATACGGCGTTTCCAAGCTCGCCAATGTGCTCTTTAGTGCCGAACTCGCACGCCGACTAGTGGGCACGGGCGTGACGACTTACTCGCTGCATCCGGGCGTCGTTGCTTCTGACGTGTGGCGTGAATTGCCGCAACCGTTTCGCGCGCTGGCGAAACTGTTCATGATTTCGGTCGAGGAGGGCGCAGCGACTACGTTGTACTGCGCGACTTCACATGAAGTCAGCGTGCAAAGCGGTTTGTACTACGACAAATGCAGCGTCAAGGAACCGAGCAAAGTCGGGCAGGATATGGCGCTCGCCGCAGAGTTGTGGAAGCGCAGCGAGGCCTGGGTGGCGTGACGGGGTAGTGCCAGCATCGCTGGTCTTGGCGAATCATGGACAATGCGAATCCATGCCGCCTGCGGCTCGTTTTCATTGGGCCTTTATGTTTGTTCCTCAACACTTTCTTCGGTTGACTTTAGCTGGTCTGCTGACTGCAATTTCAATCACTGGCGCCTCCGCTGCGCCGCCCGTCGCTGTCGTCAGGGACGTAAGCGAAACGCTGCACGGCGTGGTTGTCAAAGACCCGTATCGCTACTTTGAAAACGTCAAATCGCCCGAGGTGCAAACCTGGTTGAAGGGGCAGGGCGACGACGCACGCGAAGCGCTGGACAAAA
>JAYWHV010000303.1:0-8494 GCA_043777615.1 Burkholderiales bacterium | reverse complement strand
TAGGTCCGCCGTTTCATTGTCGAGGGGAATATCAAATGTCTGAAATCAGTCGTACCGCCCTGTTTGGAAAACTCAACCCGTTGCTCTACAAGGCGATTGAGGGGGCCACCGTCTTTTGCAAGTTAAGGGGCAATCCCTACGTCGAGCTTGTGCACTGGATGCATCAGATCCTGAGCACAAACGACAGCGACCTGCATCGTATCTTGCGGCATTTTGAAGTTGACTCGTCCAAACTCGCAGCCGATCTGACCCGCTCGCTTGACCGTTTGCCTCGCGGCGCAACCGCGATTTCTGACCTCTCAGAACACATCGAGAACGCCGTAGAACGTGCATGGGTCTACGGCACTCTCAAGTACGACGACGCGCAAGTCCGCAGCGGCTACATCATGGTCGGCCTGGTCAAGACGATGGGTCTCCGGAATATTCTTTACGGGATTTCAAAGGAGTTTGAAAAGCTCGGAATTGACGCTCTGGCGGACAGGCTGCATGACATTGTCAAAGGCTCACCCGAGGATGGTCTCGCTGCGAGCGATGGCAGCGGCCTCAGCGGTGAACCGGGTGAGGCCAGCGGTGCCATGGCGCCTGCGCAAATGGGCAAGCAGGAAGCGCTCAAGAAATATGCAGTTGACTTGACCGAAAAGGCGAAAAAGGGAGAGCTTGATCCGGTCACCGGACGAGATGAGGAGATTCGCCAGATCGTCGACATACTTATGCGTCGTCGGCAAAACAATCCCATCCTCACCGGCGAGGCTGGCGTCGGTAAAACTGCTGTAGTCGAAGGATTCGCGTTGCGCCTGGCTAAAGGCGACGTGCCTCCGCAGCTGAAAGACGTGTCGCTGCTGACGCTCGACATCGGCCTGCTTCAAGCAGGTGCCAGTATGAAGGGAGAGTTTGAACAACGTCTACGTCAAGTCATCGACGAAGTTCAGGCCAGCCCGAAACCGATCATCCTCTTCGTCGATGAGGTACATACGCTGGTGGGTGCCGGCGGGGCAGCCGGAACAGGCGATGCCGCGAACCTTCTCAAACCCGCGCTGGCACGTGGCACCCTGCGCACCATCGGAGCGACGACGTGGGCGGAATACAAGAAATACATCGAGAAGGACCCCGCGCTAACACGCCGCTTTCAGGTGGTACAAGTGCCAGAACCGGACGAGGCAAAGGCAATCGCGATGCTGCGCGGCGTGGCCACCGTACTTGAGAAGCATCACAAAGTGCTGCTTCTCGATGAGGCAATCGCTTCTGCTGTGAACCTTTCGCATCGCTACATTCCGGCGCGTCAATTGCCCGACAAGGCCGTGAGTTTGCTCGACACCAGCTGCGCTCGCGTGGCCGTCAGTCAGCATGCAACCCCGCCTGAAGTCGAAGATGTGCTGCGCAAGATCGAGATGCTTGACGTCGAAATCGGCATCATTGAGCGCGAGGCAGCCGTTGGCATTCAGGTCGGTGAACGCCTGAACGAAGCGACCATCAAACGGGCAGCAGCGTCAGAAAAGCTCGCCGTTCTTGACGTACGCTGGAAAGACGAGAAGGTGCTTGTCGAGCAAATTCTCGACCTACGCGGAAAGCTGCGCGGTTCTGGCGACGGTAAGGTGGACACGGCAGTGCCTCTGGGTGACGATGCTCGCGCCGCAATGCTGAAGGAACTGGGTGAACTACAGGCTAGATTGTCGGCCATGCAAGGCGAGTCGCCCCTGATCCTGCCAGCGGTTGATGCTCAGGCGGTCGCCTCGGTGGTCGCTGACTGGACCGGAATTCCGGTGGGTCGCATGGTGAAGAACGAAGTCGAAGCGATTCTCAAAATCGCGGACACGTTGAATCAGCGCGTAATCGGACAACGCCACGGTCTTGACATGATTGCCAAGCGTATTCAGACCAGCCGCGCCAAACTCGACAATCCGAACAAGCCAATCGGGGTATTCATGCTGGTCGGACCGTCCGGTGTGGGCAAGACCGAAACCGCGCTCACGCTCGCAGAGCAGTTATACGGTGGCGAGCAAAACATGATCACCATCAATATGAGCGAGTTTCAGGAGGCACACACCGTCTCAACTCTCAAAGGCGCGCCGCCGGGCTACATAGGCTATGGCGAAGGAGGTGTACTGACCGAGGCGGTACGACGCAAGCCCTACAGTGTTGTATTGCTGGACGAGGTCGAAAAAGCTCATCCCGATGTTCACGAGATTTTCTTCCAGGTGTTTGACAAGGGTGTCATGGAAGACGGCGAAGGCCGAACAATTGACTTCAAGAATTGCGTCATCATCCTGACCAGTAACGTCGGCAGCGAGCTCATTATGAGCATGACGCGCGACCCTGAGTTGATGCCGCAACCCGACGATATTGCCAAGGCGTTGCGGGAGCCATTGTTAAAAGTTTTCCCCGCGGCATTGCTCGGACGTATTCAAACGGTTCCCTACTATCCGCTGTCGGACGAGATGCTTGGAAACATCATTCGCCTGCAACTTGGACGCATCAAAAAGCGCATTCTCGAAAACCACAAGGCAGAGTTCACTTTTACCGACGAAGTGGTGCAACTGATCGCATCACGCTGCACAGAGATTGAAAGCGGTGGTCGCATGATTGACGCAATCTTGACCAATACGATTCTCCCGAAACTGTCAGAGGAGTATTTGAAACGCACGATCGAAGGTAAGGCCATGCAAAAGATTGCGCTCTCTGTCGCTTCGGGGGACTTCGAATACGTCTTTGATTGATAAGAACCATTAGGGGCGACTCGTTCGCCCACCCAAACATGCCGCTAAAGCGCCCTGCTGCGAAAGCCAAAGTAAAGTCTCCGGAAGTAGTGGCGGCGCCTGTGCCGGCGCAGCGGGAATTGGATCTCACGCTGCCACAGGCCATAGAGTTTGTGCGCGGGTTGTTAGCCAACGGAAAGCTGGCTTCCGCCGAACACGTGCTAAATACAGTGCTCGGGGCACTGCCCGATGAGCCTGACGCATTGCATCTTATGGGTGCGCTGCGCGATCTGCAGGGGCGAACGGCTGAGGCACTTTCACTGATTGACAAGTCCATCGTGCTGAAGGCCGATGATCCGGGGCGATGGAACGATCTTGGAAACGTGCTTGCGAAGCTGAAGCGCCGAGATGACGCACTGCTGGCATATAACAAGAGCGTATCGCTTGCTGGTGACGCACAGATTGCCGCGGCCGCCTACAACAACCTTGGCTCAATGCATGTCGCGCACGATCTTGTGGAAGCGGAGCGTTTTTTCCGCCGTGCTACCGAGCTGCAGCCTGATTTTGCGCATGCTTTGTATAACCTTTCGCAAACGCTCATCGAACTCGGCCGCGTCGAGGAGGGCGTCGATGTTTGCGGTCAGGCGATCATTCTGATGCCGCAGAATGCCTCGAGAGAACACGTTGCACGTGCCTACATACACTTGGGGCGCACGCAGGAAGCCATAGCGCACTATCAGCAATGGCTGTCAGAAGAGCCCGATAATCCAGTGCTTCAGCACCACCTTGCCGCGTTAAAGCAGCCGCACCTCGCGGATCGCGCAAGCGACGCGTACGTCGAGTCCGTGTTTGACCGATTTGCGTCAAGCTTTGACGCCAAACTCGCCGATCTCGACTACCACGCGCCTGAGCACGTGCGCGAGGCCATGCTTGCGCTGTATCCCGAAAGCAGGGCTGAGCTTGATATTGCCGATGCGGGATGTGGCACGGGCCTTTGCGGTCCCCTCATGAAACCGTGGGCGCGACGCCTGAGCGGCTTCGACTTGTCGGGCGGCATGCTGAGCGGCGCTGAAGCTCGTCACGTTTACAGCGACCTGCACAAGGCCGAGCTCGTCGCATTCCTGAACGATCACCCTGCTGAGTTTGACGTGGTCATCTCGGCGGATACGCTTTGCTATTTCGGACAGCTCCACGACGCGATGCGCGCGACGGCGAGGGCGTTGCGCCCTGGCGGTTCTGTAATTTTTACGGTCGAAGCGCTGGATGATGATAGTGCTCCACATCGGTTACTGACGAGCGGCCGCTACTCCCACAGCCTCCCACACGTTTTGGAAGCGGCCACCGGGTCGGGATTGCGGGTGGTCGCGATACGCCGCGTGAAACTGAGAGCAGAAGCTGGACGCCCAGTCATCGGTTGGCTCGTAACGCTTCATCGTCCATGACAGGCCGTAACGCCTCCCGAAGACCGGGAGTGCCGAACAATCTCGCCAACGCAGGAATGGACGAAGAAAATCGGTTGAGAGCCGCGCTTGGCAACGAGCCAGACAGTGTTCAAGCCTTGCTCTCCCTTGGGCGATTCCTGACGACACATTCCCGTGACCGCGAAGCCGCTGGTCTGTATCGTCGTGCATTGCGAATCGATGCAGCACACGTCGACGCGCGTTTTTGTCTTGGTGAGTTGCTTCACGCCTATGCTCAACATCGTGACGAGGCAATTGCCTTGCTGCGGGATGTCTTGACCGCGGATCCTGATCGCGTAGGCGCCTATCGCCCCTTAGCGTGGTCGCTGTTGAATCAGGGCAAGCGAGACGCCGCTGGCACCGTGCTGCGCGATTGGGTGAAGCGCACGCCCGATAACCCAACGGCGCTGCACCTGCTTGCGGCCTATTCGCATGAAGCCGTACCACCGCGAGCCCCCGATGATTTCGTGAGAAAAACTTTTGACGATAGTGCCGACTATTTTGATGCGTTGCTGCGGAACACGTTGCATTATTGCGCGCCAGAAGTTTTGTTGTCTGCGCTGAAATCGAACTCCGCGCTGATCGACGCGTCCGTTTGTGATTTTGGCTGTGGAACGGGCCTTTGCGCGCCTTTGCTCAAGCCGCTGGCGAAGACACTGGTTGGTGTCGATCTGTCACGCCGTATGATCGAAAAGGCTGAAGGCCTCTCCCTTTACGACGCCCTCTCAGTCGAGGAGGGTACCGCATTTCTGCGCAGAAGCGTTCACGCCTTCGACCTGATTTTTGCGGCCGATACGCTCGAATACTTTGGTGCTATCGACGATCTAATGGACGCAGCGTTCGATGCGTTGTGTGGCAACGGCATCCTGGCCTTCACGGTGGAAAAGCAACCTGAAGACAAGAAATCTGGGTTTGAACTTGGCGACACCGGGCGATACCGTCACAGCTCAGGCTATGTGGTGGGCAGTTTGTCCAAGGCGGGATTTGTGCGTCCGGCGCTAACTGAGGCCACCGTGCGGATTGAGGCTGGACGCGCAGTCGTTGCCCTGGTGGTCGTCGCCCACAAACCTGCTGATGCTGGTTGAGGGATCGGTTGCGCTAAGCTCGCAGCACGAATATGGCGCTAGGTACCATCATCTATTCCGCTTTGGCCCAACAGCCCGGCACCGCCCGCGCCTTGGTGCTCATGGGCGGGGGCGCGCGCACGGCCTATCAGGTAGGCGTGCTCAAGGCGACGGCGAGCATGCTCGCGCAAACCGGCAAGCTCCCTGCGGATCAGTTTCCGTTTTCTGTTCTGGTGGGCACATCGGCTGGCGCAATAAATGCAACTTGCCTTGCGGGCGAAGCTGAAGTCGGATTTCAGGCGTTTGACGATCTGGCCATCTTCTGGCAAAAAATGCGGTCGCATGACGTCTATCAGCTGAACCAGACGTCTGCGAGCACTTGGCTGCCTGGAAGTAACAAGTATCTCGCGGCACTGAATCTCTCGCGCGGCGCGTTGGCACATGGTGCCATTCTGGATAACGCGCCACTGGCTGACACACTGAAAAAAGCCGTGTCGTTCGCGGGCATTGACCGAGCGCTTGCCAACAATGTTCTCGCAACCGTGGCAGTGACGGCCTCAAGCTATTCAAGCGGTGTGCACTGGACGTTTTGCCATGCCAAGGCCGACGACCAGGCGCAGACGTGGAGTCGACCTGGCCGCCGCGCCGAATTCCAGAACATCGGCGTCGATCACCTGATGGCGTCGAGTGCGATTCCGTTTGTTTTTCCCGCCATTCCGATCACCGTGGATGGTCAAACCGAGTATTTTGGCGATGGCTCAATGCGCCAGATCTCGCCGCTCTCACCCGCCATGCATTTGGGCGCAGACCGCATCATGGTCATTGGTGTGGGACAGCCGAAACGCTCTGGTTTGGCTGGAGATGCGCCGACTCAGACGCGGCCTGGTTTAAGCGCCGTTGCCGCTCTCGCGATGGCAAGTGTGTTTCACGACACCCTGCAGGCGGATGTGGAGCAAGCTCAACGCGTCACCGAGACCCTGAAGCAGCTACCTCCTTCGGTTGCTTCCGTCTTGCCATACAGACCCATAAAAGTGTTCGCGATTCAACCGTCGCAGTCGCTCGACGCTCTTGCTCTCAAACATGCCCAGGACATGCCGCTGGCGACGCGCAAGGCGCTTGGCGGACTAATTAGCGACGCTGGAGGTGCCTCACTGGCTAGCTATCTCCTGTTTGAACCCGACTTCATCAATGCTTTGATCGGGCTGGGGCAGCGCGATGCCTACTCGCGCGCGGCGGAAATACTTGAGTTCTTTACGTAGCGCCGTAACCTTTGGCTCTGGAGCCGATCAGTATCCGGGGCCCCGCACCTGTCGCGCAGCCCGGTCGTACGCGCGCTTGAATTGGGCCATCTCGCGTTCTGAAACTTCCGCACCATACGCGCGATCCGCACGCAACATTGACGCGTACATCCGTTCGCAGTTGGCTTCATCGCCGCCCTGGCAATAGCTCACCGCGAGGTTGTTATAGGCGATGGCTTTTGAGCGACCGGTCGCTTCAGGATGGCTCACCAATTCGTTCCAGGCCGCGCGGGCCGCAGACACATCGCCGCGCTTGAACGCCGCCGAGCCGACGCCTGACAATTCCTCGACCGTGCGGCGTACCGGCGTTACCACTAATCCACCGCTGGGAGGCGAAATGGTTGCAGCCGCTTTAGCACGATCGGCCTCCTGCTTTGCGCGGGCAGCCGCTTGACGTTCTTCTTCTTCGCGTGCACGACGAGCCTTCTCTTCTTGCTCGGCGCGCAGCGCCGCCGCTCTATCTTCAGCTTCCTGACGAAGTTTCTTTGCGCGATCATCAGCGTCTGATTTGGCCTTGGCGTTTTTTTCCAGCGCTTCGAGTTTCGCTTTGTCGCGGGCTTCCTGTTTCGCCTTGGCGACGCGCTCCTCCTCCGCGCTTGGGCTGACGACGGCAGGAGCGACTACGACTGGAGGCTTGGCTGTCGCGTCGGGTTTGACTGCCGGCGGCGGTGCCGGCGATGAGGCGGGCGGTGGCGTTGCCGCGATCGGGCCTGCGACCGGTGCTACTGCGGGCGGCGAAACGCTCGGCGTCGCTGTCGGCGTCGCGGCCGTTGTATTAGCCACCACTGCCGGCGCGGTGGTGGCGGGCGCGGTTGCAGAGTTTCTATTCAAAGCGAAATAACCGCCAACGGCGGCGAGAGCAGCAGCAATCGCCACGAATATCCAGGTTTTGCTTGATGCAGCAGGCGCGTCGCCATACGCCTTGGTTCGAGCGAGCTCGGCGGGCTGCACGGGCGGTCTCGCCGGAGGTGTCGCAGGAGCCGGTGCAGGTTTGGTGACGGCTGGGCCCTTCCAGATCACTGTTTTATCTTCGTCCTCGGTCGCAGCGACCGCAGGAACGGGCGAAACGCCAGTTTTCGAAACGGCAACTGGTGGCTGAGTCATCGGCGGCATGACAGCGGCCGCAGCGACGTATGGCACTGGCGTCGGTGCGGAAGGTACTTTTGGTGTTGTCTGAACGGTCGACAGCGCAGGAGCTGTGATCGGTGCAGGAGAAGTCGTGACCGGCCCGGCGCCGGTCGCGGACGACGACTTACCTTGCGCAACGAACTCGGTGCGCGCGTACTGGGTCCGCGGCTCGGCGGGAAGTGGGTCGGTCCACCCAAGAGCGTCACGCAGTTCGTCAACCGACTGATAACGATTTTCAGGGCGCACTGCCAGGGCCTTGACGACAGCCTCAAGGAACGACGCTGGCACGGGCACACGCACGACGTTCGCAATATTGCGCAACGGATCGGTGATCATGCGCGCCACGGCTTGCGGCGGTGCAACGCCAGTCAGCATGTAGTAGAGCACCGCGCCGAGTCCATACACGTCAGTCCATGGACCTTGTGGCATGGTGCCGTCATCAACATACTGCTCAATCGGCGCGTAGCCAGGCTTGAGAATCGTCGTCAGCGCCTGGGTCATACCGCCAATCACCAGCCGCGCAGCGCCGAGGTCAAGCAGAACCGGCGTACCAGATCCGCGCATCAAAATGTTGTCAGGCGAGACATCGCGATGAATCACGTTCTGCGCATGCAACAAGGACAATGCATCGAAAACCGGCTCAAGCAGGCGTCGAATGCGCGTCTCATCAAAATCTTCGTTCAGCAGTCGCCACTCGCGCAGCGTTTTCCCATCGTAAAACCGCATCGCCATATAGGCAGTGGAGTTTTGTTCCCAGACGCGATGCACCTCAACGAGCGCTGGATGCGAGAACTTGGCCAGCATCTGCGCCTCGCGCAGAAAATTTTTGAGCCCGGAAGCGTAGGCGTTCG
>JAYWHV010000302.1:0-8512 GCA_043777615.1 Burkholderiales bacterium | reverse complement strand
GCTCAACACCACTTTGCGCGATCTTGCGCGTTTTGGCGAAGCGATGCGCTGCGACGGCAGTTTTAACGGCCAGCAAATCGTGCCCGCTGCGGTGGTTGCCGATATTCGACATGGCGCGAATCGCGATCATTTTGCGACCGCCGGTTACGCCACGCTGCCCGGCTGGTCGTACCGAAATATGTGGTGGGTGTCGCATGACGATCATCAATGCTTCACGGCCCGCGGCATTCACGGCCAGGCAATCTGGATTGATCCCGTGGCGGAGATGGTGATCGCGCGGTATGCATCACACCCGCTGGCGGCGAATGTGTTTATGGACCCGACGTCACTGCCTGCTTATCGAGCGTTGGGCGAGCATTTGATGCGCGGTTAAGCCGCGGCGACTTATTTGCCCGCTTTATCGCCCCAAAGCTCTTTCAACCGGGCATCGCGGCCGCAGCCATTGCGGTAGTACTTGTAGCGCACGGGATTCTTCAGGTAGTAATCCTGGTGATAGTCCTCAGCGGAATAGAACTTGGTGGCGAGCACGACTTCCGTGACGACGGGTTCCTTGAATGGCTTCGATTTTTCCAGGGCGGCTTTTGAGGCCTGCGCTATTTTCAGCTGATCGGCGTCGAGCGCAAAAATAGCGCTCCGGTACGGCGAGCCACTGTCGCAAAACTGTCGGTCTCTGGTCGTCGGATCAATCGTGTGCCAGAAGTATTCAACGAGTCGCTCATACGTCACTTTTTTTGGATCGTAGGCAATTTCCACGGCTTCAGCGTGGCCAGTTACCTTGGCTGACACCTGCTGGTATGTCGGATTGGCGACGGTGCCACCGATGTAGCCCGACGTGGTTGAAATGACGCCAGGCAGTTTGTCGAAATCGGATTCGACACACCAGAAGCAGCCGCCTGCGAAGATGGCTTTGCCAGTGGCGGGCGCGGGCGCTTGAGCTTGTGACGCGATGCTGATCGCAAACAGGGCGACCACAGGCACGATCAAGCGGAACACGCGAGTTGGCGAGAGCGAAAATTTCATGGGACAACAACCTGAAATAGGGGACGGTAATTCGTAGTCGGAAAACGCCGCAAATCCTTGCACAACAAACGTCGCGGTGGAGGCGTCACGTCCGGCAGCAGTTTATGCCAACAAGTGCGCCTCAATCCGCGCCGCAACAATCTCAGGAACGTCGTGGTGCAGCATGTGGCCGGCACCTTGAACGACTTCGAACTCAATGTTCGCAAACGCCGCAAGCCGCGATTCAAAACTACCGCGTGCGTGGCCCTCTTTTGTCGTCGGAACAATGGTGTCGTCGGTGTAGCCGTTCCACACTTTTGCGGCAGATTCACTGGCTCCGAGCCACAATGTCGGCGCGGTGACGTGAGACCAGATGTTGATGGCTTCGTCCAGGCGATACACCGTCGGAAACGGCATTTTGTGCGCAGGATCAGCGCGCAAATGCCAGCGGCCGTCGGCCTTATGCTCCGCCCAGTGTTGCGCCAGCCATTCGGCGCGTTCGCGCGTCAGCCGCACATTGTTTTTCTGCAAACGGTCGGCGACTTTGGCGGAAGATTCGTACGATGAAAGCGTCTCGCCCGCCTTGACTGCATCAAGCCACTTGGCATAGCGCTCGGCCGCCTTGCTTGCACTTGCGGCGGGAACACCGAAGCCGTCGAGCGAGACCAGTTTCTTCACACGCTGCGGACGAACACCGGCATAGGTGCAACACACGTTGCCGCCCAGACTGTGCCCCACCAGACTGATTGGCCCGTCCGGCGAAAAGTGATCAATCACGGCTTCCAGATCGGCAACGTAGTCGGCGAACCAGTAGCCGCTTGCGCCCTCTTTCGTCCAGTCGCTGCCACCGTAGCCGCGTTGATCCGGTGCGATGACATACCAGTCGCGCTTCAGCGCATCGACCAGAAACTGAAAGCTTGAAGCCACGTCCATCCAGCCGTGCAACATGACCACCGGCTCGGCGTTCGGCGAGCCCCACGTCAGGATTTGCGCGGTGTGGTTGCGCAGCGAAAGGCGATGGCGGGTGAAAGGCTTGATGGCAGGCATGCCGCAAGCGTAGCAGCGGGCAGAGTAATCAGGCGAGACGCGAACAGGATTGACGAACGAGCCCGCAGCGTGTAATCTTGTAATTACAGAATTATTTGTGCCAATATAATCGTTGCTGCATCGATCTAAGGCGGTTTCATGAGTGAAGTCATTCCCTTTCGCGGTTTCTCCCTGCACGATCAGGTGGCCGAACGCGTTCGTGCGCTGATTTTTGATCGCCAGATCTCGCCCGGTGCGTTCATTGACGAGAACGTGCTCGCTGAACAGTGGCAGATCAGTCGCACGCCGCTGCGCGAAGCGCTGAAGGTGCTTGCGGCCGAGGGTCTGGTTGAGTTGGTGCCGCGGCGCGGCTGCCGCGTGATCGAGATCACGGAGACGGACGCCGACGAGCTGTTTCCGATCATGGCGCTACTCGAAGGGCGTTGCGCGCTGGAGGCGACGCATCACATGTCGGACGCCGATCTGCGCGAGTTGCAACGCATGCATGACGAGCTCGAGCGCACCGCTGCAGCGCAGGATATTGACGGGTACTACAAGGCAAATCACGTGTTTCACAGCTTCGTGCAGCGCGTTGCGAACAACCGCTGGCTGGACCGCGTGACCGCTGACCTGCGCAAATTTGTGCGCATGTTGCGCGGCCGACAGTTAGTGTTGCCGGGGCGCATTGATGCCTCGATTAACGAGCATCGCGTGCTGATCGCCGCAATGCTTGCGCGAGACGGTGCGCGCGCCGAACGCGCGATGCATGACCACTTACTGGCCCAACTCGCGGCGCTCAAAGCCCTGCGGCAACTCGAAAGCGGGGCAATCAAAAATGCTGGCTGATCTCTCGCCTGTCCCCGCGCTCCGTAAGGCCGCGCAGCGCATCAACCAGATGACCAGCGAGCGTCGTTCGATGCGACTGGTGAAAGAGTGCCATCGTTTGCTCTCGGTTCGCGCCGAAGCGAACAGCCCCGCGATCGCGCACAACATCATTGTGGAGCTCGATCAACTCACCGAAGCCGAACAGGACTCGCTCTTCTACGCGCTCGCCCATCAGTTTTCACCCGATCCGCAGCTCGTGCTGTCGGCGGCGCAAACGTATGCGGCCACGCCAACGGCCAGTGCGCTGGCGGCGCTTTCTACCGCCGCAGAACCGGCGCGACAGGAATTATTTCGACGCCTGAATCGCGCCCCCGGTGGCACCGCTGCGCTTGTGCGTCTGCGTCGACAATTGTTGCGACGTCTGAACAAAAACAGCGAATGGCAATCGGTCGAAGCCGACCTTTTGCACCTGCTCTCGTCCTGGTTTAATCCGGGCTTTCTGGAAATGCGCCGCGTCGACTGGAACTCGCCCGCGCACCTGCTGGAGCAAATCATCCAGCACGAGGCGGTGCATGCAATTGACGGCTGGGACGATCTGCGGCGGCGCTTGCAACCGGATCGTCGCTGTTTCGCTTTTTTTCATGCGCAGCTGGCGAATGTGCCGCTGATCTTTGTCGAGGTTGCGCTCGTTCCTGCGATGCCGGATGCGATTGCGCCCCTCATCCACAAGAACTCCGAAATTACGGCGCCGAAGCAGTTCCGCGTCGCCGCGTTCTACTCCATCAGTAACTGTGAACCGGGGCTGCGCGGTGTGTCGCTCGGCAACTTTCTGATCAAGCGCGTGGCAGAGGAATTAAAGCGCGAATTGCCGCAACTAAAAACGTTCTGCACGCTGTCGCCGATTCCCGGTTTGATGAGCTGGTTGACGCGTATTGATGCGACGCTTACCTACGAAGGGCTGAAACCGGCAACACGGAAGCGCCTGGATGAAGCGCTCGCAAAGTTGCGCAAGGCCACGAACGGCGAGCTCGCAAGCTTGTCACGCGATGCCACCCTCAAGTCGCTCGACAAGGACGCGAAGGAAGCGCTGCTCGCGCTCGCCAGCACCTACCTCATTCACGAATCACCGCGTTCTGGTGGCGATCCAGTGGCACGGTTTCATCTCGACAACGGCGCAAAACTGGAGCGCATCAACGCTGAAGCCAACCTTTCAGCGCCTGGCCTCAAACAATCGGCTGGCATTATGGTGAACTATCTCTACGACCTGGATCGCGTCGAACAGTCGCATGAGGATTTTGTCAACGGCACCGTCACGCACGCGAGGAGCGTGGGTTCATTGATCTAGGGCCGGTCCTGCGTGAATAGAGCGAGTAAAAGCAAGAGACAACGTAACATTTCCAAAGGAGGAAACTTAATGCAACACTTCAATTTTTCACTGCTGCGTCGTGCGTTCGTCGCGACATTGGTGGCCGCACCACTCGCGGCTATCGCCCAAACGGCGTGGCCGACCAAGCCCGTCACCATCATCGTGCCGTTCCCGGCTGGTGGTGGCACCGATGCCTTTGCCAGACCGCTCACCGCAAACCTGAGCAAGAACACCGGCAAACAATTCATCATCGACAACCGGGGTGGCGCGGGCGGCACGCTCGGTGCGGGCATCGCCGCGAAGGCTGCACCCGATGGCTACACTTTTTTTATGGGCGCGGTACATCATGCCATCGCACCGTCGATGTATCCGAAGCTCGACTACGACATCGAGAACAGCTTTGTCCCGGTGGCTCTCGTCTCGTCGGTGCCTCAAGTGATCGTGGTCAACCCGCAACGCGTGCCGGCAAACGACTTGAAGGGTTTCATCGAAGCGGCGAAAAAGGCTGACGGAAAAATGAACTACGGCTCCGCTGGAAACGGCTCCTCACATCATCTCGCCGGCGAGCTTTTCAACGGACTGACAGGCGTGAAGATTTCTCACATTCCGTACAAGGGCGCAGGCCCGGCATTGACCGATTTGATGGGCGGGCAGATTGATGTGATGTTCGATGGCATGGGCTCAAGCGCCGGTCACATCAAGGGTGGGCGCATCAAGGCGATTGCGGTTGCGAGCGATAAACGCGCACCGGGATTTCCGAACATTCCGACCGCCGCAGAATCAGGCGTGAACTACAAAGTTTCAACCTGGTACGGTTTGTGGGCCCCGAAAGGTACGCCGCCGGATGTGATCGCAAAGTTGCAGGCGGAACTGAAGAAGGCGTACAACTCGGATGAACTGAAAACGATCTGGAACGGACTTGGCGCTGAAGTGCCGGACGTTTATGGCGACGCATTTGGCAAGTTTGTGAACGCCGAGATCAAACGCTGGGCTGAGGTTGCGAAGTCATCTGGCGCCAAACTGGACTAGGCGCGAACTTGCACGCGGCGATATGTAGGGCGCGTATTTAGGTAAAAGCGCGCCCGCCTCGTGAACTGCGGGCGTTAGCCCAAGAGTACGCGCGCTTCGCGGATTGAACACCAGGCGGGCAGTGCCCGCCCTACGGGGGACACATGAATAACAACAACTTGTTCGCAGCCATCAGCGCGGCGTTTCCAGCAGACGTGAGCGGAACCGCCATCGAGTCAGCCGATAGCGCGACGGGTGCAACGCAGAAGCGCCATTCGTGGCACGACATTGAAGCGCAAACCGCGCGCATCGCCAATCTTCTGACGTCACTCTCATTGCCTGAAGGCAGTCGCGTCGCGGTGCAAACCGAGAAGAGTGTCGAGGCCTTGTTGCTTTATCTCGCCGTACTGCGTGCGGGTTATGTTTATCTGCCGCTCAATACGGCCTACCAGGCGGGTGAGATTGAATACTTCATCGGCAACGCGGAACCTTCTGTGGTGGTGTGCTCTCCGAAGTCGCTGTCGTGGATAGAGCCGATTGCCGAGGCAGCCAAAGTAGCTAGTGTGTTTACGCTTGATGAATCAGGCGGCGGCACGTTGATGGCTGAGTCTGCGCAGCAATCTGCGACGCACGTTATCGCTGTCAAAGCAGCCGACGATCTCGCCGCGATCCTGTACACGAGCGGTACGACCGGGCGCAGCAAAGGCGCGATGCTCAGCCACAACAACCTGCTGTCGAACGCGGTGACGCTTAAAGATTATTGGGGTTGGTCGAGCAGCGATGTATTGATTCACGCGCTGCCCATTTTTCATGTGCACGGCCTGTTCGTTGCATCGCACTGCGCATTGCTCTCGGGTGCGAAGATGATCTGGTTCTCGAAATTTGATCCGAATTCGGTTATGACACGACTGCCCGAAGCGACGGTGTTCATGGGCGTTCCGACGCTTTATGTGCGCCTCCTGGCGGACCCGCGCCTGAACCGGGAGACCTGCAAAAACATGCGCCTGTTCGTCGCGGGTTCAGCGCCGCTGTTGATCGAAACATTTAACGAATGGCGCGAACGCACTGGCCACACGATTCTCGAGCGCTACGGCATGAGTGAGACTGCGATGCTGACCTCAAATCCTTATGCGCCCGAGCAAGGCGAGCGTCGTGGTGGCACGGTCGGATTTCCCCTTCCCGGTGTGAGCGTTCGCGTGTCCGACGACAAAGGCGGCATGTGTCCGGAAGGCGAAATCGGGGGCATCGAAGTCATGGGCCCGAATGTGTTCGCTGGATACTGGCGCATGCCGGAAAAGAACAAGGAAGAGTTCACGGCAGACGGCTGGTTCAAAACCGGTGACGTAGGCAAGATTGATGAGCGCGGGTACGTGGTGATTGTCGGCCGCAGCAAGGACCTGATCATCAGCGGTGGTTACAACGTCTATCCCGCAGAAATCGAGGGCTACATCAACGACATGCCAGGCGTGGCGGAGTCCGCCGTCATAGGCGTGCCGCACCCCGATTTTGGTGAAGCCGGCGTGGCGGTGGTGGTGGCGAAAGCCGGCGCTGCGCTCGACGCGAATGCAATTCATGCCGCGCTCAAAGCGAGTATCGCGAATTTCAAGGTGCCAAAGCGGGTGTTCGTCGTTGCTGATCTACCGCGAAACGCGATGGGCAAAGTTCAGAAGAATTTGCTGCGGCAGGAGTACGCAAAGCTCTTTGTTTAGCACTGACGCGGCGGTTCCGTCGATGGCGCCCGGACGACGGCCAACGATGCCGGAACCGCGAGCGCGCTCGCTAAGTTGCTATCGGCACTGGCACGATCGCAAACATCCGCCGCATCATTGCCTCCAGCGCGAGTCGCCGCTTCAGTGGGCTTTCGTATTCCCACCAATAAGGCACCAGGATCGCCCCAGCGCCGCCCAGGCGGCGGCGCAGCTGAGAGCCGCCTCGCCGGGTGCGCGTTTGCGTGCGCGCAAACCACGTCGAGAGCAGACGCTCGCGTGCTTTGAGCCATTGCTGGGTGCGCCGCAATAGCGAAACTGAACGAGTGGAAAGGCGATCACGCGGCTGCATGGTGATCAACGCCATTCGCCGCCGGTTTGCCGGGCACGCCCGCCGCCCCCGCAACACGCGCTGATGGATACCCGGCAAAAAGCGCGCTCTGTGGCTCTCCCTTGCCGTCGATTGAGGCGATGTCGCCACTGACCACGCCGCCCTCAGACACCAGCAGCGAGCCATAGCGCACGACGCCCGATACCCATCCCGAAGCATGGACGATCAGCTTTTTTCGCGCTGTCAGATTGCCCGAAAACTTCCCGTGAATCTCGGCGACGTCGATCGTTACAGTGCCTTCGTACGAACCCGTCTTGAGAATTTCCAGCGTCTTGCTGTCCATAGATGCCTCAACATGGCCCTCGACCACCAGAGTGTCGCAATCATTGATTTCCGCGCCTTTCAGTTTGATATTCGGGCCAACCGTGAGCCGTGGCGTGCCGGCGATGTGCGACTCAGTCGCGTCGACGCCAGACGTGCTGGCGCTCGAAGCCTTCGCATCGCTCATTAGCGACGGCCGTCCCGTGGGGTTTGCTGGCGGTGTGACCGCTACGGCAGATAGCGGAGCAGCGTCCGGTTGCGGCGCGTAGCGAGGCGTGTCGGGCGTGGCGCGGCTGTTGACGGCGGGGGCAGTGACCGGTTCGTCCCGGCGGCCTAAAAATGAGTTCTTGAGCATCGATATCTCCCTAAAACGATGAGTACCAGCAGGGCGGATGCCCCGCTGAAATGAATGCGCCAAACCTCGCTCCCCCGTGTGGCAGGCGTTGCAATTACCCATGCAAAACGCCCCCGGCACGGCACATTGAGCAAGTATGACGTCAGCATGGGGCGTGAGTTCGACTTTGCCGGCACTTTTCTTTCATGGGCTGTCTCCACGGAACGACCATATTGCGCAGCAATTCCTTAAACGTTTGATTCCTATGACCTTTAGTTGTCGGGTGACGCCGACAGAAACGCAAAAGATACACATCAACTTTAGCGTGTAACGACCACTGCATTGGGGCTAAGGCTTGTTTAGGCAGAAAGTCGACTATTTGATAAATTTCGCTCCATCCTCAATGCAGTAAACGTTTCAGACATAAGCTGATCGGCGAAGTCTGTGTTTTAAGGGCGATCCGCCCGCACTTGGTCGGCGCTGACCGTTGATCGTCACTTGACCCCCACCAAACCTGCGCGCTCGCCATAGCATTCGAAAATCATCCCGACTAAGATTTGTGCGCCATGAACCACGTTGCTCCGTTTCGACGCTTC
>JAYWHV010000301.1:0-8520 GCA_043777615.1 Burkholderiales bacterium | reverse complement strand
ATGGGCGAGGCGATTTCCCGGCTCAAGTTACCGACGCTGTTTGCGATGGAAGGCGGTTACGCGGTCGCCGAAATTGGCGACAACGTGGTCGGTGTTTTGCTGGGATTTGGCGGCGGCTGATTCAGTTTCGCTTCGGCATCGGGATGGCGGGACTGCCGAGCAAGCCCTTCGTTGCAATCATCAATCCGAGCTGAATCAGGAAATCAAGCAGTGAGAACTTGCTGTCGTCGGCTTTAATCGCGCTGATCACCTCGCACTGGGCGCCCGTGGCGAAGAGCAGTGCGTTTTCGGCGCCCTCAGCCCGCGTGGTCAAGACCGCCTCGTCGTTGCGCACATATTCGTGGCAATATTTGGTGGTGATGGTGATCTTGCTTCCCTCAACGGCGTATTGGTCTGTCGCTTTTCGGGTGACGCGGATCGTGGCTTCCTGGCTGATGGATTGCGCCTGGGCGAAGAGCGAGAGCGGCGGCGTGGCCAGTGTGAAAATGAGGGCGGATGCGACGAGGCGTTTGCAGAAATCCATAGGGCGAAAGCTATCATGGAGACGCAGGTGAGGCGAGTTCTAAATTGTTGGGCGATCAACATCAGCTTTTCGCTGTAGTCATTCAGATACAGGGTGCTAATCTCAAAAAGCACGGAAGTCGACTTCTTGACGATTCGGCCTTTACCCCTAGATCGTGCTTCGTTTCATTCAAAAGCTGATGGTCTGAAGTGCGCCTCGTGGCTACGCGATAACCCCGCCGCCAAGGCAAACATTGTCGCGATATAGCACGGCATACTGTCCGGGCGTGGGTGCCCATTGTCCTTCGTGAAAATTGAGTGTCGCGTTGGCGCGCGCGCCATCGGCGGGCACATATTCGCAGGCGGCGTCGGGCTGACGATAGCGGGTTTTGCCGCCGTAGCCGTTACCCGTGGCGGGATCGCTGCCAGAAATCCAGTGCGTGTTCACGAGCGGAACGTCCGTGCGCCGCAGCGCCGGATGCTCACGCCCCTGCACCACGATCAGCAAATTTTTCGCCATGTCCTTGCCCGCGACGTACCAGGGCGCACCCGTTCCCGATTGCGATCCGCCGATGTGCAAGCCGCCGCGCTGACCGAGCGTGTAATACGCCAGGCCCTGATGTTGACCCACATGCAAGCCCTCGGGCGTGACCATGTCGCCCGGTGCTTTCGGCAGATAGCGCTCGAGAAATTCGCGGAACGGGCGCTCTCCAATGAAGCAAATCCCGGTTGAGTCTTTTTTCGCAAAATTTGGAATGCCTTCACGCTCGGCAATGGCGCGCACTTCAAGTTTCGGGATGTTTGCCAGAGGAAACATTGCCTTCGAGAGCTGCGCCTGCGTCAGGCGATGCAAAAAGTACGACTGATCTTTGGTGTCGTCATCACCCTTCAAAAGCTCAAAACGTCCGTCGGTTTCGCGAACGCCTGCGTAATGGCCGGTGGCAATTTTGTCCGCCCCGAGCCGCATCGCGTGATCAAGGAAGGCAGCGAATTTGATCTCGGTGTTGCAAAGCACGTCCGGATTCGGCGTGCGTCCGGCCTGATACTCGGCCAGAAAATACGAAAACACCCGATCTTTGTATTCGTTCGCGAAATTGACGACTTCAATGTCGATGCCGATGTGGTCGGCCACGCTGACCGCATCAACCAGATCCTCGCGGGTCGAACAATATTCGCCGTTGTCGTCGTCCTCCCAGTTCTTCATGAAAATGCCGAGCACGTCGTGGCCCTGCGCTTTCAGGAGCGAGGCGGAAACAGCGGAGTCAACACCGCCGGAGAGACCGACAATAACTTTCATTGGGAGAATTATCTGCGAGGGAGTGACGGGCAGAAGGTGAGGGCAGAAAAGAAAAAAGCACCCGAAGGTGCTTTTTCCAATTCCAGGCGCCTTACAGCGCTGTCGAATTAAGCAGCTTTAGCTACTTTAGCTTTTTTAGCTTTCTTTGCTTTTTTAGCTTTCTTTGCAGGAGCAGCTTTTTTCTCAGCGGCAGCAGCAGGAGCAGCAGGAGCAGCAGCTTTAGCTGGTGCAGCAGCAGGAGCTGCTGGGGCAGCCGGAGCGGCCGGTGCTTGTGCGAAAGAAACAGCGGCGAAAGCCGAAGCGATAAGGGCGGTTAACAGTTTGCTCATTTTCAAATCCTCTAGAGAGTTGGTTTTTTTTGCTTGACTCGGTGTTTCACAAGCCTGAGCAGATAACGAACGCCCTTTTTGGTCGGTTGACACAAAAAGTAACAAAAACACAAACCGGAGCTCCCCTGCTTGCGCTTTCATGAAAGACGATGTCGTTCTCAAAGCTCAACCATCGATTATAGGGAGCTATTTACTAAAAATTAGGGAAAACGCGAATTCATGCAACTTTCTCAGGTTTGTCTGGTCCGCGCTGTCTCATTCAGGTAAGTGCGCAACAAATGCACTGTTACGCGGCGTTTTAGCGCGAGCGACAACCGGTCGACGCCGGCCAACGTCTTGCAAAGCGAGGCGATATCTCGCTGGTGATGACTCAGCAGGAAAGTGAGCACTTCATTACTCACGTCAAAACCGCGCCCGGCCGCATACGCGGATAGCGCTGCAGGCAGGTCGTCCTGAGGAACGGGCAGCAGTTCGAACGCAAGTCCGCTGCCCATTCTGGTGCGGATATCGTCGCGCAGTGGCCAGCGGGCAGGTGGGGTTTGCCCGGTTGCGATTGTGACGCCGCCCGACTGAGCGACATGATTGAACGCGGTGAACAGCCATGCCTGTTGCTCTGCGTTGAGCTGGTCGGCGTCGTCAACACAGAGAATTTGCGAGCCGACAAATGGATCCGCGGGAAACGCGCGCGAGGCGTCGAGGAAAAGAGCGGAGATTCCGCCCAATCCTGCATCAGCCTGTACTGCCGCTAACAAATGTGATTTTCCGACTGAAGGTCCGCCCCAAAGTACGATGGCGCGAGCCGAAGGCTCATGGCTGACCGCGGTGAGCGCTCGCAATCGCGCGACCGCCTCGCCGTTGTCTCCAACGATGAAGTTATCGAAGCGCGGTGCTTCTGGAAGAAAAAAGTCAAACGGAATCTGCGGCGTGATCGCCATAACGGATGCGGGTCGGACGAGATTGAAAGGAGAGCCTAGGCGACGGGCGGTAATTTGGAGGCAGCCGGGGACTCAGGTCCGTGCTCGGCCACGGCGAGACTGCGCTGCATGACACGTAGGGCCACCAGCAGAGCTGCACTCGCTGGCAGCGCCAGCAAAACGCCGACGAAGCCAAACAATTGCCCAAACGCCATCAAGGCAAAGATGACGGCCAGCGGATGCAGCCCGATACGATCACCGACCAGGTACGGCGTCAGCACAAATCCTTCGAGAATTTGCCCGACAGCAAACATGGCCGCGACTGCGATGATCGGCCCCAACGTCGAAAATTGCGTCAACGCGGCCAGCATGCCGAGCAATAAACCCATGCCAAAACCAATATACGGAATGAAAACCAGCAGCCCTGTCACCAGTCCGACGGGCAGCCAGAACTGCAGACCCGCCAATTTAAGTGCGACACAGTAATACGCCGCGAGCGCCAGCATCACCAACCCCTGACCGCGCAAAAACTCAGACAGCACAGCATCAATCTCACTGGCCAGGTTGCGCACCATTGGTCTCGCCGTACGCGGCACCAGATGATCAATCCCGTCGATCAGTGTCGGCCAGTCGCGCAGCAGATAAAACATCACAACCGGCAGCAACATGGCGTTCACAACGATGCCCAAAAGCATCTGCCCGCCGAGTTTCAGCGAACCCGCTAGTTGTGCCGACAGGTCGCCCACCGCCCCGGCGTTTTCCTGAACCAATGACTTCAGCTGCGTCAGATCGAAGGCAATCGTTGTGCCCAGCCGGGAGTTCACCCACGGCAACCACTCGGTCTGCGCGCGCGTGATGAGCTCGGGCATCTTTTTCGCGATTTGCGAGATTTCACTCGAAATCATCGGCACCACAACCAGCACGAGCCCGGCAATCAGCGCGCCCATCGTGAGCACGATCAAAATTGCCCCCGCCGCACGAGGTACCCGGCGCGCCGCGAGCCAGGCGACCACCGGCGCCGCAATATAGGATAGGATTGCGCCCGCTATAAACGGTGTCAGCACCGGGGCCAGTGCGCCGATCAGATAGCCGAGCGCGACCAGAATACCCGCGATGACCAGCGCGCGCAGCGTTGGCGTCAGATCGATCCACCAGCGGTGGCCAGTGGCGGTTACAGTCACTACGGGCGGCGTGGTTGGCGCCTCGTCGGACGTGTCGACCCCCGCTTGCGGCAGCGTTGGCAGAGAAACCACCGCGGGCGGGCTAAAATTTTCCTTTGACATCTTTGGTTCTGCGGCCATAGTGGGCGGCATTAAAACACGATCACGTTATGACCGCACCCTCGCACGCTCCGTCAAATCCCGACGCGCTGACCTACGAACAGGCGGGCGTCAATTACGACCAGGTTGACCCGATCAAGCTACTCGCGCAGCAAAGTGCCAGGGCGACGGCGGCACAACTGGCGCAGCATGGACTGTCCGAAATCGTCGCTTCACGCGGCGAATCGGCCTACGTGCTGGACATCGGGCCGTTTTATCTCGCCTCGATCGTCGAATGTCTGGGCACCAAAATTCTGGTCGCCGACGCCGTCTATCGCGAAACTGGCAAAAGTTTTTACGCCGCCATCGCACAGGACACGATCGCGATGGCGGTGAACGATCTGATCACCGTCGGGGCGACGCCGCTCATCGTGCAGGCCTATTGGGCGGCTGGCGGTAGCGACTGGTTTGCAGACAAGAAGCGCGCTGCCGATCTGATCGCGGGGTGGAAAGCGGCCTGCGAAACCTGTGGCGTTTCCTGGGGCGGTGGCGAAACCCCGGCGCTGGCGGGTGTGGTGGAAGGCGGAACGATTGATCTCGGCGCATCCTGCGTGGGTTTGGTCAACCCGAAGTCGCGTTTATCGCTCGGTGACAACCTCGCTGCGGGCGCCGCGATTGTTTTGCTCGCATCCAGCGGTATTCACGCGAATGGCGTGTCGCTTGCGCGGAAGCTGACCGAGCGATTGTCGAATGGATACCAGACCGAGATCGGTGATGGCGAAACCTTCGGCGAAGCCTTACTCGCGCCCACCACGCTTTACGCCCCCGTCACCGAGGCGCTTGCCAAAGCGGGCGTTGCCGTGCATTACTGCGTTAACGTCACCGGCCACGGTTGGCGCAAACTGTTACGACACACTAGCGAATTCACCTATCGAATTCATACCGTGCCGCCTGTGCCGCCGGTGCTTGCGTTCATGCAGCGCGAGGCAAAACTCGACAACTCGGAAGCCTACGGCACACTCAACATGGGCGCAGGCTTTGCGTTTTTTGTCGCGGCGGACCAAGCCGAGAAGACCGTCGCAGTTGCCCGCGAATGCGGCATCGAAGCGTGGGTCGCCGGCAGCGTCGAAGCTGGGCCGAAGCAAGTCGTCATCGAGCCGATCGGCGTCACGTACGGGTCTGATGATTTGAAACTCCGATGAACACAATTCCGACAACCAGCCGTCCGCGTATCGCGGTCCTGCTGTCCGGGCGTGGCTCCAATCTGGCCGCTCTGTTGCGCAATGACTGCGGTGGCGACATCGTCGTCGTCGGCAGCAACAAGGCCGACGCGAAAGGCCTCGACATCGCTCGCGACGCCGGGATCATGACCTTCGCGCTCAGCCACAAGGATTTCGCCAACCGTGAAGCGTTTGATCAGGCATTGGTCAATGCATTGAACGAACATCGCCCCGATCTGGTCGTACTGGCAGGGTTCATGCGAATCCTCACGCCTGTCTTCACCAACGCCTTTGTGGGTCGCCTGATCAATATCCATCCTTCTTTGCTGCCCAGTTTCCCCGGAGTCGATACGCATGAACGCGCGTTGGCCGAAGGCGTGAAACTGCACGGCTGCACGGTGCACTTTGTGACGCCGGAGCTGGATCGCGGCCCTGTCATCGCGCAGGCCGCAGTGCAGGTGGACGATGACGACACCGCTGAAACTCTCGCGGCGAAAGTGTTGCTGCAGGAACATCAAATATTCCCTTATTCGGTGCGCCTGTTCTGCGATGGCCGACTGAAGATCGAAGGCCAGCGCGTCAGAACGTTGCCGAAATCTGCGACTTACGTCACCGACAGCACCGGCGCAAGCGTTTAGCGGCAGTCATGTCCGACGCCGCCGTTCAGGCCCCCGCCAATTCTTCCTTGTCGACCGTTGCGTCTGCGCCTCCGGACGCGACGGATGACGGACGATTTGCACTGGTGCGGAGCCTGTCGCGGCGCCGCGGCCTGTTTTCTACGCCGCAACGGAAATTTGCTGCGGCGTTGATCGCATCGTTCCTGGTTCATCTGATTCTCGGTGCGTTCGTCACTGTCGAACCGCCGGAGGAAAAGATGCTGCCGCTGACCGCGCGGTTCATGCAATTGCCGCCGCCGCCAGCGCCCGTGGCGGCAGCCAGACCCGCGCCGACAACCAAAAGCAAGGCAAAGCCCAAGACCGCGAAACCGCGTCCGGCGACCGTCGCGGAGGCGCCGGTTGCAGTGGCAGTGGCCGACCCAGTCGCTGAATCAATCCCCGCCCCGGAACCTGCGCCCGAGGTCGCGCCCGTCGTTGCCGAGGCCAAACCTGAGCCAACTCCCGAACCCGCACCCGCACCGCCGCCGGTCGTCGAGCCTCCGCCCGCGCTGCCGCCTGCGCGCATGCCACCGAAAAAAATCGAGCTGGGCTACATCGCCTATCTGGGTGAACAGAAGTTTGAGGTGGGGCCGGTGAATCTGAAGTTCACGCACGACAACGGTCGCTACAACCTGAAAGTGACCGGGCGCGGCCGCGGACTCGCCGCATTGCTTTATCCAGGCACGTTCACCGGCGAGTCCGAAGGGCAAATTACGTCCGAGGGCCTGCGTCCGGACAAGTTCGTCGAAGAACGCGGCAACCCTGACAAGAAGCGCGAGATCACGTTTGACCACGAAAAGGGGCTGCTTCGCGTTCCGGACAAAGACCCGATCCCGTTCGAGGGCTTACCGCATGATCCGCTCACCTGGATCGTGCAGTTTTATTTCGCCATGCCTAAGGGCGACGCCGTTACGCTGAGCGTCGGATCTTCGCGGCGCATGGACGTGTACACGCTCACCAAAGTGGGCGAGGAGGAGATTGATGCGCCCACCGGCGACGTGGACCCGTCAACCGGAAAACGCACGATGAACAAGGTTAAGACGCAGGTGTGGAAAGGCGCGCGCAAGCCTGACGCCGATGGCAAACCCAATGGCAGCGCCCAATTTTGGTTGGCACCGGAGTGGCACTACGTCCCGTTTCGCCTGAAGGTGGTGAGTGCGCAAGGCCGCAGCGCGTCGTTTGAACTCGTCGGCGTCAACGCCGAATAGCTTTCTCCTGGAATGACCGCCTTATTGGGGATGAAGTGCCAAATAGGGTCTTCTCGATAAGCGGCCAAACGCGGCTTTAGCCCCAATGTAGCGGTCGTTTCAGAGAAAAGCTGTATTCCGGAATGTCCGGTCTAAGTCGTTGCCACCGTCCACAGAGCTTCCGCCGCATCCGAGAGCGCAGCGCGCGGACGGAACAGCCGAATTTCAATCGGCACGCTCCAGGCCGTGTCCCCCGCCAGCACCAACCGCTTTGCGTCCAGATCAGGCGCAATCAGACTCTCGGGCAACCACGCCACTCCGCGGCCCTCAATCGCCATCGTCTTCAGCAAGACCGCGTGATGCGCGGTGAAGACAGAAGTGAACCGGCCATCATCGAACGCCGTCTTCATGACCGAACGCATGATCTGGCCGATGCCTGAGGCTTGGCCATAGGCGAGCACGGGCACCGGAGCGCTTGCATCCGCATCGATTGAATGCAGGGCCGCGCCCGCTTTTGACCCAGCCGTGACGGGCAGCAAACGATCTTCGCCGACCTTCGCGAACACAAACTGCGCATCATCGAGTCGATTCGCCACCGCCCGATGGCCGTGGCACAACAGAAATTGCGCGCGACGCTGCAGCATCACATCCTCACACGCGGCGAAGCTATCGGAGACCATCTGGATCGGCCCCATCTTTCGTCCGACTGGAAGCTTCGCCTCAATGCCACTGAGCCAGCCCGGAAAAAACGTGAGAGACAACGCGTGTGTCGCGGCGAATTGCAGACTGATCGCCGCTTGCTCGTGCGCCACGCGAGCCCCGTAGCGTGCGGCTTCCAGTCGATGCAGCGTGTGTTCAATTTCCGGTTGAATTTTGAGTCCGGCGGAGGTCAGCGAAACCGGATGCGATGAGCGATCGAAGAGGTCGACGCCGACCCATTCTTCGAGCCACTTGATGTGGCGGCTGAATGCGGGTTGCGCGATGTTTCGTGCCTGCGCGGCGCGCGAAAAGTTGCCGCTTTCGGCGAGTGCGAGAAAGTCCTCCAGCCAGTCAAGATCGAGCGGCCTGTTTCCTGGTCCCATACTTTTTGAATAGTTCTATCTGTTTCGAGTATTGGACGCAGTGAACGTCTGCCGCAAGAATGTGGCATCGATTTC
>JAYWHV010000300.1:0-2530 GCA_043777615.1 Burkholderiales bacterium | reverse complement strand
AAGCCTGGGAAAAAGAACTCGACGGCTGGACACACGAGACGGATGCGTATTCCATCGAAGTCGCCAAAGCGTCCAAATACATGCATCCGCGGCAAGTGCTGCGTGAACTCGAAAAAGCGTTGCCCGCCCGCGCGATGGTGTCGACCGACATTGGCAACATCTGTTCGGTATCAAACAGCTATCTGCGCTTCAGCGAACCGCGCTCCATGTTTGCTGCGATGAGTTTTGGCAATTGTGGCTACGCCTTCCCAACCATCATCGGCGCCAAGCTCGCAGCACCTGATCGCCCCGCGATTGCCTACGTGGGCGATGGCGCTTGGGGCATCAGCTTCAACGAAGTGCAAACCTGCGTTCGCGAAAACATTCCGGTCACGGCGATTGTGTTCAACAATGGCCAATGGGGCGCCGAGAAAAAGAATCACGTGGATTTCTACAACCGTCGTTATCTCGGCGTCGCACTCGACAACCAACCGCACTGGGCGAATGTTGCCATCGCGATGGGCGCAGAAGGTTTGCGCATTGACCAATTGGCAGACGTTGGCCCAGCATTGGCCGAGGCGTGCGACGCGCAAAAGCGCGGCAGAACCACCATCCTCGAAATCATGGTCACCAAAGAACTGGGCGACCCGTTCCGTCGTGATGCATTGGCGCTGCCGACACGCTTTTTGAATAAGTACAAACATACCGAAATCAAGCGGTAGAGTTCGCTACTATCCCGCGTTATTGCGCGCGTCAGAAGGTGCGCCAAAGTAAACAAGTGTGCTCAACTTCGTATGCATAAGGAGATATTTATGCAGTCAGTGTTTCGATTACTGAAAACCGGATTCGCCGTCACCATCGCGAGCCTTGTTGTGGTTTCTGCCAGCTACGCGCAGACGTGGCCAGCAAAGCCGGTTCGCCTGATCAACCCGTTTCCGGCGGGCGGCGGCACCGACACCTTCGCGCGTCCGCTGTCGGCGCAATTGACGAAGCTGACGGGCCAGCAATTCATCGTCGAGAACATTGGCGGTGCGGGTGGCACCGTGGGGGCCGCCGTGGCCGCAAGAGCCGCTCCTGACGGCTACACGTTTCTGATTGGCGCGGTGCATCACACGATTGCGCCGTCAATTTATCCAAAGCTAACGTATGACATTGAGAAGGACTTCGTTCCGGTCACGTTGCTGGCAATCATGCCCTTCGTGGTCGTGGTGCAACCGAGCAAATTGCCAGACGTGAAGACGGTCAAGGATCTGATTGATCATGCGCGCGCCAACCCCGGCAAGCTCAATTTTGGCTCCGCTGGTACGGGTACCTCGCAGCACCTCACCGGCGAGCTATTCAAAGTTAATCAGGGCCTGAGCCTCATTCACGTGCCGTACAAAGGCATGGGCCCCGCAATGCAGGATTTTCTCGGCGGTTCGCTTGATGTGTTGTTTGACGGCATGAGTGCTTCAGCCGCGCAGATTCGTTCTGGCAAGGCGCGTCCGCTGGGCCTGATGGCAGCGCAGCGCTCGCCGCAATACCCAGACATTCCAACGCTTGCCGAGCAGGGTTTTGCCAACAGTGAGGCGTCACAGTGGTACGCCATCTGGGCGCTCAAAGGCACGCCGCCCGAGATCATCGACAAAATGTATCGCGAAACGGTGAAAGCGCTGGAAGACCCGATGGTCAAGGCCAACTGGGCGGCCGCTGCCGCCGACGCGGGCGGCATGCCCCCGGCGGAATTCGGCAAATTTGTCCGCGCTGAAATCGAGCGTTGGGCAAAGGTGACCAAGGCCTCAGGTGCCAAGCTCGATAACTAATGTGCAGTCACGCTTCGTATGAGTGAAGTCGCGACTATTGCGATGTTGATCGAGCGCGCACGTGTCGCGCAGACGGTTGCAGAAACTTACGGTCAGGCGCAGGTGGATCGGGTGTGTGCCGCCGCTGCATGGGCGATCATGGAGCCGTCGCGCAATCGTGCGCTCGCAGCGCTTGCCGTCCGCGATACTGGCCTCGGTAACGTGGCCGACAAGATACAAAAAAATCATCGCAAAACGCTCGGCTTGATGCGCGATTTACATGGCGCGAAGTCAGTCGGCGTGATCGCTGAAAACAAGGCGACCGGCATCATAGAAATTGCACGCGCAGCAGGTGTGATCGGCGCGATCACGCCATCAACCAACCCCGGTGCCACGCCCGCGAACATGATTATTAACGCGATCAAAGGTCGCAACGCCATCATCTTGGCACCCTCGCCGAAAGGCGCGTCCACTGCCGAATTGCTGTTGCAGTATGTATACGCCGAGTTTGATCGCATCGGTGCACCGCATGATCTGGTGCAGGTGCTGCCGTCACCGGTCAGCAAAGCGCTGACGTACGAGTTGCTGCAACAGGTTGATCTGATCGTAGCGACTGGTTCGCAAGCGAATATTCGTGCGGCTTATTCAAGTGGAAAACCTGCCTTCGGTGTGGGCGCAGGCAACGTTGCCGTTATCGTGGACGCGAGCGCGGATTTAGCCAACGCAGCCGAGCGCATTGTGCGCTCCAAAGTGTTCGATAACGCGACCAG
>JAYWHV010000299.1:0-8573 GCA_043777615.1 Burkholderiales bacterium | reverse complement strand
CCTGTGCCTTTCGGCGCTCGCTCAGGCCGATATTGACCGCAAAGCTGCGTCGGTACGCGCCATCGACCCTGATGCCCAGCCTACCGGCAGTGAGTCTTCGCTCACTGATCTAGCCAACATTCCCGGACGCCCCGCCCTGCCGCAGCTTGTTTCCCCAAAAGAAGTGCCGCAGCGCTCCCTCGGCAACGTGGAAGGCCGCGCGGCGTTGATTCATGCGCTGGCGCACATCGAGTTCAATGCGATTAATCTGGCGCTGGATGTGGTGTGGCGGTTTCCGGGATTGCCGGACGCGTTCTATCGCGAGTGGGCAAATGTGGCGCGGGAGGAGGCTTACCACTTCATGTTGCTGCGCGAACATCTGTCGAAGCACGGTCATCAATACGGCGATTTTCCCGCCCACAATGGTTTGTGGGAAATGGCCGAGAAGACCAAAGCCGACCTGCTGGCAAGGCTCGCGCTGGTGCCGCGTACGCTCGAAGCGCGAGGGCTCGACGCGTCGCCCGCGATTCGCAGCAAGCTCGCCGCCGTCGGCGACCATGACGGCGCAGCGATTCTGGACATCATTCTGCGCGACGAGATCGGCCATGTCGCTGTCGGCAATCGCTGGTATCGCCATGTCTGCAATGAGCGTGGTCTGGATCCGATTGCGACTTACGCAGAGCTTGCCGAACAGTATCGTGCGCCGAAACTCAGGGGACCGTTCAATCGAGAGGCGCGGCTGGCAGCGGGATTTGAGGAAGTGGAAATTGATGCGTTGTAGCGCGGCGTTGTTGGATCGACGATGAACGCCGCAACGCGCACCATCCTCGGCGTTGATTTCACGTCCGCTCCGAGTTCGCGCAAAGCCATCACAGTTGCTCGCGCTGAGCTTGCTGGCGCTCGCCTGACCGTCGAGGCAATCGACCACCTCACTTCGTTTGCCGATTTCGAAGCGCTGTTGCAAACGCCGGGGCCGTGGGTCGGCGGCTTTGATTTCCCGTTTGGTTTGCCGCGCGAACTCGTGGTTATGCTCGGTTGGCCGCAAGACTGGCCAGATATGGTCCGGCACGTTCAGGCCATCGGCAAGGAAGCGTTCAAGGACGCGCTCAATGCGGTGCGCGAATCGCGCCCGATGGGCTCACGCTACATCGCGCGGCGCGGTGACGCGGCAGCGGGATCATCGAGCCCGATGAAGCTCGTCAATCCGCCCGTGGGGTTGATGTTCTTCGAAGGCGCGCCACGCTTGCTCACGGGGAACGTGAGCGTTATTCCGTGCGTACCGTCAGCGGATTCCCGCGTCGCGCTGGAAGCCTATCCCGGCTACCTCGCGCGACAAATCACACCCGCCAGCTACAAAAAGGACGGCAAGGAAGGTGTGCGGCCGGACCGGCGCGACGCTCGCATCGAGATCATTGACGCGATCACGTCCGGGCATGCGAGCGCTGCCCCACTTGATTTGATCCTGCCGCCGACGCTCAAAAATCTGTGCATAGACGACGGTTCCGGCGACGCGCTAGATGCCGTTTTGTGTGCGGTGCAGGTGGCGAACGCTTGCGTCGTTCCGAAAGCGGCGGAACGCGACGAGTACGGCATTCCGCACGACGCTGATCCGCTGGAAGGATGGATCGTTTCGGTATCAGCTTTCAGCTAGAAGCCTTATTACACATGGGCTGACCGCGCTTTTATTAACAAGTCGCTATTCATCATATTTCGCTACCAGCCCCGATGCAGTCTGCGTTTCAGACAAATGCTGAATGCGCTCTCGTTTCCGAAACTACCCCGAAAACCTGATCTTTCCGGTGAGCAACTGAAACCACATCATCCAGTCGCCCATGAACGAATACAGCGGTTGCTTGAAGCTCGCGGGCTTGTTTTTCTCGAACCCAAAATGCCCGACCCAGGCCCATGCGTAGCCCTGAATCACGGCAACCACGATCAGCCAGTATTGGCCGCTCCACAGCGCAAACAGCGTGAGCGTTAACGCGATCGAGGTGCCGCAAAAATGCAGGATGCGGCAGGTCGCATTTTGGTGCTCACCGAGATAAAACGGGTAGAACTCGGCGAACGACGTGAAGCGTTGCGCGGTGGCCGCTACTGTGGAATTTGAAGCATCTGACATGGTTGTCCTCCTTCGCTTTCATGCGTGGCATTTTCCGACGCAATGGCATGTGACGAACCATAGCGCGATTTCCGAGGACTTGCCAGCGCCGCTATTCCTGGGGCCGGAATTTAAGCGTTAACTGCCGCTGGAACACGTCCGCCTGGTCCGGCTTCGGCAGCGGCGACGACTTGAGAATCGCGCGCTCCACGGCCTGATCGTAGGCGGGATTGCCGCTTGATTTGGTAAGCGTAGCGGTGAGGACCTCGCCGGTCGGTAGTTGAACCACGGAGAACACCGCCTCGGGATTGCCGGTCATCTCGGCAACGATGATGTTGCCGCGCACTTTCGAGCGAATCTTCGCCACATAGTCACCCTCGGCTTTGGCGCGAGCCCGCGCCGCGGCAGCGTCACGCGCTGCCTTCTCTGCCGCCTCGGCACGATCGGCCGCCTGTTTGGCTGCAAGTTTGTCCGCGGCTTCGCGCGCGAGTTTGTCGGCGGCCGCCTGCGCGGCTTGCGACTCTTTCGCGGCTTTGTCCTGCGCCACTTTCAAGTCACGCGCGCGCAGATCGTTCTGCTTTTTCAGCGCGTCTTTTTCTGCCTTCTCTGCGTCAGCGCGAAGCTTTTCCTGTTTCGCTTTTTCCTTCTCGGCTTCCTGCGCCTTCAGCTTGCGGGCATCGGCTTCTTTCTGCGCTTTTTCACGTGCGATGTCAGCGGGATTCGGCGCGGGCGGAGGGGGCGGGGACTTGACGGAGGGCGGCGGTGGTGGTGGCGGTACTGCCTTGGGAGGCGGCGGCGGGGGCGGGCGTGGCGCGACGGGTTCAGGCGTTGGCACAGGTCGCGGCGGAGCGACGGTCGCCTCGGGCGGCGCAACCGCCGTGACCAGTTCAGCCACAACCGGCGAATGCTCAACCTGCTTCCAGCGTACGCTAAAAATCAGCATCGCGAACAAAGCGATGTGAACGAGAATCGCGCCGATCCAGGCGGTAGTCTTGGAGCCTTCCATCGGAATGCCGGTTTAACCGCCCTCTTTGGCGACCAAGCCTACGCGTTTGACGCCCTGCGCATGCAACGCGCCGAGCAGGCCGACGACCTCGTCGTATTTGACGTTTTTGTCGGCGGCGATAACAACCGGGCGATCTTTCACTTTTTGCAATTCGAGCACGCGGGTGACGACGATGGCACGGGTCATTTTTTCGCGCGAAGTGACATTGCCATCGCGCAGACTGAGCGCGCCATCGGCCTTGACCGTCACCTCAATCGGATCGCTCTGCGTCGCGGTCAGCGGCTGGCCAACACTCGGCAATTCGATTTCGCCAGTGCGCAGCGCGGGCGTCGCAATCATGAACACGATGAGCAGCACCAGCATCACGTCGATGAACGGGACGACGTTGATCTGGCTGACGAGTTTGCGGCGTTGCATGGCGCGCGCTTAGGCCTGACGTTGCAGAATGTTCAGGAACTCTTCAGCGAATGTTTCAAGCTGCGTCTGAATTCGATCCAGCTGCGCCTGGAAGCGGTTGTACGCCACCACGGCCGGAATCGCGGCAAACAGACCAATCGCAGTAGCAATCAGCGCTTCAGCAATGCCCGGCGCTACCTGCGCGAGCGTTGCCTGCCCGACACTTGCGAGGCCGCGAAACGAATTCATGATGCCCCAGACCGTGCCGAGCAGGCCGATGTACGGGCTCACGCTCGCGACCGTTGCAAGGCCGGGAAGCTGATGTTCAAGCGCGTCGATTTCGCGCTGCATCGCGGCTTTCAGCGCGCGTCGCGTGCCGTCGACCACGGCTTCTTTCGACACGGAGGCCTGTCGCTTTTGTTTGATGAATTCACGGAAACCTGCGGCGAACACTTCCGCCTGCGGCCCCTGTTTTTCCCGGCCTTCGCTCACGCGTTGGTAGAGCTGATTTAAGTCCGAGCCTTGCCAGAACGTGTCGTCAAACGTTGCGTTTCGTTTGGCCGCGCGCTTTAACGTTGCGCCCTTGTAAAAAATCAGCCACCACGACCACAGCGACAGCAGCACCAGGAGCAGCATGACCGCCTGCACCGGCAGGCTGGCCCCGGTGATCAGGTGAATGAACGAGAGATCGGCGGTGGGCTTCATCAGGCAATCGGAAGAATGGTTGATTTCATGGCAGCACGTAGCGTCGGCGGCATGCGGATGGGGCCGGACAGATCGCTGGCAATGAATGCCAGTGTGACCACAGCGGACAGTAACAGTTCATCGCCGCGCGTCACCCGTTGACGGATGACGAGCCTGCTTGCGCCGACTTCAGTGGGCTCAGCGGTTACAGTAATCAGGTTGCCGAGCAGCGCGGGCGAGTGGTAGTCCGCTTCAACGCGACGCACAACGAATACCGCCTTCATGTCGCGCTGAATGACGTCCAGTTCGAAGCCTGTCGCGCGCAGCCATTCGGTGCGGGCGCGCTCAAGGTAGCGCAGGTAGTTTGCGTAATAAACAACGCCGCCGACGTCGGTGTCTTCGTAGTAGATGCGGACTGGGATGGAGAACGGCTTCATTCCGTGAAGAGTTCCCCCGAACCCATCGCCGCAGGCGGCACCAGCCCAAAGTGCCGATAGGCCCGCGCCGTCGCCACGCGTCCGCGACTGGTGCGCTGGATATAACCCTGCTGAATCAAAAATGGCTCGATCACGTCTTCAATCGTTTCGCGTTCTTCGCTGATGGCGGCGGCGAGATTGTCGACACCGACCGGCCCGCCTGCAAATTTTTCAACGATGGTGGAAAGCAATTTGCGATCCATCACATCGAGACCGCTCGCGTCCACATCCAGCATCGCCAGGGCCTTGTCCGCCACCTCGTGCGACACGCGCCCATTCGCGCGCACCTCCGCGTAGTCGCGCACACGACGCAGCAGGCGATTGGCGATACGCGGTGTGCCGCGCGAACGCTTGGCAATCTCGGTCGCGCCGCCCGGCTCCATGTTCACATTCAGCAAATTCGACGATCGCGTCACGATGCGGGAGAGCTCCTCGTCGCTATAAAACTCCAGCCGCGCCACGATGCCAAAGCGATCGCGCAGCGGATTGGTCAGCATGCCCGCGCGCGTCGTCGCACCGATCAGCGTGAAAGGCGGCAAGTCCAGCTTCACCGAGCGCGCGCCCGGCCCTTCGCCAATCATGATGTCGATGGCGTAGTCCTCCATCGCGCTGTAAAGCGTCTCTTCCAGCACCGCGCTGATGCGATGAATTTCGTCGATGAACAGCACATCGTTCGGCTCAAGGTTGGTCAGCAGCGCCGCCAGGTCGCCCTTCTTCTCCAGCACCGGGCCCGAGGTCTGATGCATGTTGACATGCATCTCGCGCGAAATGATGTGCGACAAGGTCGTCTTGCCCAACCCCGGTGGGCCAAACAGCAGCACGTGATCGAGCGGCTCCTTGCGCGTCCGCGCCGCCTCGATAAAGATCGAAAGCTGCCCACGAATTTTTTCCTGCCCGATGTATTCGTCAAGCTGCTTCGGACGCAGCGCCCGTTCAAGCGCGTCTTCCTGCACGCCTTCGCTTTTGGGCGCGATGATGCGGTCAACCGCATGAGCAAGGGAATCATCGTGAATGGCCATGAGGCTATTCTATGGGGCGACCCAACGTCCGGTTGGCGTTCGCTGTCGTCATCCTCGGCGCAGCCGGGGATCCAGTACGTGAAACCCCGCGAAGCGCAAGAACGTCCCCTCTCCCCTGGCGGGAGAGGGTTAGGGTGAGGGGGTTGGAGGAATTAACGCATTCGTCTGCCACCAGCGCGCTCTGTCGCCGCGCGGGGCGACCTACTTTCTGGCATTGTCCAGAAAGTAGGCAAAGAGACTAGCCCCTGCACCCCGCTTCATCCTGCGGTGCTCGCAACGGGCAAGATGCGTCACGCAACGTGGCGGTTAAATAGCGTCAATCCGTCCAAGGCAGGCGGCATGAACACGTTTTCCTTCGCCTTAACGAAGCCGAGCGCTTCGTGCATTCGAATGCTTGCAACGTTAGTCGGAAGTGCAACATAAAAAAGTTGGTCGGCGCGATCAGCTAGCCAGTCGATTCGCCATTTGGTTAATAGGGTAGCGATACCTTGCCTTCGATGAGCAGACACGACATTCACCCCCAAAAGATACCAACCATTGGGGGCTTGGTTCGCCTTGGATGCTTCAAATTTCACCAAAACAACGCGACCAAAACCGATCAGCTCGTCGTTGATGAACGCTCCGACCTGAGCAGCCATTTTTTCGCGCGCCAGATCACGTTCGTAAATCTTCAGCAAATCGTTTGCGCTGCGACCACTTGTCGATGCGGCCATCTGCGCAGCGGCAGCCAAATTCTCACTTTGCAGAGGTCGAAGAAGCACGTCCAGCTCGTTGAAATCCATCGACGAATTATCTTAAAAGCAATCCGACATTCGCGTCCAGTTTCGCGTAGTCCCAATCGAGAAGCGAATAAATGCTGGTGTTTGACCGCCCCTTCAGCCCGCGCCGACGAGCGGAGCAACGGGCGGTCGTAGATGCGTCGTCGACACACGCTGTGCATAGCGCTAGCGAAGCTTTCGTGTGCCGTTAGACGTATCCCGCCCGTTGCGAGCACCGCAGCATGAAGAGGGGTGCAGGGGCTAGCCTTTTGGTTACTTTTGGGCAATGCCAAAAGTGACTCGCCTTCAGGCGAAATTTGGCGGTGGCAAACGAATCACTCCCATCCACGATCCCCCTCACCCTAACCCTCTCCCACAGGGGGAGAGGGAACAAAACCGCTTCATGGTTCGACAGGCTCACCACGAACGGGGCGGCGGTGGCGTGCGAGCTTGCGCATTCCACCGCCCTCGCCGCGACCCTCTCCCGCTCTGCGGGAGAGGGTACACAGTTGCGCTAAGACCAAATAAAAACCATAATCAGTCCATACACGGCAACCCCGAGCGAAATCACCCATGCGATTCTCCACTCAAGTCAAACCGATCAGCTATCTCAAAAGCCATGCGGCCGAGATCATTGACGCCATCACGGAGAACCGTGAGCCGATCCTCATTACGCAAAACGGAGAAGCAAAGCTGGTCGTCATGGACGTCAAATCCTATGAGGAGCAAGCGGAAACTCTCGCGTTGCTGAAGATTCTCGCCCTGGGTAATCGCGAGATTGAGCAAGGGCGCTTCCGGCCCGCCGACGACGTCTTGGCCGACTTGGAGGGGGCTTAGGCGAGACTTGGCGCGAGGCGAAGAAAAGTGTCCGCCATGAACGTCGTCTTCCTCCATTCGGCAGAGCGGGATTTACTGGAGCTGAAAGACTACGTTCTGAAAAATTTCGGCAAGATTGCGTGGCGTAGCAGCTACAAGAAGATCAAAGACGCCGTCATCCGCCTGAAAAAATTTCCGCTTGAAGGCCATGTGCCTGACGAGCTGGCGAGTTTGAATGTCACTCAATATCGACAAGTCATCGCAGGCATGAACCGCGTGATTTACGAAGTGCGTGGGCAGACGCTCTACATCCACATCGTGTGTGACACGCGCAAAGACATGCTGTCATTGCTCACGCGCCGCCTGCTTAGAGCGGACTAAACGATCGGGTTACTTCGCTTTCGATAGCAATTTCAACGCCTGTCGAATTGAATCATTCAGCGCTTGATCGACCGGCAAATCCTTGCACGCTGCGGCGGCCTCTTTCTCACTGTAGCCAAGCGCTAGCAATGCGTTGACCACGTCGTCAGCGGGGCTTGGTGGCGGTGGCAACGCGCCGGGCACGCCGCTAGCGGCAACCGCCTTGCCCTTGAGTTCCAACAGCAATCGCTCGGCCGTTTTGGTGCCGATGCCGGGCACGCGCGTGAGGCGCTTGACGTCCTGCATCATGATGGCCTGATTGAGCTCCTGCACCGACAAGCCGGAGAGCACGGCGAGCGCGACTTTCGGACCGATGCCGGTGACTTTTATGAGCTGGCGGAAAGCGGCGCGTTCGTCGTTGGTGGCGAAGCCGAAGAGCAGATGCGCGTCTTCACGCACGACGTAATGCGTCATGAGCTGCACTCGTTCGCCGGTGGCGGGCAGCGCGTAGAAGGTGCTCATCGGCACGTCTACTTCATAACCGACGCCGCCGACGTCAACGACGATTTGTGGGGGCTGTTTGGCAGCGAGGATTCCGCTGAGGCGTCCGATCATTGGGTGAGTTCTTTACTAAAAATATTCAGGCAGCTTTCAGCTGTAATGACGACTGCATTGGGGCTAAAGCTTAAAAGCCGCTATAGTCGACTTCCGGTGAAAAGTAACGTCATCCCCAATGCAGCCGTGATTTCATGAAAAAGCTGATCACATCATTCGTCCGCCGCGTTGCCGTACTTTACGCTTGGCGAGGAGCTCAACGCCGAGTGCGCCAAAACCCTGCCGGGCATGAGCGTGGGTGATGGCGGTGGCGAGCGCATCGGCGGCGTCCGCTTGCGGTGTGGTGTCGAGTTTTAACAGGCGCTTGACCATTTCCTGCACCTGTTCTTTCGCGGCCTTGCCGTGGCCGACCACGGCCTGCTTGAC
>JAYWHV010000298.1:0-32346 GCA_043777615.1 Burkholderiales bacterium | reverse complement strand
ACCCGGAACCGTCATCATGATGACGAGGAGCGTTGCAACCATCATCCAGGCGGTGTCGCCCTTGTTGGGCTCAGGTGCTTTCGCAGCAGGGGCTGCGGGAGCAGCAGGTGCGCCACCAGCGGCAGGGGCTGCGGCAGCAGGGGCCGCAGGTGCTGCGGCTGCCGGCGCGGCTTCAGCGGGCTTTGCAGCATCGGCAGGTTTGGCTGCTTCGGCTGGTTTGGCGTCAGCAGCGACCGGCGCCGCGGCAGGCGCTTGCGCGACCGCCACGTTGCTCACGCCAAACGCTAGGGCGGCGCAGAGCGCGCCAACAAATAGTCTTAATTTCATTATGAATAATCCCCCGATTAAAGCGCGTCCGGACCGGTTTCGCCGGTGCGGATACGGATGACTTGTTCAACTTCGAACACAAAAATCTTGCCGTCGCCGATCTTGCCGGTGTTGGCGGCCTTCTCGATGGCTTCGATCACGCGCTCGACGAGCTCGGTTTTGACTGCGACTTCAACTTTTACCTTCGGCAAAAAGTCAACGACGTATTCCGCACCGCGATAGAGCTCGGTGTGGCCTTTCTGGCGACCGAAGCCTTTGACTTCGGTCACAGTGATGCCCTGAACACCAACCCCGGCGAGAGCTTCACGCACCTCGTCAAGCTTGAAGGGTTTGATGATGGCGGTAACCAGCTTCATAGTTGTATGCCCCTGAATGAATTAGAAAGCTTTGGTGTACTTGAGCAACAGGTACGGTGTGGTCTTGCCGGTGAACTTCTTGCCGAGCGGCGTGTAGAAGCCCTTGTCAGCATCGGTCGCAGTGACGCCGCCGGACAGGCCAAGGCCGTTGCCGAAGTCATACGCGAGCTCCAGCTTGCCGTCGGTGTAGGTTCCCAGACCGCCGGTGTTCTTGATGATCTGATGGCCAACGTGTGCGTTCAACGCGAGGTTGTCCATGATCGGGAAAGTCGCGCTCAGGTCAAAGTAGCCGCTGTTCTTGGCGTTCGCTACGCCGAAGATGCCCTTCGAAACGACATGCGAATACTTGAGCGTGAACATCTGGAATGTGCCCGCGACGTAGACCTCGGTCGTGTTGGCGCGAATGGCGCCCGGGGTCACGGATCCGTTGTAGACGTACTGCAGAACACCGACGTCGTAGCCGATGCCAGCAGCTTCGCCCTTGTAACCACCGTAAATGTCGAACTCAGCATTCGCGGAACCAAGACCGAAATCCTTGACCCAGCGAATGCTTGAGCCCCAAACGCCCACGTAGAAACCGCTCGGGCTCACGTAATCAGCACCAATTTGTAACGCTGGCTTGTAGTCGGACTGATTCAGGCCGCGATAGATGTAGGACGAAGCCAGACCGACGTTCACCGAGAACGGGGATGCTGGCTCAGGCGCGGGTGCCGGCGCAGCGGCAGGAGCAGGCGCGGTCTGGGCGAAGCTCACGCTTGCGATCAAGCCAGAAATGGCGGCGGCGACGAGGGTTTGTTTCAATTTCATCGTGAATCTCCTGAGATGAGTTTTGTATTGGATCGTGATGGATTCGGTACGCCGAAGCGCAGTTTGGGCAGTCATCGCAAGCGCCGTGCCAGCAGACAGCAAGGCGCGACGCCGCGGCGTACCGGGCAGGCGATGCAGATATTCCCCGATATGGTGCATTGACGGCCCACGAGCTCATTGGCGCACCAAAACCATGCGCACCTCGTTAAATCAAACTCAAACGCGGCCTCTGCGCGGCAAGGGCTTTGCTAGACTTTGCGTCATGACACTCGATGAACTCACCGCCCAGATCAAAGCCTTACTCGCGGGAAATCCCGGCGAAGACCTGCAAAGAAATCTGCGCGCCACGCTCGCTGCGGGCTTGTCGCGCATGGATGTGGTCAGCAAACAGGAATTTGATGTTCAGCGCGAAATGCTGAACGTGCTCAGGGCGCAGATCGACGATTTGACCGCGAAGGTTGATGCGCTGGAGAAGAAAAACGCGGCGTGACCGGATCGGCCTCTGGCAAGGCGAGCTGCTGAAACTCCGTCGCATCCTTATCAGCTTTAGCGTGAATCGACGTCCGCATTGGGGATAGCGTCGATTTGTGGCTTAGGTCGACTAATAGCAAAATCGACCGACAACCCCAACGCAGCGGTCATTTCACGCTAAAGTTGTTAACCCCCCAGAATCTCGCCTACCGTCGCATGGTTGCCGCCCGCGAGCCACGCGGAAACCGCCATTCGTTTGCCGCCTGCTTTTTGTACTTCCGTAATCGCAAGCACCGACGAGTCACACGACACGAGCAAGCGCTCACCTTCAGCGGCAATCACGGTGCCCGGATGCGAGCCTAGGCAGGACGGCACCGAGACCAGTTCCGACGCCCACAACTTCAATTTTTCACCGCGCCATGTGGTCCAAGCGCCGGGCACCGGATTGAACGCGCGAATCTGACGATCAATCTCGACCGCGCCCGTTGACCAGTTCACCTGCGCCTCTTCGGGCGAAATTTTGTGTGCGTAGGTAATGCCCAGCGCCGACTGTGGAGCGCTCGCCAGTTCAAATCCACGGGCGAGGCGCGTGAGCACATGCACAATGGCCTCGGCGCCCAGCGTTGCCAGCCGGCCATGCAGCTCTCCGGTGGTTTCGCGCGCACCAATCGCAGTGAACGTTTCCAGCAGCACCGGGCCGGTATCGAGGCCCGCCTCCATCTGCATGATGGCGACGCCGGACTCTTTGTCGCCCGCCAGAATGGCCCGATGAATGGGTGCTGCGCCACGCCAGCGTGGCAGCAGCGAGGCGTGAATATTCAGGCAACCAAAGCCCGCGACTTTGTTCGGAATGTCCAGCACCGCTTGCGGCAGGATCAGCCCGTAAGCGGCCACCACCATTACGTCCGCACCGAGCGCGGCCATTTCGGCCTGCGCCTCCGGTGTTTTCAGCGTTGGGGGTTGAAACACTGGAATGCCGTGAGACTCGGCCAGAACTTTCACCGCAGACGCGGTCAATTTCATTCCGCGCCCCGCCGGGCGATCGGGCTGGGTGTAAGCCGCAATGACCTGAAAGCCCACGTCGGGGCCCGCATGCACCAAGGCTCGCAGCGCGGTTGCCGCAAATTCAGGAGTGCCGGCGAAGATGATTTTCATGGGTGTAGTGCGCCTCCCCCTGCCCAAGCCTCGTAGGGCAAAACTTAGGGAAGACCAGACGATTGTTGCTTGATGATACTTTTTTAATCTGAAGGCGAACAACTCGAGTCGCATTGGCGTCGACTCAGTTCGGTTGCCCGGTTAGCGCAGGCGTCACAGATATTCAACACCTCGACACACGTTGGACAAGCTCTCGCCGATTGCACTCGTCGCTCCAACTCGTTGAGAAACGCCGCCAATAGATCGCCAACACACCCCATGCCGTGAGCATGGGTATTTCCGCAACACGTTGTGTCGAAGCAGGCCCCCCCCCTTTTTCCGCGTCGCAACGCGCTTAGGTGCGTGGAAAATCTGCACCTGAAGGCGTGGCTTTGTTGACGAGATCAAGCACTGGTCGGAGGTCTGCGTCTCGACAACGGCAGCGGCTCTCTACGGGCCATGCGCTACAAAAATAAACTTGGCTGGGGGAGAATTTATGAGTTTCTTACGTCTTTTGACAGGCATCGGTGCATGCTGTGCTTTCGCGGTGTCCGCTCAGGCGCCCGATCCGGTTCGGATCACGGGTTCGGATACGGTGGATCCGATCGTCGAGGCTGCCACAGCGCAGTTCACTCGCGCCAACCCAAATACGAAGATTTCGGTTGATGCAAAGGGCACCTCCCAAGGCTTTTCCATGCTGTGCGAGGCAAAAAATGACATCGCTATGGCATCACGTCCTATCAACGCCAAGGAACTCGCCGCGTGTAAGGCAAAGGGTGTGGTGTTCGTTGAAATTCCGCTCGCGTGGGATGCAGTGGTGGTGGTCGCGAACCGCAACGATGGTTGGCTTCGCGACGTCACGATCGCCGAATTGCGTCAACTCTGGGGCGTCGAATCAACGCAACGCGCTACGAAGTGGAGCGACGTACGCTCCACTTACCCGGCGACAAAAGTCACCCTGTATGGACTCGACGCCAAGTCGGGAACGCGCGATTTTTTTGCAACGGCGGTAGCGGGGAGTGCAGCCTCCATGCGCGCCGACTACCAACCGTTTGCGGACCATAGCGCACTCGTCGCTGCGGTCACGAAGACGCCCGGTGCGATCGGTTTCGTCAGTCTTTCTGCCTACCTTGAAAGTGCAACGACCGTTGCAGCTTTGGCAGTCGACAGCGGTGCTGGTCCGGTGCTGCCCTCGGCGCAGACGGTCGTTTCCGACCAGTACGCGAAGCTCAGCAGGCTGTTGTTTTTGTACGTCAACAAAGCAAGCTACGACCAACGCGCCGGTGTCAAAGAATTCACGGATTTCTTCATGGCTGGCGCTCCGCGATTCGTTCAGTATGCGCGCGCGGTTCCTCTGCTTGAAAAGAACTATCAGGAATACGCCGCCCGCCTAAAACGCTAAGCGCTTTAGCGTACTCAGGCGGTTGCGAGCGACTCGGGTTAGCGCACGCAGGCTTTATCCGCATAGGCACCGCCTCGGCGGCGACTTCGCGCGTGCCGAGCGCTAGACCCGTTCCGCCTCGCGGTGCCGCTTCTTCATTTTGTTCTTGATACGAATCTGCTTTAATTGCGACAAGTGTTCCACGAACACAATGCCCTTGAGATGATCCATCTCATGCTGAATGCAGACGGCCAGCAATTCGGTTGCTTCGAGTTCAAACGTTTTGCCCGTCGCGTCCTGCGCCCGCACAACGACATGCGCCGCTCGACGCACGCTTTCGTAATATTCCGGTACCGACAGGCAGCCCTCTTCGCCCACGATTTCGCCGTCGGCGACGATGATCTCGGGGTTGATGAAGACCTTCAGATCGTTTTTCGTCTCTGATGTGTCAATCACGATGACGCGTTTGTGCACGTCCACCTGAGTCGCGGCAAGGCCGATTCCGGGGGCTTCGTACATCGTGTGCGCCATGTCATCCACCAGCTTTTTGATAGCGGGTGTGAACTCGGTCACGGGAGCAGCGATGCGTTTTAGCCGCGCATCGGGGTATTCAAGGATAGTTAGGAGCGCCATTTACTTGCCAAATCAGATGTCTGGTTGCACAATCTTCATGTAATTTCTTAAGGTTTGGGTCTTTTTCGACTTTTCCATATTCCGGACGCCAGAAATGGCCGGATTTGCGAGAAACTTCGCTCTTCCGAAAAATATGACAATGTCGTCGACAAGACGCCGCCACCAGGACACGGAATGTTAACGAACCCTTCAATATTTTCATCACGCCCTTCTTGGTCACGACGCGTTTCGCGCTGTGTGGTCTCGCTCGCCGCGGTCACAGTCGCCACCGTGGCGCTCGCGCAGGCGCCCACCGCCCCGGTGCAGGTACGCGAGAACGCACCTGACCGTCACACCGTGGTCAAGGGCGACACGCTGTGGGGTATCTCGGGCAAATTCCTGAAGCAGCCGTGGCGCTGGCCCGAAGTCTGGCGCATGAACCGTGACGAGATCAAGAATCCGCACCGGATTTATCCAGGACAGGTGATCGTGCTTGATCGCGACGCGGCGGGCAATCCGCGACTCTCGATCCTGCAAGGTTCGGGCAGCGGCATGCCCGGCGATGGCGGCATCATCCGCCTGTCGCCACAAATCCGCGCCGAAGCGCGTGAGGGTGCCGCGATCCCGACCATTCCGCCGGCCGACGTTGAGCCGTTCATGGTGCGGAATCGTGTCGTCGGCGCCGAAACATTCGACGACGCGCCACAAATCGTGAAGTCTGTTGATGCACGTGTGACGTTCGCCACATCCGACGCCGTATACGCCGTCGGTATCAAGCCATCAATGGGCAAAGTGTTTCAGCTGTTCCGCAAGGGCCGCGAGCTGCGTGATCCGTCGATCACCGAGCGTCCCTGGTACAAGTGGCGGCACAACGAGCCTGATCCGCAAATCATCGGCTACGAAGCGACCTATCTCGGCGACGCTAAAGTGCTGCGCGATGGCGAAGTGGCCAAACTCGAAATCGCCAGTGCAACGCAGGAAATTCAGGTCGGTGATTACCTGATTCCACAGCCGCCGAGCGAGACGATGGCTTACGTGCCACGCGCTCCCGAAGCCAAAGTCGAAGGCCTTGTATTGACGCTGCCAAACGGTATCGCCGAAGCGGGCAAGACCGATGTCGTCACTCTGAACCTCGGCAAGCGCGACGGCATTGAAGTGGGCCACGTGCTTGCGGCCTACAAACCCAAGGAAACGTTTGCCAATCCACGCTTCAAGGAACCCACGTTGAACTGGATTCCGTTCTGGCCGAAACAACCTTACGCCGAGCCGGTCACGCTCGATATTCCGGAAGAGCGCGTTGCGCTGGTGTTTGTTTTCCGCGTATTCGAGGGCATCTCGTATGGACTGGTCATGAACAGCGGCACCGAAACCCTGCGCGCTGGATATATCTTGCGCAATCCGTAGTCACGACCTGACAAGCTTCAGTATGAGGGCACCCACGCGGTGCCCTTGTTTTTTGTACGCATTCATATCGCTCCATGAGTTCACACGCTGACGATCCCCATTTTTTGCGATTAGCCTTTGCGCCCGGCGTCGGCCCGCGCACGTTGCACAAATTGCTCTCGGAACTCGGTGATGTCGCGACCGTCTGCAGCGCGAGTCGGGCCACGCTCGCGCACCTTGTGAGCGACAAAATCGCGAGCGCGATTGTGGCCGCACCATCGACCGAAACGCAGGCAAAAATCGACGAATCACTCGCCTGGCTGGCGGCGGCGGGTGAGCATCATCTGCTGACGTGGGCGCATCCGGCGTACCCAAAGGCGCTCTTTGAAAGCGGCGATGCGCCCATCGTGCTCTACGCCAAGGGTCGCATCGAATTGCTCGCGAATCCCGCGATTGCGATGGTCGGTTCACGCAATTGTTCGCAAGGCGGCGCCGACACCGCCGAGGCATTTGCCCAGGCGTTTGCTGAGCGTGGCGTCACGGTTGTTTCCGGTATGGCGCTCGGCATCGATGCAGCGTCGCATGTAGGAGCATTGCGGGCAACGAACGCAAACACAGGCTCGACGATTGCCGTCATCGGCACCGGCATTGATCGCGTCTATCCCGCGAAGAACAAGGTGCTCGCGCACTCGATCGCCGAGCGCGGTTTGATCGTCAGCGAGTATCCGCTCGGCACGCCGCCGCTCGCGGAGAATTTTCCGAAACGCAACCGCGTCATCAGCGGCCTGTCGCTCGGCGTGCTGGTGGTCGAAGCCTCCATGAATTCCGGATCGCTCATCACGGCGCGCCTTGCGGGCGATCAAAGTCGTGAAGTGTTCGCCATTCCGGGCTCGATTCACTCCACGTTTCACAAAGGCTGTCATCACCTCATCAAGCAGGGCGCAAAGCTCGTCGAGACGGCGCAGGACGTGCTCGAAGAGCTACGCATCGACGCTGCCTCCGCGACGCCTACAAAAAGCGGCGCAACGGCTCCAACTTCTGACTCCGCTCTGCTCAAATTTATAGAACACACACCAATCGACGTCGACACGTTAGTCGCCCACAGCGGACTGGCCGTTGATCAAATCGTCACCGAACTGACCATGCTCGAACTCTCGGGCAACATCGAACAACTGCCCGGCAGCCGCTGGCAACGGCGCGGCTAGCAAGCTCTCCGCCGTAACCGTATCGCGCCTTCACGCTGGCATACGGCACTGAAGTGTCGCCCCTACGGCAATCTGCGTATGTTCACCGCAGTTCAGCACTTCTAAAGTTCAGTCCATGCCAAACACGCACTCAACGAGCGGTTTGGTACGACTCAAACCCCTTGAAAACTTTAGGAGATAAACATGAAACGTTACGCATTTGCAGCCATCGCCGCCGCTCTCATGATCGGAGGCGCAAGCGCCCGTGAAGTCGCTTATTGCGACTCGGGATTTGACATTCAAGCTGTGTCCGGCGACAAGGCCGTGTGCCAGAAGAAAGAAAAATTTTGGGACACAGTCGGCAATCGCGCCTGCCCGCCGCTGAGTAACTACCACGCCAGCAAATCCGAAGCCAACGACGGCGGCGACCTCTGCTACGGCGGTCCTGGCGACACGGTTGCAGTTCCGGCGCTACTGTGCGCGCCTGGCCAGCGCACCGACATCAACCGTGGCGCACGCGACAAATGCCAGGTAGAAAAGGAACGAACCGTGTTCGGGAACATCAAGACGCGCCAGGAATAGGCAACGCCACAATGAGCGGCTATGCGATAGCCGCTCCCACTAATCACACTACGAGAGGACTCTCATGAAACCCAGTTCACCCTTGTATGCACTAGCCGCCGCGCTTGCATTGGCAGTCGCGACCGCAGCAATGACCGCAATAGCCGCCGACACCGAATCGAGCCCTGCCAAAGCGGTTGCCTCTGCGGACTATCAGGCCGGCAAAGCCGCAGTTGAAGCCAAACAATGGACCGTTGCTGCCGATCATTTCCGCCGCGCCACCCTGCAAGACCCGAAAAACGCTGACGCCTGGAACATGCTTGGCTATTCAAGCCGCTGGGCAGGTAAATACCCCGATGCGTTTGACGCGTACGCACGGGCGCTCGCGCTGGAACCACTACATCGCGGTGCCAACAGCTACCTGGGTGTGGCCTACGTGCGCACCAACGATCTGGTCAAGGCGCGCGCACAGCTCGCAAAAGTTGAGAGCATTTGCGGCAGCAAGGATTGCGACGAGTACAAACTTCTCGACAAGGCCATCGCCGAGTACAAACCGAAGTGATCCGGTAGCCCTCGCGGCTACTGGGCTTTCATCGCGCCTTCAAAGCCGAGCGTCATCGGCTTTGCAAATTCGCCCTTGTTGCTCATGCCGCTCGGCTGCAGCGCAACGTTGCGCGTGGTCACGAACAAAAACCCGTTCACCGCAGTCACCGTCAGAGTGCCCGAGCCGTCGCCCGATGACCATTCAAGGATGCGGCTGTTGCTGACATCCGCAAACGAGAGCTTCACCGTCTTCTGCGCAGCATTTCCCTTGCTGGTGATTTTGTAAACACCGGGCGAGGGCTGGGTATCAATGCCGAAGTCAAACAACAGCGTCTGCAAATCCTTCACCGCAATCGTCTGTTTGCTGATCAGGCTGAATGTGCCTTTGAACTGATACGGCTTGCCGCCCGAGTTCGCTCGAACCTCACCGTTGTTCCAGTATCCATTCGGTCCCGCGTAGAGCTTGCTCTTCGGATTGCTGAAGCGGTCATCACTCGCGGGTGGCGACGCGCCCCAGACGTCCGCGCCGGTGGGTTGCGCTACACATGGAAAAACGGCGAGCAAACACAGTGCGCTGATAACGGGAGAAATTTTCATGGACGATGTGACCCAGTTCGTTAAAGAAAGCCGCAAAGTCCCGACGTGGGGAGTAGCGATTCTGGAAATGCTACCGCGCATGCTTAAATCACGCATCGAACCGCTCAAGGCTGATGCGTGTCACCACACTCATCAACGCAAACAAACTCTTCTACGGCGACATCCTGCATGTGTTGCGGGATCTCATTGCCAATAAGTAGCCTGCTTTGACTTGAGCGCCTGATGCATACACCACGTCAATACAACGGGTTATCTGAGACAGCATCACAGTCGCATGCGTCGTGCGCAACGAACTGCGCTGTAGCAAGCAGCCTGAAGATAAGCTATTGAACCAACTCGAAGCCAGTTTTCATGAGTTCATGGCGTCTCTGCCGGACGCAGAGTCCATTGATAGCTTACCTATGCCCGTCGGGTTCCAAGGATCGCAACGCGCAGACTATTTTTTAGACGATCGGTGCGTGATTGTTGAGCTAAAGTCTCTAGAGTCAGATCCAACACACAAAATAGAAAAGGTTTTGGAACCGCGGCGTGCTTCCGAGGACTTCCCGCAGTTCTTTGGCGAAGCAGATTTAGCCGCGGTGCTAAGCAAATTGCCCGATGGCGAACAACTAAACAGGAAAATTGCGCTACATATAACGCGCGCAATAGAAGAAGCGTTTCGAAACGCGAAGCGTCAGATTGCTGCTACGCGAGAGAGTTTTGGTGCGCCAAGTGCGTCCGGCGCACTAATTCTCTTGAACCACGATGTTGACGTGTTGGCACCGAAGCTAGTGGCACATCGGTGCCGCCAGCTCCTCGTCAATCTTGATCCTGCAGACGAATATGCTGGATCAATAAACTGCGTGTGGATTATCCAGGCGACACATCACGCGGGAGTGCGCGACGGGAAGTTGGTCATTCCGTCACTTTTTGCCGAATCTGGCAAGTTCCCGCTTCCCGAAGCAGCACGTGCGCGCATCGAGCTTTTGGCAGCGCAGCGCGCCGCGTTTCACGGAATCCCATTTGTCGGTCGCGACGAACTGTCTGTCCTAGATAAATTGGCTTCGTTTTCTCAGTCAAAAATAGCAAACGTACCGACAAAGCGGCATCAAAAATGGACTGCGGACTACAAAGCTAATCCCTACCTCTCCGCTTTAGGTGATGAGGCGCTACTCGAACACTCATCGCGGATGCTTGAGCTAACTGTTCCGTTTTTGTTAGGCAAGATCGGAAGTAGCGCGCCAGCGCGGACTCTGAAAGATGAACCGGACGCGTACGACGAAGTCATGGCTGGGTGGACTCACTGCCTGACGGAAATGAATTCGCGACTTCTGGACATACGTCGCTTTACTCCGTACCTAAAGCGCCTAGGCGCTAAGTGGCGAAGTTAGGGCCGATGCATACAGTTCAGCTTTCTTGTGATTTCCCTGATTGGTTGAGGGCTAGATGTAAGAAGTGGCTCAAGTCGACTTGAGCCGTTTTATGTCGGCAGCCCCAATAGAAAGAGCGTTACAGCGTAATGCTGATGCTATGTTGCAAACGCTGTTTGCTTAAAACCGCAACTCGTTATTCGCTTTACCCACGGTGCCCTCGTCGAGCACGTTCGTGGAGTCCGCCTTGACGACGAACACGGCAGGATCGAACCTGTTGAAGGGCACGGTCAGGTTTGGCAATGGCGCATTGGGGTTTTGTGCGCGTTGCATCGCCTCAATGGGGCTCAGTGGTCGCGTGTTGTTGACCTGGCATCCGCTTGGGCCTTTGGCGATCAGCGGCACAGTGAGGGCGGCCCGCACCACGAGCGACTGGCTGCTGCCGTTGGCCAGCAGCGACACGTTTTTGCTGCCAAGATCAGCGCCGTTGCCGTCCGCGATTTTGGCGACAGTGGCCGCTGCGGGTGCAGCACCAATGTTCTTGATGTCGATGCGGACTTCCGGAATCAGCACGTCGCCCTGTGGGGGGCTCGTGGTGCACTGGTTGGTGGTGATGAAGGTTCCGTCCGCGGTCTGCTGCCGGGCGCAATCGGTGCTGGCTGGCGGCAGATTACGGCAGAACGCGACGTCGATGTCCATCGAGCCCGGCGTCAACGGCCGGAATACTTTTGAGCTGATGCCTGCGAGCACGGGGGCAAGATCGGGTTTTGCGTTGGCGTCGAAGTTGGCGATGCGCCAATCCTGCGACAGTTCGCAGCGTTGCGCGGCGGCGACGTTGTGAAAGAATTTGACCTTGGCGATTGCGCCCTGGCTACCGCTATCAACTTCGCAGTTGTATTTCAACTGCATCGAGGCCGCGCTGCGACTGACCAGCGCGACGCAGGCAGGCTCTACTTTCATTGAGCCTGCGTCGAGATCGCGTCCAGCTACGGTGACGGTGTCGCCCTTGCGAATGGTGCCGACCTGCGGCATCAGGTTGGTGCTGATGCTGTAGCCGGGGTTCACGGCGAGATTGATCACCGGGTCTGGGAGCCCGCGCAGCCGCAGCGTGACGCTCGGGCCGGTGCCGACTGGCGTCGACGCGGGAATATCAACCTCTACGCGGGCGGTGTCGCCGGAGCGACCGATGGCGGCGGTGCAGGACGGACAGTTATTGAGGGAAACAGAGGTGAGCTTGTCGCTGATGCCGGGTTCCTGCAGCCGGATCGTGTTCCTCCCGCCACGCCGCACAGGTACGGTCATGCCGTTAGCGAGGTTGGCTTCGTTTGCCATGCAGATGACTGATCCCTGTTCGCCCGAAGGTGTGCTGGTAACTTTGACTTCGATGGCTGCGTGCGTAGTGCTGGTCGCCAGTAAGAGCGCGGCCGCCGAAGCGCCAGCGAGAAGGCGTGTAAGTGTATGAGTGATTTTCATGGTGATCTTTCCTGAGCGCTGCTTTAGAGGGTGATTTCGTCGTCGTTGGGTTGTGTTTCTGCGGCGGGCGGTGTGCCGGTGTTCACCCGGAAGGTGAGTCGTGGCGGATCGAATTTGCTGAGCGGCTCGCTCGGAGCGAGGTAGCAGCCGGCCGGTACGGTCTGCCCAGGCGACGACGGCAGCCCCATGCGGGCACGCGCTGCGACGCTCTGTGCGTTGATGACCTTCACTGTGGTGGTGCGTGACGTCCAGTTGTCGAAGAAGCGGGTGTCGCTGCCGTTGCCCGTGTTGATCGGATCAGCGGTGCGACGCTGCAGCAGGTTGCCATTACCATCGAGCACATCCGCACTGACAGGCGACGGCGACGGTAGTCCAGCGTAGGCTATGCCCCATCGGATCGCGGGCAACGTGATGCCTCGCTCTTCGTCATTGCCGAGGGTTGCGCAAAAGGCATCGTTGGTGCGACGGCGCTGTGCGGTGTTGTCCGGCAACAGCGCGCCGAACGAACGGAAGAACGGTGTTGGGGTGATGAGCGCTGGCGTCAGGTTGAGCCTGACTTGCGGTGGCAAAGGAGGCGGCGGCGCTGGCGGCGCCGGAACAGGCGCGGGCGCGGGGACAGGTGCCGCAGCGCCACCGCCGCAGCTTGCGTCGCGCGTCATCGGTAGTTTGACATCTTTGACGCGGCAGGCGGCTGCGCCTTCCAGCGTCAGATCGAGATCGAAGGCGGCCGCCGAGCAGTTGCGCGCCGTGCGGTCGAGTACAAGTCGTTCATCCGCTTCGCTCACGCGCGTCAGCCCGATGGACGACGGTCCAGTGGCGCTGAAACTGTTGCGCAGCCTGTCGAGGTTATTGCCAGAAAGGATGAAACGCTCGGCCGATGCGCCGTCCGTGGTTCGCTCAACCCGATCAACGCGGCTGTTGCGCACGATCAGCAGCTTGTATTCACCGCGTAAACCGGCAGCATATTTAAGCACCAGCGTGGCGTTGCCGGCGGGCGCCTCAACGGGCGCGTGAAAGTCGATCTCGACGAAACCCTTGCGGTCAATCGGACGATTGTTGGTGCCTGAGTCGAAGTTGCCTTTCCGCGTGATGCTCGCCTTGCATTCGTTGTTGCAGCTGTCCACGCCGACGTCCTCCAAGCCGATGTCGATGCCATGTTTTTCGATGCGAATCTTGTGATGTGGCCTGCCGCGAACCACTGCAGCGCGCTCGCTGAGCGCATAGCCAAAATTGTTCTTCGTGCAGTCGGTGCTGCCGGTAGCAGGGTTGAGTGTGGTTACCAGTAACGTATCGTCAGCGGCGTGCGCAGCGAGCGCCAGCGCGCAGGTGACAGCAAGGGTTGTGGTTTTGAGCGGGGACTTCATGTGGCGATCCTTTCCTGAGGGTTTTTGGTGTTCATGCAAGCAGAAAAACGGCGGGTTTGATGGGAACAGTCCATGTACTGAAGGCTAGATTTCGCCGGGTGCTGCCGTCGATACGGCGTTTGTCGTAGCGCCACATCCGTGATGGCGTACGTGGATGTGCCGCGAACAAAGAAAATGCGCCCCTTGGGCGCATTTGTTTCGAGAACGCTGCGCAGCTTTGTTGCGACTTATTGTTTCTTGCTGAACTGACGGATGTCGCTAACTGCCAGCACGCGGCCATCGCGGTCCAGCGCTTCGACGCGCCACTTCGCGATGCCCTGCACGCGACTGGCGATCCATGTGGGTGGCGGCGTGTAGCGTGTCTCGGCGGTGGTGCTGGTGATGATTGTCTGGCCCGCGCTCTCGACGTTAATGCGATATTTCGAAGCTCCCGGCGCGTCAATCCATTCGAAAACGACGGTGCGCGACGCGTCGACGGCTGCATCCGACAGCGGCAATATCAGGCCCAGCGGCTTGGTTTCGAGACCAGCTGCTGCGGCGTTATTCGCACGTGCGGCGACCGCATCACCCACAAAGTAGCGCAGCGTGGGCATCGGAAAGCCCGCCACGCCGCCAGTCTTGACCAGTTGACTATTTCCTATCTCCGAGTTCGCCTCTTTGTCGTCCGTGGCCTCTATGCGCAGCAACACCTGATACGGCCCTTCAACGCGCGTGTCGAGCAGCGCGGGATCGGGGCCGTCGAGGCGAAGGATGCTGTTTGGCATTAAAAACTGCGAAAAGCGCGCCACTGTGAGATAGCGTTTTTGGGTGTTGCGCAGTTCCAGCGGCAGCGTCGCTTCGGTTAGAAGGTCGTTCACTTCCGGCTCAGAGTCGCCGGGTCGTACGAGCTCCCAGCGACCTTTCAACTGGCCCGAGCCGTTGTACTGAATTTCGGCAGAAAAGCGGGGCAGGCGTTCGCCACTGCGGAGGACGAACAGTTGCGTTGAATCCGCCTGCCCCGAGAAATTGACCTTCACATCGATGAGCGACAACGGTGATCGAGCGCCACCCGCACCGAGCCGGCATGTCACGACAACCCATTTGTCACCGCTGCTGCCACCGGTGAAGTGACGCACGTAGAAGAAGTCGCTGTTCTTGCCCTCGATACCTTCCTGCACCGCGCGACGAACGACAGAGGCGGGGATCACCATGATGTCGCTGAAGTTCTTTTGCCCGACGCCTTGTGTCGATCGTGAGCGATCAAAGTTGAGCGGCAGGCGGCCAAACAGCGTGCCCGGAACACACGGGTCGCTTGATGTGACCGAACCCGCGCCAATACCTGGCTGTACCGTGCCGCACCACAGCGCCTCTACCGCGCGCTCGTTGGGCTCGAGACTCTGGAAGGTGATGAACACGGTGTTTGGTGCGTTGCTGCGCACGTTGACGCCGGTGGGATTGACGCCGTTGATGGCGAAAACTGTGGACGCCACCAGCGCGATGAACGCTGTGAGCACGCGAATCGCCAGGAGCGAAGGCTGGTTGTACATGATGAATTTCTCCGACGGTCAGAAGTTGAGGGACAGGCCGGTCTGGATGAGCGTCTGCTTACCCGAAAGCACTTGCGCGACCAGCGTGTCTAGCGCCCGGTTGTCGGCGTAAACCACGCGAATGAAAGCCTGTCCGGGCAGCTTTTTGCCAAACTGCTCCAGCGTAAATTTGCGGGCGATTTGCAGCGCTGCGGTCAGCGTGTTGCTGTATTGCTGATTCAGTGAATCGAAGGCCAGCGTTTTCGCGTAGTCCGTCTTGATCGACCAGGCATCCGTCACCTGCCAGTCGATACCGACGGTGCCGCCGTTGCTGTACGTTGCCTGTACCTTTTCGTAGCTGTAGTTGCGGCTACGGTTGTAGCCCAAGTTAAGGGCGAGCTTGTCGCTCACCTTCCAGCCGACCGTCAATCCATGCGTGTGAATGAGAAAATCTGCGGCTTCGCGCCCGGGCTGACGGTTGTCCTGATCGCCGATTTCCATGGTGTAGGAGACGGTGTAAGGCTCATGATTCCAGTTGAGCGCCGCTTTGTGCGTCAGGTTGATCTGATCGGGCCAGAACGACGAGCGCGCGCTGGTTCCATCGGGGATGCGCAGCGTATATTGCCGTACGCGGCGGGATTCGAGCTGTACGGCGGGCCAGAGATTGGCGGGCTTTTCCGACGTTCCGAAGATCGACGGAAGTGGCACCATGAGCTGTCCCAATTTTTCGTAGGTTCCGGTCTTTAAAATCGTGGGAATCGTTTTGACGTTGTCGCTTTTTTCGCTCCCGGTCAGTGTCAGCGCCACTTCGCCGACGCGCATCTCGCCGGCGTAGCGCATGAGCTTTTGATCGGCGATAAAGCTTGCGCCAAGGCTTTTGAACAGTGGCTCGGCGTACTCGTAATGCGCAATCGCCCGCACATTCACAGGCCATTTGTCACCGAGCCACTTCGCGTCCTTGATGAGCTGATACGCGGCATCGAGCTGATAGGCGTCGCGCGTTTCCTCCTTTACGGGCACCAGCTCACTGCCCTGGGCGAGCTCCGGGCTGGTGGGGTTGATATAGCGGGAGCGCGCCCACAAGGCCTCTGCCTTCCATCTACCATCTGGATCTGCGGAGGCGAGGCGCATGCCGAGGCCACGACTCTTTTCGGAATCTGGGATTTGCCCCTGATTGACGTTGCTTTGCGGTTGCGCAAGTGCATCCATGAAGATGAGCTCACCGCGCAGCAAGCCCCTTTTTTCTGGCATCAACTCAACGCCCAACGTCGCGGCGTAGATGCGATGGCTCACCGTACTGAGTCCGAAGAAGTCATCAAAGCCAACGATGCTGGTCGCGCGCAGCGCAGTGGCCGAAACGTCCAGCCATGGGGTGATGGCGTAACCCATCGAAAATCCGCGGCTTTCGCGGTTGTTCAGCAACAGCGGATGGTTGCCGTAGCTCAAATGGCCCACCGCAAATTTGGCGTCACCGCGCGTGAATTCGGCTTTGTAGTCGTTGAGATCCAGCTTGTCGGCATTGACGCCATCAGTACCAAAACGCGGGGCTTCGTTGCGATGGCTCACGCCAGTGAGGTTCGCGCTGGTCTTTGCGTCCCACCCGACCGGCTTGCCGTCCCAAGAAAGCGCGCCAGTAGTGGTCATATCCTGAAAGCGTGGGCGTTTGCCCGCTTTGGTCGTACCTGATTCAGTCGCGTATATCTGCCCTTTTGCGCCAATCGTGAATCGCGATTCGATGCCTTTGGTTTCGGCAGCTGCTGGCGTCGTGTCACCTTCGACGGTCACGGCAAACCGGGCCAGATCAATCCACTCATCGCCGCGAATGAGGTGAACCACGACGTCGTGCTGGCCCGCAGGCAGCACAGTGCCAGTGGGTTCTGCGCTAAATGTGGTGGCATCAACGGCCCTGGTCTGCTTCGACAGATCGAGTGGCCCGATGCAGATGGCAACCTGACCGTCCGACGGAAGCAGTGCTCGTGACAGACGTACCTGTAATGTGTCGTTGCGTTTGAGCGTTTGCCCTGCGAACGACGGCTTTTCTACAGTCAAATTCGCTGGCGGCGCGACTTGCGCGCAAACCGGATTTGCCAGCGCGAGCAGTACAACCAGCGGCAATACGGATATACGGAGGCGCGTCTCGGTTGCGCGCTGTTTAGGGGTTGAAATCATGATGTCCTCTGAGGCTTCATTGCTGACTCGGGTAAATCCATTCCATCCGCGTCGCTCGGCAGCGGTCGCGGTCGTTCTGGGCGTCCAGTTCAATTTGCCAGCGCAGTGTTTCGCCCGTATCTCCGATGCAGGCAGCCATTCGCTTGCGTGCGTCGGTTTCGCTGAAGGCGTTTGCCGGCACCGCAGCATCGACTGCCCTTACGCAAAAGTCGCGGCCCTTGACGCTTCGGTAGACGAGAAATTCGGGGGTTGCGGCATCGCAGACCGTGGGGCGATAGACAGGCGTACTGCGCTCGCAGCGCATGGTCTTCTGCGTGCTGTCGAAATGCGTTTCGTAGCCATTCGGGCAACGGACGCCGTCGCTCGCAGCTGCCTTCGCGTCGCCTGCGAACCCGAGCGTCAACAGCCCGATAGAGACGAAGACGACGAGAACGACGACGCCAAAAGTAATTTTCATGAGGGGCTCGATTCGCTTTGCATGACACGATTCGCCAGCGGTACTGACGATGGTCAAACATTACGGAGCACAAGGGGTCGCGACCATACGGCATCTGCCGTATGTCGCGACGCGTGATGACGTATCCGGGACGGAGCCGCAGCTCTTGTGGTTAGCGCGCCTTCAGTGCAATCGCGATCAGCTCGGCGACGTTATGAACATCAAGTTTTGCCATGATGTTTTCGCGATGCTTGCGTACTGTCGCCACACTCAAGTCGAGCTTGCGAGCGATGTGCTTGCTGGAATCGCCTTCGCACAGCAGGGCGACAATCTCACGTTCACGCTCAGTGAGTTTTGCCAGCGGCGACGGTGCTTTATTGAGGGCGATTGGCGTCACGTAAGAGGCAGCCACTGATTGGCTCACGTAGCGCCCGCCTTCGCGCAATGCGGTCAACGCAGCGAACAACTCATCAGCGTTGTGTTGTTTGTGCACGTATCCGTGCGCTCCAACGGCGAGTGCGCGCGACACCGTTTCCGGGCTCAAATCGCCCGTCAACACAAGCACACGTAGCGATGGGTCGGCCGCAATTAACTCGGCGGCAAGGGCAATGCCGTCGCCGTCAGGCAGACCCACATCAACCATCGCGATCGCTGGCTTTCGTTCAGCGATAACGTGTCGCGCTTCGGCAACGGTTCCCGCTTCACCCACGAGTTGAAAGTTGCGCTCCAGCGCAAGCAGCATGCGCAGACCGTCGCGGATGAGCGAATGATCTTCAACGATCACCACTGTCGCAGGGGATTCTTTCGCGCTAGTATTCACGACCATGGTCTCTCTCAGGTTTTCAGTCATCATGAACGGCTGCGTTGTCGGCACGCGTTCGTATGCTGCCAGTGAGAGACGAATTCTGCCACCGTATTGCGCCGCGGGGGCGGCGCCATGATTCGGGGCAGCATCGGCAACCGGATACTTCTGGCAGCACTCGCTCCAGTCGTTCTCGCTGTCGTTTCGGTAGGCGCGCTGCTGCTGACCCGCCACTCGCAGGAGCTTGAGCGCAATCTGGTTGAGCGCACTGTGTCGCTGGCGCGCCAGGCGGCCATTCTTGCTGAGTTGCCACTCGCTGCGGGCTCAATTGCAAATGCTCGCGCAACGGCGGACTTCATCGAGCGCAGCGCGGGTATCGTTGGTCTGTCGCTTGTAGATCGCGACGGCGTAACCGTCGACAATCGCGGTAATCTGGGGAGCACCGCGCTACGCCTGCTCGAAGGGAAGCCGTTGTCGGTTCAGGTGGAACGTGACTCGCATCTGGTGAGCGTGGTGCATCCAGTGGTGCTGTTCGCGCAGCCGTCTGGCGCTACGAATGCGGGCTCAGGTCAGCGTGTGGGCTTTGTCGCACTGTCCGTTTCGCGGGCTGACGAGAAACGCGATATCGCGAAGCTCTGGTGGACCGGCGCGGCGATCCTGCTGGCCGCCACGCTGGTGTCGCTCGTACTGGTGCGGGCTGCAACCCGATCCATATCAGCCCCGCTGTCCGCGCTTTCTGAAGGACTTTCACGTTTGGCTCGGGACGATTTTTCGGTACACCTGCCAGAAGCAGGTCGTGGCGAATTTCGCAAGCTGGCAGAAAACTTCAATCAAATGACCTGGGCATTGCAATCCGCACGACGGGGATTGCAAAACGAGGTGAAGCGTGCGACGGGAGCGCTCGCGAGCCGCACCCGGGAAGCCGAGACGGCCAATAACGCAAAGAGCCGGTTTTTGGCGGCGGCGAGCCATGATTTGCGTCAGCCAGCGCATGCTCTTTCGCTGTATGTTGCTGCGCTTCGTCATGGCCTGCGGCAACAGGCGCCGCATGTCGGAGAGAGCCTGATGCCCGCAGTCGACGGCATGCAGGCGGCGTCGCGTTCGCTAGATGCGCTGCTCAATGCTGTTCTGGACATATCCCGGTTTGACGCAGGCGTGGTGAATGCCGAACTGCACGACACGTCGCTCAAGCCCCTCGTGCAAGAGGTCATCACTGTGCTTGCGTCTGGCGCAAAGGAACGGGGCCTCAAGCTTCGCTCGCGCCTACCAGACATCAGTGTACAGACTGACCCGACTTTACTTCGTCGCGTACTCGACAATCTGGTTAGCAACGCGATTCGGTTCTCGCGCGCTGGAAGTATTCTGGTGACGGTTCGACCACGTTCCGATCACTGCCTTTTGCAGGTATGGGACCAGGGAATTGGCATCGCACCTGCGAGTCTGCCGTTGATATTCGACGAGTTCTATCAGGTTAGGCGGGGCGACTCTGGTCAGGGCGGCATGGGTCTGGGTCTCGCAATTGTGGCGCGATCCGCGACGATGCTGGGCGCAGAAGTCGATGTACGCTCGCGCGTTGGACGCGGCACCTGCTTTTCGCTGCGGTTACCGGGCGCAGTCGTTAATTCGAAGTCGCTGCAACACAAAGATGCTCCAGTCGCTGAAACCCCGTCGTCGAGCCAACGAAGTAGTCGGCACCGCGTGTTGGTGCTGGACGACGACGCGCTGATTCGTGACTCCATGCGTTCGCTGTTCTCGACACTGGGTCTGGATGCCACGGCCGAGAGCACCGTCAACGCTTTGTTACCAACTGCTGAAAGAGAAGCTCAACATGTTGCGGCAGTGGTAGTGGACTATCGGCTGCAGGACGGTTTCACCGGCATTGAGGCAGCGCGAAAATTGCAGAAAGTATTGGGAGATAAAGTTCCGGTCGTTTTGATTACGGGCGACACCTCGGCCGAGCGGTTGCGTTTGCTTGGAGCTAGCGGATTTCCCGTGCTGCACAAACCACTCAATCCTGACCAAATACTAAGTGCGCTTGGACTGCATCGAACGACAACGAGGCGCGCACCGTGATCCCCGTCCGAAGCGATTCCAAAGTTCGACTGGCCGCAGTGAACGCCGCGTGGCACGTCGGTGAATCTGCTGTCGTGGAACAAGCGCTCGCCGATTGGGAGTCGACGGGCGGCGCGACCGAGGCGGAGTACTGGGTGCAGCGCGTTTATGCAGACGCCTGCTTTGAGAGAGAGACGTTGGCTGCTTCGGTCAAGAGCGCCGAGCGTTTGGTCAGGGCAAGCGGCGACGAGGTTGCGTTGGCGCGAATTGCCGCCTCGGTGATTGACGCCTTGTATAGCGACTGGCGTCCATCTCGAGAGTCGCGCATTTGGCTGGATGTACTTCGCGGAGTGGCTTTCGCTCGCATGAGCGAATTGCCCATGCAGAGTCGACTGGAAATCGCTGCCGGTCTGTTGGCGGCAGACTTGTTCGGCGAAGCGCTCGCCGCCGCCGCTCACGTTGCTGAAAGCGTATCCGAATGGGTGGATCAGGCAGTCGATGTATCGCCTGTTGTGCGCGGAAATGCACTAGGTTACGCGCTGGAACACTTCAGTGGGCAGCGCCGATGGCCAATGGCGCACACGCTCGTTGCGCAAATTGATAAGTTGTGCTCCGAAACCGGGTTCGGCAACGTGCCGCGCGCCCGTATTGCTGCTCGGCAAGGCTTTTATTATCACTATCGACGCGGCGATTACGCGGGTGCACTGCGGCAGAGCACGACTGCAGTTGCGTGCGCGCGTCACGGCGGAGTGACACGGGCGGCTCGCGAAGCTGGAATTACGTTGACCTTGTGTCACCTGATGCGGGGCGAAATCCAAGAGGCCGACCATGCGCTAGATGCCGAGACGACGGCAATGCCGGATGGGCATTTGATGCTGCGTGCCAATATTCATTACGAACGCGCCTGGTGGCATGCGCTGCGGCGCGATGTGGTGAACGCACAACTGGAGCTCGATACGGCCTGTCGCCTATTTGCTGAAATTGACGAACACGGCGTGATGTCGTTGGCCACGCCGTCGATGCAGGCGCAATTGTTGTTGCAGGTTGGCGAATATGAATCGGCACTTCGAGTCTACAAACTGCGTACGCGACGTCCCGACGCGTGGCTCGTCGATATTGGGCTGATCGAGGCAAGCGCCGCGCTGGCCGCCGGAGACAGGGAGCAGGCTACGGCAGCGTTGAGGCGAGCATTGGCGGTGGCCGTACAAATCGATATCAAGGGTTGTTTGTGGGCTTGTCGCGATGAACTTGGGTGGTTGTTTCGACTCGCGCTGGACCAAAATATCCAGAGCGACTGGGTGCGATCCGCTTGTGCGGCACGCCTGATTCCGCTCGGCTGAGGCGCGATTTCAGCCGCGCCGAAAACGGCGCGTCGCTTGTTGTGGTTACACTAAAAAAATGTCAAAAACACTAATCATCGCAGAAAAACCGTCGGTGGCGAGCGATATCGCGAAGTCACTCGGCAATATCAAGAAGGATGGCGACCACTTCGAGAACGATCAATATGTGATCAGTTCCGCAGTCGGCCATCTCGTCGAAATTGGCGAACCGGAAGAAGAAGAAGTCAAGCGCGGCAAATGGACTTTTGCGAAGCTTCCCGTGATCCCGACGCACTTTGCACTGAAGCCGATCGAGAAAACCGCTGACCGCCTCAAGCAGCTCACGAAGCTCATCAAACGCAAGGATGTGACGCAAATCATCAATGCCTGCGACGCCGGGCGCGAAGGAGAGCTGATCTTCCGGCTTATTCAGGAGCACGCAAAGGCGAAGCAGCCGGTAAAACGACTGTGGTTGCAGTCGATGACACCAAGCGCGATCCGCGACGGTTTCACCAAACTGCGAAGCGACGATCAGCTGCAGGGGCTCGCTGATGCGGCGCGTAGCCGCTCGGAAGCAGACTGGCTTGTTGGCATTAACGGCACGCGTGCGATGACCGCGTTCAACTCGAAAAGCGGTGGCTTTCATCTCACCACCGTGGGCCGCGTGCAGACACCAACGCTTGCACTGATGGTTGAGCGCGAGGAGCGCATTCGCAAATTTGTTGCCCGTACTTACTTTGAAGTGCATGCGACGTTTGAAGCCCGGGCGGGGCAGTACGCCGGTCGATGGTTTGACGAAAAGTTCAAGAAGGCCGACGATGAGCATGCGCGTGCCGAGCGCATTTTTGACACGCCAGACGCGAAACAGGCTGACGCCGAAGCTCGGGCTCAGGCAATTGTTGCGAGGTGTCTGGGCAAACCCGGTGTCGTTGAAGAGGAAAGCAAGCCGACGACTCAGGCACCACCGTTGCTGTATGACTTGACCAGCCTGCAACGTGAGGCGAACTCTCGTTTTGGGTTTTCTGCGCGCACGACGCTGTCGCTCGCCCAGTCGCTCTACGAAAAGCACAAGGTATTGACCTATCCGCGGACTGACGCGCGCGCACTGCCGGAGGACTATGTTGACACGGTCGGCGAAACGCTGAGAGTGCTCGAAGAAACTAATCGCTATGGCACGTTCGCCCGCGAGATTCGCACCAAAAAATACATCCGTCCTGGTAACAAGCGGGTTTTCGACAACTCAAAAATTTCCGATCACTTCGCAATCATTCCGACGTTGCAACTGCCTCGGGCGAATGGCGTCGCCGGGGCATTGAACGAGATCGAAGAGAAGCTCTACGACATGGTCGTGAAGCGCTTTCTGGCTGTGTTCTTTCCGTCTGCCGAATTTCAGCAAACGACGCGCATCACGCGGGTTGAGAATGAGGCCTTCAAGTCAGAAGGCAAGGTGATGGTCAACGCTGGCTGGCTCGCGGTGTACGGCAAAGAGGCTGACACCGAAGAGACAGGCAACCTGACGCCGGTCGCGGCGGGCGAAAAACCGCTCGCGTTGGAAGTCATCGCCAAAGAATTGCAAACCAAGCCGCCTGCGCGCTATTCTGAGGCCACGCTGCTCTCGGCAATGGAAGGCGCGGGCAAACTGATCGACGACGAAGAGTTGCGTGCTGCTATGCGCGAAAAGGGCTTGGGCACGCCAGCGACGCGGGCTTCCATCATCGAGGGCCTGATCCTGCAGAAGTATCTCGTGCGCGAAGAAAAAGCGCTGAAGCCAACACCGCAGGCGTTCTCGCTCATCACGCTGCTGAACGGCCTGAACGTGCCGGAATTGACGCAAGCTGAACTCACCGCAAATTGGGAAACCCAGCTCGCGCGCATGGAAAAAGGCGAAGTGAGCCGTGCGACCTTCATGGCCGAAATCGGCGATATGGCCAAGCACATCGTAACTGCAGCCAAAGGCTACGAGAGTGACACCGTACCCGGCGATTTTGCCGACTTGAGCACGCCCTGCCCCAAGTGCGGCGGCGCGATGAAGGAGAACTACAAGAAGTTTGCATGTACGAAGTGTGACTTCGGCTTCTGGAAAATTCTTGCGGGGCGACAGCTTTCGACAGAGGAAGCGGAGACGCTGATTCGCGACAAAAAAGTGGAAGGCCTGACGGGCTTCCGCTCGAAACTCGGGCGATCATTTGACGCCAATCTGCGCATGAACGCGGAACAGGAAATCGAGTTTTATTGGGACGAAAACGAAGGTGCAATCGGCGAAGGCGCTGACCCAGTCGACTTCTCGACAATGGAAGCCATCGGGAAATGTCCTAAATGCGGTGCCGGTGTATTCGAGTTACCCACTGCCTACATTTGCGAGGTCGCCGCGAAGAAGGAAAAACCGCGCAAGTGCGATTTCCGCTCCGGCCGCGTGATCTTGCAACAGCCAATTGAGCGCGAGCAAATGGTGAAGCTGTTGACTGATGGCAAGACCGATTTGCTCACCAAGTTCATATCGACAAAAACAAAACGACCGTTCAAGGCGTACCTCGTCGTAGAGCGGAAAAAGGACGAAGTAAAAGTCGGTTTCGACTTCCCGCCTCGTGAGCCAAAACCGGGGAAGGAGACGGCCGAAACAAAGGCAGCCCCAGCAGCTAAAGTGACGAAAACTGCAGCGGCAACCAAAGCCACCAAGGTCCCCGTAAAGAAAAAATAGTCCATGCCCCCAGCGCCATACATTCGCCGTGCAGAGTCTCGCGATGCGAGTGCTTTGGCACAGCTGTTTGGCGACGCGGCGATGCTTCCGTTCACTACGGTCGCGCCGCATAACGGGATTGCGCATTGGGAGAAGCGGCTGGCCGAATATGCGGATGCAGCGTGCCTGCCGCTCGTCGCGTTTGACGGCGAGGCGATGACGGGAATCCTGCTTTTACGCGCCTATCCGAATCACATCCGGCGCAAGCACTGCTCAACGATTGACCTGCTCGCCGTTCGCCCCGATTGCCGGCGCAAAGGCGTTGGACGCGCTCTGGTCGACGCTGTGATTGCCGCGTGTGACCACTGGTTGCAAATACGACGTATCGAGGTGACCGTCGACACACAAAGCGTTGCGCTCAGGCGCTATTACGCTTCGTTTGGTTTCACGGAAGAAGGCGTTCAGCGCGCGCATGTACTGCATGCGGGGGGCTACGTTGACGGCACTGTGATGTCACGCATCAATGCGCGAATGATGCCTGCGCCAGCGTCGCCGCCTTTACATAACACGAAAAGATCCCGTAGATCCACGCCGCTAAAAATTGCCGTCCGTCCTGCGACTGAAGACGACGCCGAAGCGTTCGCCAAAGTGTTCGCTGATCGAAGCGCCTCTAACGGGACGCTGCAACATCCCTATACTTCGAGTGAGGTTTGGCGCACGCGACTGGCGGGTAACGTCGGTATGCGACAGGTAGTGTTGGCTGCGGTAGTCAACGGGCGCGTAGTGGGTAACGCGGGCGTTCATGCCGTCTCAGAAAATCCGCTAGAGAAGCATGTGTGCAGTCTGGGTATTTCCATCACGCATGCGTTTCAGGGCCGCGGCGTCGGCCGTGCGTTGATGAACGCCTGCCTGGACTTCGCTGATCATTGGGCGAACTATGCCCGTGTCGAGCTCACCGTGCACGCAGACAACTTGCGCGCAATCAATCTGTATGAATCCCTGGGCTTTCAGCACGAAGGACGTCTGCGCGATTACTCGTTTCGCGAAGGCGGATATGTTGACGCGCTCTTTATGGCCAGACTAACAGACGCGCTTCAAAAGGCGAAACGCTAGGAAAGCGTTCGTTGCAACACCGCACTAAACCGTGCAGGTCGTTCTGATGCCGTATTCGACCACGCGCCTAGTTTTGTCAGCTCACCTCGCCAATGATCGCCATGGACGACTCCGTGCATTACCCAACGTGAGCGTTCGTCTTGCCACGCAACCGATAGCAGGCGTCCGCGCAGACTGGACCAGAGCACTTTGCCGCGACTTGCGTTAGCCGTCAGAGCCTGATAGCGCTGCTCAATCGCCATTTCGACAGCTTCACGCTGGTTTGCGATTGCAACACGCCATCGACCGGTAACCGGCGCCGGAATCGTCCACAACATCACGCGATGCTCCTTCTTCGTACCGTGCGGTTTGTCAGGCGCAGGAAACAACAATGTTTCGTCCGGCAACCAGTCACCCATATCCCATTCGTGCGACACCACTCGAGTGCCTGGCTTCATTTGCGCCAGCAGCAGGGGCTTCAATTTGGCGTTGTATTCAGGCAGCAGATACAACGTGACCACCGATGGCGTCGAGAACGCCAGATCAAACAGGTCCTTCTCAAGAAATTGCGTACGCGCAGTGACACCTGCGTTGCGAGCCAGAATCCGGCTTTCGCGAATCAATGCAGGGTCTATTTCGTAACCAACCGCACGCGCACCAAAGTCCTTTGCCGCCGCAATGACAATGCGCCCATCGCCCGAGCCCAAATCCCAAAGCACATCGCGAGGGGTGACTTCTGCGAGTTGCAACATACGCCGGACCAGCAAGGGTGGCGTTTGCACGTACGGCACTTCCTCGGTGGGCGTAGGCACCGGTGCCACTGTAGTCTGACCCCAGTTGGGCGATGAGAACGGCCACGTCGCGACACCCGCCAAAAGCAGACGGCGTGACGGTAGTGACGGTAGTGACTGTTGCGATGGTGATTGCATGCGACACCTTTGGCAAATGTGATTTCAGGAATTGTGCCGCACACAACAGGTGCATGCCGCTTGCTGTATTGTTGCGTGATGAAAGCTCATCAAGTAACGGTCGACGACGATGCCGTAATGCAGTTTGCGCGCGACGGCGCGGTGCTGATTCGCGGCGCGTTGACTGCCACAGAAGTGACGATCCTCACCCGGGGGATTGAAACCAATCTTGCACAACCCGGCCCGCTAGCCACAGTTGCTAGCAAAGCGGACGATCCGGGTCGTTTCGTCGAAGACTTCTGCAACTGGCAGCGTATTCCGGAGTATGAGCACATTCTGCGCAACTCCGCGCTATCGGCGATTGCAGCGGCCCTCATGCAAAGCGCAACCGCCCGCGTATACCACGACCATTTGCTGGTGAAAGAACCTGGCACGCGACAGCCGACACCCTGGCATCAGGATCAGCCGTACTACAACGTTGATGGTCGTCAGAATGTCAGCTTCTGGATCCCCGTTGATCCGGTGCCGCGGGAAACTACGCTGGAGTTTTTGGCGGGTTCACATGAGGGCACCTGGTACATGCCGCGCACCTTCATGACAAAGCAGGCAAAGTGGTTTCCGGAAGGTGCGCTCGCGGATATTCCCGACATGTCGCTCGCGGAAAATCAGCGGCGCGTGATCGGCTGGGCGCTTGAACCCGGCGATCTGGTGGCTTTTCACATGCTTACGCTGCATGCCGCTCCGGGCAGCGCAACAAAGCGTCGCGTGTTCAGCGCACGCTACCTCGGCGACGACATGGTGCATGCACCGCGCGCATGGCGAACTTCGCCGGAATTCGAGGGTCTATCAAACTCGCTACCCGCTGGAGTGCAAATGGATCACGCTTGGTTTCCGGTGGCGTTTCCGCGCATTTCAAACGGGTAAATTCCCAGAATTTCGAGGCAAATAGCGTAGTAAACGTGGTTGCCTTAGGCTCGTCTGCGATACCGTACCCTCCATGGCATTTGAACTTCTAAGCCGCTGGCGAGCATCTCGCGACGCCAGCCACCAACTCGACGCGCTGCTGGCTCTGGCAGACGCCAATGCGCCGCTCGCTTCGCGCAATGTCTGGCTCATGGAGCTGGGGTTCTGGCTTCGACACAAAACTGCGACCAGCGTTGACTCGCCCAGCGCATTTTCTGAGCACACACGCTTGCGCTTCTTGTTGCAGGTGCTGGATCGCAATCCCGTTCAGGCAGCCCGATTTGGTTCGATGTTGCGCAGCATTCTGAAAGACAACGACGCGCGCTCATTGTTCGCCGACACTGGCATGGCTGCGCGTCCGGCGCTGGTCGGTGAACTCATTTCCCGTATTCAGGCACATGTGCTGCCGGTGGCACCGAATCAGGCTGAACTGTCCGTCGTGTTCGCACTGCTGTTTGTGTCCGAGCGCGATGCGGAGTGGGTACGGGCACTCGATGAGACGCTGGTTGCGCGGCTGGTGCAGCGTGTCAACGAGAGCGACGACGCGACGTCTACGGCGCTGCCGGAACTGGGCGCCGCCCTCGCCGACAGTATTGTTTTGCTTAGCAATCAAATCGCCGCGGCCGCGCTCGAGGCGCCCATTCGATTGCGCCTCGACAATCCGCAAGAGAATGCGCGGGTGCTGATGCAGCTCTCGCCAATGGCGCATGACCTGATGGCGACCGAACCCGCCAGCAGCGAGCGCTTGCAATTGCTCAATCAGCTGCATGCGGCGCTTTCGCAAGCACGCAGCGCAGTAGACAGTGTATATGAGCATCTGGAGCGGCACGGCGTGTCGGTTGATGTGGTGTTTCAGGTCGAGCGAACGCGTTTGCGCATCGAGCGCGTTGAGGACTTGCTGGCCGTGTGGGCCGACAATCGATCGCTACCAGCGTATGTCGCGCTAACGTCCCAACTGATCACCGCGAACTTGAATCGCAGCAGTGTGCGGGCGTTGCTTGGAGAAACCTATTCACTGCTGGGCCGCAAGGTCGTCGAGCGCAGCGCGGAGACGGGCGAGCACTACATCGCGCGCACACGAAAAGACTATTTCGGCATGCTCAAGATGGCCGCGGGTGGTGGCGTGCTGACCGCCGGTACGGTGTATCTGAAGTTTTTTATCAGCGCGCTGCACCTCAATAAATTTATCGAGGGCGTATTTTTCTCGCTTGACTATATCGGCAGCTTTCTGGCGATTCACTTCGCTCACTTCACACTGGCGACCAAGCAGCCTGCGATGACAGCGCCCGCGCTCGCGCAAAAGCTTGACGATGTTGCCACGGTCGAAGGTCGCACGGCGTTTGTCGACGAAACGATCGCGCTGATCCGCTCTCAGGTTGCTGCGATTGCGGGCAATCTCGCGCTGGTATTTCCGGTTGCGTTAGGGGTTCAACTGGTTGCAACACGTGGGTTTGGGCACGACCTGATTTCTGCCGAGAAGGCGCTGGCCACTATTGATTCCTTCTCGCTGTTGGGGCCGACCGCATTCTTTGCCGCGTTTACCGGCGTGCTGCTTTGGTTATCGAGTTTGACCGCTGGCTGGGCCGATAACTGGTTTGCGTTGCACCGACTGCATGATGCGCTCGCCTACCATCGACGGCTGAACTGGGTGTTCGGCGAAGCGCGGACGGGACGTATCGCGAATTTTGTGAAGTCACACGTTGCAGGCGTCGTCGCGAACGTCTCTCTGGGGCTGATGCTGGGTTTGATTCCAACGTTGCTGGCGTTCGTGGGGTTGCCGATTGAGGTTCGTCACGTCACACTAAGCACCGGCTCCATTGCTGCGGCAATTGGCGTGCTTGGCTTCGACACCGTAAAGACCGCTGCATTCTGGTGGGCCGTCGGTGGAATCGCTTCAATGGCTGTACTCAATCTGGCCGTGAGTTTTGCGTTTGCGTTCTCAATGGCGTTGCAATCACACGGATTGCGTACGAGCGAACGTCGCTCGTTGCGCGGCGACGTGTTGCGACGATTGGCGCAGCACCCGTTGCAGGCACTACTGCCACCCAAGGTCTAACTATTTGGCAGCGATATTCGCTGCAACGAGCGTGTTTTGTAGCAGCATGGTGATGGTCATCGGGCCAACACCGCCCGGCACTGGCGTGAGATAACCGGCAACCTCGCTGACTGACGCGTAGTCAATGTCGCCCACCAGCTTGCCGCCCTCGCTCTCAGGCATGCGATTGATACCAACGTCAATCACGACAGCGCCCGGCTTGACCATATCGGCGGTGATGAAACGCGGCTTGCCGACAGCTGCAACAAGCACGTCGGCTTGGCGACATTGCGCCGCCAAATCTTTAGTACCAGAGTGGCAAACGGTGACCGTCGCGTTCGCGTGCAGCAAGAGCATCGCCATCGGTTTGCCGACGAGATTGCTGCGACCGATCACGACAGCATGTTTGCCGCGCAGATCGGTCATGCCAATTTCTTTAAGCATTTCCATGCATCCAAGCGGCGTGCAGCTTACGAACCCCGGCTCACCGATCATTAGCGCTCCGGCACTTTCGGGATGCAGTCCGTCGACGTCCTTTTCTGGCGCGATGGCGGCGATTACCGCCCGTTCGCTGATGTGTTTTGGCACAGGAAATTGCACGAGAATCCCGTGAACTGCTGTGTCACGATTGAGTTCACCGACTACAGCCAGAAGTTCGGCCTGCGTCGATTCGGCGGGCAGGCGACGCATCACGCTGTGCATGCCAGCCTTGGCGCACGCAGCCACTTTGTTGCGAACATAGACCTGTGACGCCGGGTCATCACCCACCAGCACGACAGCCAGGCCCGGGGTGATGCCGCTCGCCTTCAGGGCTGCAACATCGCTTGCGATTCGTTCACGAACTTTGGTGGCAAGTACGTTGCCGTCGATCCGGATTGCAGTCATAGTGCGTCTGGTTTAGCTCCGTCGCCCGCGGCGCGGGAGAGGGTAGGGGTGACGTCGGTGGCATCAGAATTTGTGCTGGAAAGCCCCTGCGGCGAGCCATCAGAGGCCGCCGCTACAGCGACTGGAACAACTACCGGTGCGACAGGTGGCTCGGGCACAAATGGATAAACCGTCGCCTCCGTCACGACCCAATGCACCTGTGCATCATGCCCATAGTGGGGCAAGTCATCCAATATCTGTGATTCAAAGCACACGCCGATGCGCGCGCAGTTGTCAGCAATCTTCGTAGACAAGCGGTCGTAGTATCCACCACCCTGTCCCAGACGCCACAAGCCTTTGGTGAACGCGAGGCCGGGATAGATCACGCAGTCAACCGTGATCGGTTCAATTGGCGTGGACCGCGTGACATCTGGCGCGCGAATGCCCATTTTGTGCGGAATCAGCGCGTCCAGATTTTTGACGCGCCACAGCGTCATCAAACCCGCGACCGAGGTGATCTTGGGATACGCCACGGATTTGCCGCGTTTCATCAATTCTTTGGCGAGATCGTCCGTGGCAACCTCAGAGCCGTAGCTTGCGTACAGCAATACCGTCCTGGAGCGGTGAACGTCCGGATGGTGCAGCAACCGCTCGACGATGCGCCGGGAGCCGGAATTGCGCTCTTTGTCCGACATGGCATCGCGCTTGCCGCGAATCTCCGCGCGTAATGCTGGCTTAACCGAGGGCTCGGCTTCGGCGGCGGCAACGATGTCCTCCTGCACTGGCGGACCGTCCACCATTTCATCCAGCACAGCCTCCGGCTCAGGTTCCAGCATCGTGGCAAATCTATAATCAGTAGCTTCTTCCATCGCGCTATTCTGTCATTCCCTTGGGCGGCTCTAAAAATTCGATTTATCGGGATGCAGTGTTAGCCGCGCCGCGCACAGCAATCTTCATTGCCGCTCTGGTGCATGAGGATTGCGAGCACGGCATAGTTGCCAACAGCGCGACCCAATGCGCCCAAGAAATCAATTTTTAGAGTTACCCATATGAATGCACTGGTTGACGCTTCCCCCTACCACCTCCGCCGCGAAAGACTTTTCGCGGCCATCGGCGACGATATCGCGATCATTCCGACCGCGCCTGAAGTCCTGCGCAATCGCGATACGGGCTATCTGTACCGTCACGACAGCTACTTTTATTACCTGACGGGTTTCGTCGAGCCCGAGAGCGTACTCGTGCTGGTCGGTGGCAATGAGCGCAAGGCGATCCTGTTCTGTCGCGAGAAAAATCTTGAGCGGGAAATTTGGGACGGCTATCGCTACGGCCCGGATGCGGCACGAGAAATCTTCCGTTTTGATGAAGCGCATTCGGTTGAAAAGCTGAAAGAAGAGCTGCCCAAGCTGATGTCCGATCGCAGCGCAGTTCATACACCGGTGGGCATGGGGGCCGCGTGGGACGCCGAGATCGCCGCGGCGATCAACGCTGTGCGCAACATGGCGCGCACCGGCGTTTCCGCGCCAAACAGTGTGATCGATGTACGCGCGACGCTGGACGACATGCGACTCATCAAGGACACTCACGAGATTGCGCTAATGCGTCGCGCGGCCGTGATTTCGTCGCTAGCTCACACGCGTGCGATGAACACCGCGCGTCCCGGTCAATACGAATATCAGGTCGAGGCCGAACTTTCGCATGAGTTCATCCGTCACGGCGCGCGTACACCCGCCTATAACCACATCGTGGCGAGCGGCCCGAACGCGTGCGTGCTGCATTACAACGACAGCAATCGCAAGATGCAGGACGGCGATCTCTTGCTGATTGACGCCGGTTGCGAATACGAAGGCTACGCCAGCGACATCACACGCACCTTCCCGGTCAATGGCAAGTTCACCGGACCGCAGCGTGACGTTTATCAGGCCGTACTTGACGCGCAGCTCGCGTGCATGGACGTACTGAAACCAGGCAAACCGTTCAACGAA
>JAYWHV010000297.1:0-8627 GCA_043777615.1 Burkholderiales bacterium | reverse complement strand
TTACTTCAGGATTTTCGAGACGACACCGGCACCGACGGTGCGACCGCCTTCACGAATGGCGAAGCGCAGCTTCTCTTCCATCGCAACCGGCGCGATCAGAGTCACCGTCATCTTCACGTTGTCACCAGGCATCACCATCTCGGTGCCCTCTGGCAACTTGACCGCACCCGTTACGTCCGTCGTGCGGAAGTAGAACTGCGGGCGGTAGTTGTTGAAGAACGGCGTGTGACGGCCACCTTCGTCTTTGGACAGTACGTAGATTTCACATTCGAAATCGGTGTGCGGGTTGATTGAACCCGGCTTGGCCAGAACCTGACCACGCTCGACGTCTTCACGCTTGGTGCCGCGCAGCAGGATGCCGACGTTGTCGCCCGCTTGACCCTGGTCGAGCAGTTTGCGGAACATCTCAACACCGGTGCAGGTGGTCTTGACCGTGGGCTTGATTCCCACGATTTCGATCTCTTCACCGACTTTGACGATGCCGCGCTCGATACGACCGGTGACCACGGTGCCGCGACCGGAGATGGAGAACACGTCTTCAACGGGCATGAGGAAGGCGCCGTCAATGGCGCGCTCTGGCATGGGGATGTAGGTGTCGAGTGCATCCGCCAGACGGTCGATACAGGGCTCACCCATTTCCGACTTGTCACCTTCAAGAGCAAGTTTGGCGCTGCCTTTGATGATTGGGATGTCGTCGCCCGGGAAGTCGTATTTCGATAGAAGTTCACGAACTTCCATTTCGACGAGTTCGAGCAGTTCTGCGTCGTCAACCATGTCGCATTTGTTCAGGAATACGATGATGTACGGAACGCCAACCTGACGGGACAGGAGGATGTGCTCACGCGTTTGTGGCATTGGGCCATCAGCTGCAGAACAAACCAGAATTGCGCCGTCCATCTGGGCGGCACCGGTGATCATGTTTTTGACGTAGTCGGCGTGGCCAGGGCAGTCCACGTGGGCGTAGTGACGGTTCGCCGTCTCGTACTCAACGTGCGCGGTATTAATCGTAATACCGCGTGCTTTCTCTTCCGGTGCTGCGTCAATCTGGTCGTACGCTTTGGCTTCGCCGCCAAATTTGCGTGACAACACGGTGGTGATCGCTGCCGTCAAGGTCGTCTTGCCGTGATCTACGTGTCCAATCGTGCCTACATTCACATGTGGCTTCGTTCGCTCAAACTTGCTTTTTGCCATGATTTCGTTTCCTTAATTTACTGTTCAAAACGGCCACTACGATCGGCGGCCATCGGGTTGCTTAAAACCAAACTGCTGACTAACCTGCTTTTGCCTTGGTAACCGCTTCGGCTACGTTGCGCGGCGCCTCGGTGTAGTGCTTGAATTCCATCGTGTAGGTAGCGCGGCCCTGCGTGGCTGAACGCAACGAGGTCGAGTAACCAAACATCTCGGAAAGCGGGACTTCAGCCTTAATGATCTTGCCACCAAGGATGTCATCCATGCCCTGCACCATGCCGCGGCGGGACGACAAATCGCCCATGACCGTACCAGCGTAATCTTCCGGCGTTTCCACTTCGACCGCCATCATTGGCTCAAGCAGAACTGGGTTTGCTTTACGCATACCATCCTTGAAGGCAATCGACGCGGCCATCTTGAAGGCGTTTTCGTTCGAGTCAACTTCGTGATACGAGCCGTCAAACAACGTAACTTTGACGTCAACCACCGGGAAGCCTGCAACAACACCATTGGTAAGCGTTTCAACCACGCCTTTGTTCACCGCAGGGATGTATTCGCGAGGAACCACACCGCCTTTGATCGCGTCAACAAATTCGAAGCCTTTACCTGGCTCGTTCGGCTCGACCTTGAGCCAGACGTGGCCATACTGACCACGGCCGCCGGACTGTTTAACGAACTTGCCTTCGATTTCTGCAAGTTTGCGGATCGTTTCACGATAAGCCACTTGAGGCTTACCAACGCTCGCCTCAACGCCGAATTCGCGCTTCATGCGATCCACAAGGATCTCGAGATGCAGCTCACCCATACCAGCGATGATGGTCTGACCCGATTCTTCGTCTGTGCGAACACGGAACGAAGGATCTTCCTTGGCCAAACGCCCGAGGGCCATACCCATTTTTTCCTGGTCGGCCTTTGTTTTCGGCTCGACGGCCTGTGAGATCACAGGCTCAGGGAAGATCATGCGCTCAAGCGTAATCAGCGCGGACGGATCACACAGCGTGTCACCCGTTGTCGCTTCTTTCAAACCGACCGCAGCCGCGATGTCGCCAGCGCGAACTTCCTCAAGCTCCTCGCGTTCGTTGGCGTGCATCTGCAACAGACGACCGATACGCTCGCGCTTTCCCTTGATCGGGTTGTAAATCGTATCGCCCGACTTCACCACGCCAGAGTAAACACGGAAGAAGATGAGCTGTCCGACGTACGGATCAGTCATGATCTTGAACGCAAGCGCGGAAAACTTCTCTTCGTCACTCGCCTGACGGACAACAGGTTTGTCGTCGTCGTCCATGCCACCGACCGGCGGAATATCCGTTGGCGCTGGCATGTACTCGATAACCGCGTCAAGCATGGCTTGAACGCCCTTGTTCTTAAAGGCAGAACCACACATCATTGGCACGATTTCGCTGGCGATCGTACGAATACGGATGCCGGCCTTAATGTCAGCTTCGCTCAGGTTACCCTCTTCGAGGTACTTGTTCATTAGCTCTTCGTTGGCCTCGGCAGCGGACTCGACCATCTTAGCGCGCCACTCTTCCGCCGTCGCTTGCAGCTCAGCTGGAATATCACGTGCGTCATACTTCATGCCTTGGGACGCCTCATCCCAATAGATCGCTTTCATACGAACGAGATCGATCACGCCCTGAAAGTTTTCCTCAGCTCCGATTGGCACCTGCATGACAACCGGGTTAGCCTTCAGACGACCACGCATCTGGTCATAGACTTTAAAGAAGTCAGCGCCGGTGCGATCCATCTTATTAACGAATGCAAGACGCGGCACTTTGTACTTGTTGGCCTGACGCCACACCGTCTCAGATTGCGGCTGAACACCACCTACGGCACAGTAAACCATGCACGCCCCATCGAGAACACGCATCGAGCGCTCAACTTCAATCGTGAAGTCAACGTGGCCCGGCGTATCAATGATGTTGATACGGTGCTCAGGGAAGTTTTTGTCCATCCCCTTCCAGAAGCAGGTCGTAGCAGCGGACGTAATCGTGATTCCTCGCTCACGCTCTTGCTCCATCCAGTCCATGGTAGCGGCACCATCATGAACCTCGCCGATTTTGTGCGATACACCGGTGTAGAAAAGGATGCGCTCAGTGGTCGTGGTCTTGCCTGCGTCAATGTGCGCAGAAATTCCAATGTTGCGATAGCGACTGATGGGAGTAGTACGGGGCATAGCGATCACCAAACGACTTTACCCCACTCGTGGCAGGGCAAGCCAAAATTCAAAAAAGACTAGAAACGGAAGTGCGAGAACGCCTTGTTGGCTTCAGCCATACGATGGACTTCTTCACGCTTCTTTACAGCGCCGCCACGGCCTTCAGCGGCTTCAAGCAGTTCGTTTGCAAGGCGAGCGCCCATCGACTTTTCACCACGCTTACGGGCGGCATCGCGAATCCAGCGCATCGACAGCGCGGAACGACGCGACGGACGAACCTCAACTGGCACCTGGAAGTTGGCACCACCAACTCGGCGGCTCTTTACTTCAACCATTGGCTTTGCATTACCAAGCGCAGTGGAGAACACGTCAAGCGGATCTTTGCCGCCCTTTTTGCTGATAATGTCCAGCGCGCCGTACACAATGCGCTCTGCGACTGCTTTTTTGCCAGCAGTCATGATGACGTTCATAAACTTGGAGATTTCGACATTGCCAAACTTGGGATCCGGCAGGATGTCGCGTTTCGGTACTTCACGACGGCGGGGCATTTAAACCATCCTCAAAAAAAGTAAGAAGCGCGGCGCTCTAGAGCTTCATCCGCGCTTTGTGCGCCGAGCAACTCTTTGCTGCGACGGCTCGATAAAAAAAATTGTGCTTAAGCGTTACGCTTTTTTGGGAGCTTTTGCGCCGTACTTCGAGCGTGATTGCTTGCGATCTTTAACGCCAGCAGTATCGAGCGAGCCGCGCACCATGTGGTAACGCACACCCGGGAGGTCTTTAACGCGCCCACCGCGAATCAGCACCACTGAGTGCTCTTGCAGATTGTGGCCTTCGCCGCCGATGTAAGAAATCACCTCAAACCCGTTAGTTAGACGTACTTTGGCGACTTTACGCAAGGCCGAGTTTGGCTTTTTCGGAGTTGTCGTGTAGACACGGGTACACACTCCGCGCTTTTGCGGGCCTTTTTCGAGCGCCGGACTTTTGCTTTTAACAACGACCGGTGTGCGCCCTTGGCGCACGAGCTGATTGATGGTTGGCATATTTAGCCTTCGTTTTTTGTTGGACTTAGCTGCTACTGTTGGCAGCCAAGCTTTTAGAGAACAGCGATTATAGACCGCTGTCGATTTTTTCGTCAAGAGGCGAATTCGCAAACTCGCTCTAAACACATAATTAAGGAACGGCAAACTCGCCGTTCCCTCACTTGCGTCAAGCGTGCGCTTAGGCTGCGCTAGCAGTTGCTTCGTCCACGGCGTCTGACTCATCGCTTGTCAATATTGAGGTATCAATCAGGTCAGCAGCCAAATTCTGCTGGCGCAGACGATGGTAAGCCAGACCCGTACCTGCGGGAATCAGTCGTCCTACGATGACGTTTTCCTTGAGTCCGCGCAGGTTATCCCGTTTGCCCATGATGGCAGCTTCGGTCAACACGCGAGTAGTTTCCTGGAACGATGCAGCCGAAATAAAGGAGTCCGTAGACAACGATGCCTTAGTGATGCCAAGCAGGATGTGGTCGTATTGAGCTGGCGCTTTGTCTGCCGCTTTGACACGATCATTCTCGGCGAACAATTCTGCCCGCTCGACCTGCTCGCCCAGAATGTATTTGGTATCGCCCGCCTGGGATATCGTCACGCGACGCAGCATCTGACGAACGATCACCTCGATGTGTTTGTCGTTGATCTTCACGCCTTGCAGTCGGTAGACCTCTTGCACTTCGTCGATCACGTACTTAGTGAGCGCTTCCACGCCCAACAAACGCAGAATGTCGTGCGGATCAGCCGGGCCATCCACGATCGCTTCACCCTTGTTGACGACCTGACCGTCAATGGCCATCACCGCCTTCTCTTTCGGGATCAGGAATTCGTGCGAAACGCCTTCCATATCCTTGATGACGAGACGCTGCTTCCCTTTGGTGTCCTTGCCAAAGGACACTGTCCCCGTCACTTCAGCCAGCATGCCGGCGTCTTTCGGCGAACGCGCCTCGAACAGTTCAGCTACACGTGGCAAGCCGCCGGTGATGTCGCGAGTCTTCGACGTTTCCATTGGCATCCGCGCGAGCATGTCGCCCGGTGCGACTTCCTGGCCATCCTTCACCAGAATGATCGAGCCAATCTGGAAAGTAATGGTCAATGGAGTGTCTGAACCGGCAGGCTTAATTTCGTTGCCCTTGGCGTCAACCAGTTTCAACTGCGGACGAACGCCTTTGGACTGAGAACCCACGCGACGCTTTGCGTCGATCACTACCAATGTCGAAATACCCGTTACATCATCGGTCTGTTTGGCAACAGTCAGCCCTTCCTGAACGTTTTCAAATTTTACTCGGCCCTGGAACTCGGTCAGAATTGGTCGCGCTGTTGCGTCCCATTCGGCGAGAATGACGCCAGCCTTGACTACCTTGCCGTCTTCAACGAGAAGCTTGGCGCCGTACGGAACCTTGTGACGTTCACGCTCACGACTACCGTCGGATATCACGACCTCGGCTGAGCGAGCGATAACGATCTTGTCACCTCCCGCATTCTTCACGTAGCGCATCGCGCCAGCAAAGTTTGCTGTACCAGCGGACTTCGTCTCAACCGTGCTCGCGGCGGCGGTACGCGACGCGGCACCACCGATGTGGAACGTACGCATGGTGAGCTGTGTGCCCGGTTCGCCAATGGATTGCGCAGCGATGACTCCAACAGCTTCACCAGCGCTCACCAACTGGCCACGGCCGAGATCACGTCCGTAGCACTTGGCGCACAGACCATGACGCGTAGCGCACGTGAGAGGGGAGCGGGTTTTGACTTCGTCGATACCGAGGCTTTCGATGAGATCAACTTCATCTTCGGTAAGCGTAAAGTTTGACCCGACAACCACCTTGCCGGTCTCAGGGTGCGTGACATCACCAATCGTGGTGCGGCCAAGGATGCGGTCGCGCAATGATTCAATTACTTCGCCACCAGAGACAACGGCCTTCATGACCATGCCTTCGGTCGTTCCGCAATCGTGTTCAGTGACCACGAGATCCTGAGTGACGTCCACCAGACGTCGCGTGAGGTAACCCGAATTCGCCGTCTTCAATGCCGTATCAGCCAAGCCCTTACGAGCGCCGTGCGTCGAGATGAAGTACTGGAGAACGTTGAGGCCCTCGCGGAAGTTCGCCGTGATTGGCGTCTCGATGATGGAACCATCCGGCTTTGCCATCAAGCCACGCATACCGGCGAGCTGACGAATCTGAGCGGCAGAGCCGCGCGCGCCGGAGTCCGCCATCATATAGATGGAGTTGAACGAGTCTTGACGCACCTGCTTGCCGTCACGGTCGGTGACCATTTCGGAGCCGAGGCGCGTCATCATGGCGCGCGCGATATCGTCACCCGCTGCGCCCCAAATGTCGACAACCTTGTTGTAGCGCTCACCCGAGGTCACGAGCCCAGATGCGTACTGTTGCTGAATCTCTTTGACCTGAGCCTCCGCGTTAACAATGATGCCCTGCTTTTCCGGAGGAATGAGCATGTCATCAGCGGCAAACGAGAAGCCGGCGCGCGTCGCCAGACGGAAACCCGCCTGCATCAATTTGTCAGCAAACACAACCGTTGCGCGAAGGCCGCAACGGCGGAAACTGGCATTGATGAGCTTGGAAATTTCCTTCTTTTTTAACGGCTTGTTGATGACCGAGAATGGTAAGCCTTCCGGCAGGATGTCGGAAAGCAGTGCGCGGCCGACCGTCGTGTCTTCACGCTTGATCTGATCAATCTTTTCGCCATTCGGGCCAAAGGTCACCTGACGAATGCGCACCATCACTTTAGCGTGCAGCTCGACCATCCGCGTCTCATAGGCGCGCGAAACTTCGAGCACGTCCGCGAACATCATGCCTTCGCCGCGCGCGTTGATTTTTTCACGAGTTGCGTAGTAGAGGCCCAGCACGATGTCTTGCGAGGGAACGATACATGGGTCGCCATTCGACGGCAGCAAAACGTTATTTGACGCCAGCATCAAAGTACGCGCTTCGGCTTGTGCTTCAAGCGACAACGGCACATGCACAGCCATCTGGTCGCCGTCGAAGTCGGCGTTGAACGCCGTACACACGAGCGGGTGCAACTGAATCGCCTTGCCTTCAATCAGCACCGGCTCGAACGCCTGGATACCAAGGCGATGCAGGGTGGGTGCACGGTTCAGCAATACCGGATGCTCGCGAATGACTTCTTCGAGCAAGTCCCAAACCAGCGGATCTTCGCTCTCAACGCGGCGCTTGGCCTCTTTGATCGTTTTCGCTTCGCCCATTTGTTCGAGGCGATTGAAGATGAAGGGCTTGAACAACTCAAGCGCCATTTTCTTTGGCAGACCGCATTGATGCAGTTTGAGCTGAGGACCCACCACGATTACCGAACGACCGGAGTAGTCAACGCGCTTACCGAGCAAGTTCTGACGGAAGCGACCCGACTTGCCCTTAATCATGTCGGCGAGCGACTTGAGCGGACGCTTGTTAGCGCCTGTCATGGCTTTACCGCGGCGTCCGTTGTCGAGCAACGAATCCACAGACTCTTGCAACATACGCTTCTCGTTGCGCACGATGATGTCCGGTGCTTTCAGTTCGAGCAAACGCTTGAGGCGATTGTTACGGTTGATCACACGACGATAGAGATCGTTTAGATCGGAAGTCGCGAAACGACCACCGTCCAGCGGCACGAGTGGACGAAGTTCCGGCGGCAGTACTGGGAGCACTTCAAGCACCATCCAGTCGGGCTTGATGCCCGACTTTTGGAACGCTTCGAGCACTTTCAGGCGCTTCGATATTTTCTTGATCTTCGCTTCAGACGAAGTTGCTCCAAGCTCTGCGCGCAAACGTTCTGAGTCTTCAGCGACATGAATCGACGACAGCAATTCACGGACCGCTTCGGCCCCCATGAGTGCTTTGAAGTCATCACCAAACTCTTCAGTTTTCGCGATATAGTCGTCTTCGGTGAGCAGCTGGCCGCGTTGCAGCGGCGTCAAGCCGGGATCAACAACAACAAATGCTTCGAAATACAGTACACGTTCGATATCCCGCAACGTCATATCGAGCACCATGCCCAAGCGCGACGGCAGTGACTTCAGGAACCAGATGTGTGCGACGGGCGAGGCCAATTCGATATGCCCCATGCGCTCGCGGCGCACTTTCGTCAGCGTGACTTCGACGCCGCATTTTTCGCAGATCACGCCACGGTGTTTCAGGCGTTTGTACTTCCCACACAGGCATTCGTAGTCTTTGATCGGCCCGAAAATCTTGGCGCAAAACAAACCATCACGCTCAGGCTTGAAGGTG
>JAYWHV010000296.1:0-8631 GCA_043777615.1 Burkholderiales bacterium | reverse complement strand
GTCGGCGGAGGCCATCGTTGCGCCGTCGCGCACCAGCAAGTTGCCCGCCATCTCGCCCGGTGCGTTGTGCATGGCAAATATTGCATCGCACGGATACTTGGTAAACAGGCCCTCGTCCATCATGCGTTTGGCACCGCCCTGGCCCTCTTCGGCGGGTTGAAAAATCAGATTCAGTGTGCCAGAAAAATTTCCAGCTTTCGCGATGTAGCGTGCGGCAGCGAGCAGCATCGCCGTGTGGCCATCGTGACCGCAGGCATGCATGATGCCGCGCCTCTGACTTGCATAGCCGAAGGTATTGCTCTCGACAATCGGCAACGCGTCCATGTCGGCACGAATCCCGATGCTGCGCCTACCGGTACCGCGCTTGAGTTGCCCGACCACCCCCGTGCCGCCGATACCCCGCTCGACCGTGTAGCCCCAGCCAGCAAGCTTTTCGGCGACGATGTCCGACGTGCGAAACTCTTCATAGGCAAGCTCGGGATTCTCGTGAATATCTCGCCGTATCGCGATGAATTCGTCGGCCTGGGCGTAGAGGGCTTCGAGCAGTGCGGCCATAGGTGAACTCGGTTGTGTCGATGAAATTAAACGGAAGGTTAGCTGACCTAACCCTTCGGAATGCTGTCTCTGATTTCGGCAGCGCGCAAAAAGTCAAAATCCACGCCCTGATCCGCCTGCGTGACCGTTTGCAGAAACAGCTTGCGATAGCCGCGATCCGCGGTGGGAATCACCACTGGCCTCTCGGTCACGCGGCGAGCCAGCTCCTCTTCGCTGATCAGCAGCGCGATCTCGCGATTTTCAACACTGAGGCGAATGCGATCCCCGTTTCGCACATAAGCGAGCGGCCCGCCCATTGCAGACTCGGGCACTACGTGCAACACGATGGTGCCAAAAGCCGTGCCACTCATGCGACCGTCCGAGATGCGAACGATGTCCTTCACACCGGCGCGCGCAAGCTTTTTCGGGATCGGGATATAGCCCGCTTCTGGCATGCCCGGTGCGCCCTTCGGCCCGATGTTTTTGAGCACGATGATGTCGTCAGCCGTCACATCAAGATCGTCGCGGTCAATGCGCGTTGCGAGATCGGCGGCGTTCTCGAACACGACGGCACGACCTTCATGTTCCATGAGTTTCGGATCGGCCGCGGACTGCTTGATGATTGCGCCACCCGGAGCGAGATTGCCCTGCAACACGGCGATACCGCCCTGCGGATAAATCGGGTTGTCGCGAGGGCGAATCACGTCCTGCTTGAAGCCCGGGCCAGCGGCTTCGATCTCTTCGCCGAGGGTGCGGCCCGATACCGTCATCGCATCAAGATGCAAGAGCGGTTTCAATTCACGCAGCAATGTCGCCATCCCGCCAGCGCGATGAAAGTCTTCCATGTAGTGCTGACCGGACGGTTTCAGATCGAGGAGCACCGGCGTGTCGCGCCCCATGCGATCGAGCGCCTTCAGATCGATATCAAAACCCATTCGCCCGGCAATTGCGGTGAGATGCACGATGCCGTTGGTCGAGCCGCCACTCGCGAGCAAAACACGCATTGCGTTCTCAAACGCCTTTGCTGTTAGCACCTTGTCAATGATCAACCGCTCATGCGCCATCTTCACGGCCAGCGTGCCCGTTTCCTCGGCCACGCGAATCCGATCTGCCGTCACTGCCGGTGGCGATGCACCGCCTGGTACGGTCATTCCCAACGCTTCCGCGATGCAGGCCATCGTACTCGCGGTGCCCATTACAGAGCAGGTGCCCACGCTCGCGACGAGCTGATTGTTTACCTCAGCGATCTCATCTGCGTCCACTTCATCCGCGCGATATTTTCCCCAGTAACGACGGCAATCGGTACATGCGCCGACGCGCTCGGAACGATGCGATCCGGTAAGCATCGAGCCCGTAATCAACACAATCGACGGAATGTTTGCCGACGCTGCGCCCATCAACTGCGCGGGCACGGTTTTGTCGCATCCACCAATCAGCACGACCGCATCCATCGGCTGTGCGCGAATCATTTCCTCCGTGTCGATCGACATCAGATTGCGCAGATACATGCTGGTCGGCGCGGCAAAACTCTCGTGCAGCGAAATCGTCGGGAAGTCCATCGGCAACCCGCCCGCGAGCATGATGCCGCGCTTCACGGCCTCAATGAGCTGCGGCATGTTGCCGTGGCACGGGTTGTAGGCGCTGCCCGTGTTCGCGATGCCGATCACAGGTCGATCCAGCGCAGAATCGGTAAAACCCGCGCCCTTGATGAAGGCCTTGCGCAGGAACAGCGAGAAGCCCGCGTCGCCATAACTGGTGAGGCCCTTTTTCATGCCGGTAGCGGCGGGCGGCGTAGTGCTTGATTTTGCGGGTTCGTTCATGAACGAAGCATATGCGACGGCGCGTGAAGCAAAGACGGATCGTGTCATTCCCGATGGCTAAAACGAATTCGTCGCTCGCACGCTAATGCCGGAGCGACGATACTTCCTGAAAATGCTTTTCAAGGAGGACTGCATCGTGAATCCCTTTTCTGTATCCCGTTTGCTGCGCATTGCAGCCGTCGCCTGCACGCTCATTACGACGATTGCGCATGCACAATATCCCGACCACGCCATACGCCTCGTCGTACCTTATCCACCGGGCGGTGCGACTGATGTAATTGGTCGCGTCATGGCGCAAAAGCTGGGCGCGGCCCTCGGGCAAACTGTCGTCGTTGATAACCGCGCTGGCGCGACGGGTGCGCTAGGTGCCGCCATCGTGGCCAAAGAAAAACCGGACGGCTACACGCTCCTGATGGGCGCACTGACCAGTCATTCCATCAGCAGCATTTTGAGCGGAACTAACGCTCAATACGACATGAACAAAAGCTTTGCGCCAGTGGCGATTGTGGGTCGCGTGCCGCTGGTGTTCGTGGTCAACCCGGGAGTGAAGGCCAACACCCTCGCCGAGCTGATCGCGCTGGCCAAAGCCAGTCCCGGCAGTATCAGCGTGGCCTCGTCCGGCACCGGATCGCCGCAGCATCTGGCCGCTGAAATGTTCCAGCGACAGGCTGGCATCAAGCTCCTGCATGTGCCCTACAACGGCAGCGGCCCCGCAATGACCGGGCTGATTGGCGGACAGGTGAACATGATGGTCGAAACTGCGCCCGCTGCGCACGCGTTGGTAAAGACTGGCAAGCTCCGGGCGCTTGCTACTGCAACCGCAGAGCCTATTGCGTCATTGCCCGGTGTACCAACCGCCGCCGAAGCGGGGCTTAAGAATTTCGATGTGCATTCGATGTTTGGCATCGTCGCACCAGCGGGAACACCGGCAGCAATCATTGCCAAACTCAACGGCGCGCTGAAAACCATTCTCGAACAGCAGGACACCAAAGATTCGATGCTTGCGCAGGGCGCAAACGCAACCTGGACCACGCCTGAGCAGGCGGGGCAAGCCATTCGCGACGAAGTAGCGAAATGGACGCAGGTGATTCGGGATGGCAATATCAAGGGTGAGTGAGCGCAAGTGCCCGCGCACAGACATTTGACAATTCCCAATCGCCAATCGGTTCGTTTATGAAACTCACCTCCACCGCTTCCGGCGTCATTGTCATTGCACCCACGCCCTTCTTGCCCGATGGTGCCATCGACACCTCATCCATTGATCGGATGACAGATTTCTTCGTCGCAAGCGGCGTGACGGGCATCACCGTCCTCGGCCAGCTCGGTGAAGCGCCGAAGCTTGAACATGCTGAATCGGTCGATGTTGTGAAGCGCGTGATCAAGAGGGCGGGCGCGCTCCCGATCGTGGTGGGCGTCTCAGCGCCGGGCTTCGCGGCCATGCGCGCACTCACTCGCGACGCGATGGATGCGGGAGCGGCCGGCGTGATGATCGCGCCAGCGAACACGCTGCGCACCGACGATCAGATCGCCACGTACTACAAGCAGGCGTCGGACGCCATCGGCAGCGACGTGCCCTTTGTGATTCAGGACTATCCGCTGACGTTTTCGGTGCAGATGACGCCCGCAGTGATTCGTCGCATCGTCACGGAAAACGCAGCCTGCGTCATGCTCAAGCACGAGGACTGGCCTGGGCTCGACAAGATCTCAACGCTGCGCAGCTACGAGAAAGACGGCTCAATGCGCCACATTTCCATCCTTTGCGGCAACAACGCGCTCTTCCTCGATTTCGAGATGGAGCGCGGCGCAGATGGCGCGAACACAGGCTACTGCTTCCCGGACATGCTGGTGGACGTCGTGCGTTTGTCGACAGCGGGACAACGCGACGAAGCGCATGATTTGTTCGATGCTCATTTGCCGCTGATCCGCTACGAGCAACAGCCGGGGCCGGGACTCGCTGTGCGCAAATACGTGATGATGAAACGCGGCATCCTGAGCCACGACACACTTCGCAAACCAGGTGCGGCGTTATCGGCCGTTGCCAAAGCCGAGGTGGATTATTTGTTGTCTCGTGTAGGGCGAGTCGACGCGCGAGCCAGACTGTAGCTATGAGACGCTCGTTGGTTTTAACGATGCGAGCACGACGTCGGTTTCAAGCGGAAGGACCGGTTTTCGATCCTATCAGCTTTTAGCCAAAATGACGCTTTACATGGGGCTACAGAGCGCTTTATTTGAACGTTGATTTAAACGCTTTCTGACCTGTAGCCCCTTTGCAGTGGCACTTTAACCAAAAAGCTGTTTCGATTTAGATCGCTCGGTGGACGTCGGATGACGCAGTACTAACAGCCGCCACCACCACCGCCGCACCCTCCACTGCAGCTACTTCCGCCACTGTCGCTACCGCCTCCGCTGCTGCTTCCGCTGCCGCAACCGCTGCTGCCGTCGCTCGTTCCGTCACCCCACGTGGCGTCGCCCTTTGTATGCGGGCTGCTGCTATCGGTGCCGCCACCGCTGTCGCCGCTGGAACTCGATGCCGTCATGGCGGTGTAGCGATTTTGCAGGTCGGCCAGCGCATCGGGCGTGTAGTGGCTGCCGCCGGGAATTCCCAGTTGCTGGTCGAGTGAAAAAAGATCGTGCCCGGAGAGCACGGCAGCGCCTGCCACGCCCGCCAAACCCGCGACGCCAAGCGCCGCCCCAGCGCCGAGTCCGTAAGTGCGTGCGAGCCCATCGCGTTTGCCTTTTTCGTCGCCATTTGTCGGCGCGTGATGCAGAAATTTGCCGAATGCCTGTTGACAGAAATCAGCGTACTGCTGCGTGAGCAAAATGAATTCGTGCCATGCGGTATCAACGGCCACACTCGGCATGCCGAAATTGGCGCGCTTATGTTCGTTAATCATGCGAAACCAGGTGCGCAGGCCTTCGAGCACCATCGTCGTCTGTTCGTGCGACAAATGCGGATACGCCTGTTCAAGCTTGAAGCGCAACACGCGCGGAAACGGGTATTGCTCGATGAACAGCCGGCGCGCCTCGCGCAGACGCCTCGCCTTTCGACCGCGGTGGATCAGCCACGCGACAAAGGCAACGAAAAGTGCAAAGAAAACAAACACGGGATTCACGGCGGTCTCCAGCACAGATGCGAGATGCGATCCAAACGCGCATCAGCGCTACGCAATCATGAAATACGTAAAGCGGTCCAAAAGCACGCCAACCGCATAATTGTGGCAATTATTCCAGTACATAAAGGAGGATGCGCAATGAATGCAATTGATCTGAAGGATCGCGTGGCGGTGATTACGGGCGGGGCGCGTGGCATTGGCTACGCGGTCGCCGAGCGCTTTATCGCAAGCGGAGCGAAGGTTGCGATCTGGGATATCGATCCCGAGACGACCAAAACGGCTGCGGGAAAATTGGGGAACAGCACGCTAGGCATCGTGGTTGACCTGACGCAGGAAGGTGCCGTCACGGCCGCGACCCAGAGCACGCTGGAGGCGTTCAGCCGCATCGACATTCTGGTGAACAGCGCGGGCATCACCGGCCCCAATTTGAAGACCTGGGAGTACACGCCCGCCGACTTCCGAAAAGTGATCGACGTTGATCTCGTCGCGCCTTATCTCGTGTGCCGTGCCATCGTGCCGCACATGATCAAGGCGGCCTACGGTCGCATCGTCAACATCGCGAGTGTTGCTGGCAAGGAAGGCAACCCGAACGCGCCAGCGTACAGCGCGGCGAAGGCCGGATTGATCGGGCTCACAAAGTCGCTCGGCAAGGAATTGGCGACTACGGGTGTCGCTTGCAACTGCATCACACCCGCCGCCGCACAAACGGAAATGTTCAGTCAGATGTCGGCCGAGCACATCGCCTACATGAAGTCAAAAATCCCGATGAACCGCTTTGTGCTGGTCGACGAAATCGCGTCAATGATCGCGTGGCTTTCCTCTGAGGAATGTTCGTTCACAACGGGCGGCGTGTTCGATATTTCGGGCGGGCGCGCGACCTATTGAAAGCAACAAATCAGCCTGGAATTTTGCGCTGCCGTCTTGACAAACCGAACAAGCAGAGCGGCATGAGGGCAGCGAGTATTGCAACTCCGACACCGCCAAGGGCCGGAACGCCACGAGCTTCGGCATTTGCCGCGACTACCAAAAATCCGATATCCGCACGGAAGCCAAGCCGGGTGTCGTAGGCCGTGAGCGACTGCTGGCCAGGTGTGAAGAAGCGCGCACGCCCGAGAAATGCCCCATTGGCCCCGCTGAACGGTATGCCGCCAATCGGATCAGCCGATAGGGTGGGCAACATGGGCAGTTGAGCCAACGCGTCGCTTGACACGAAGTTGATCCGCGGACGGACAGCGGGAGGCGTTCCGCATGGATACCCAATAATCGTCACCGACTGACCCACATCAAACCGGGGCTGCATCACGTAGTCGGGCTGGGAGCAGCCCGGTCCAATGGACAGCACAATGGTGGGAGGCACAACAACCACGTTCGGTATCTCAAAGCTCACACCGGTGATGCCGTTACCCGGATCAGTGATTACGAGTTGTTGCGGCCCCAGCGAATTAAACACAACCTGTCCCAGAAGGCGGCGTGCCCCCGGCAAGAAGCGCTGCGCGGGTGGCAAGGTTGCTCCGATGTCTGTGCTCGAAAAAACAAGATCGGCAGCCCCCGTGATTGGCGTGGTGCCGCAACTCGTGCCGTAGACGTTTACCGGTGAGCCAAGTTGAAAATCAACCGATTGCGACGCCCGAGCTGGAAGAACACAGGAGACGCCAATCAAGTAGTCGAGTTCCTGGGCAGATTTCGCTGCGGCGGAAAAGCCCACGGCAAAACTGAGTGATGCCAAAAGGCGGGGGATGAGTTGTGTCATCGTGCCGACTCCCAATGTGCGCGAAGCATTGCGAGAGTGCCGCTTCGCTTTCGGACGGACGGGACTATAGACGAAATAAAGGGATTTGACTCCGCCGCTTTGGTGGATTGAGATAGCGTGTGCGCCTCAGTCCACCTTCGCGCCCGACGCTTTAACGACCTTCGCCCACTTGTCGATTTCTCCCTTGATGTGCGCAGCAAATTGTTCCGGCGTATTGCCCACGGCGTCTGCGCCCTGGGCGGCAAGGCGATCTTTCATTTCGGTCGTTTGCAACGCTTTGGCAATGGCCTGCGACAGTTTGTCGACGATCTCCTTTGGCGTTCCCGCAGGTGCCAGAACACCGAACCATGAACTCGCTTCGAAGCCAGCCACGCCCGCCTCCGCAATTGTTGGTACGTTCGGCAGTGCTGGTGAACGTTTGCTGCTGGTTACAGCGATCGCCTTTAACTTGCCGCCCTTGATCTGCGGCATAACGGACGGTGCATTGTCAAACATCACATTGACCTGACCGCTCATCACGTCGGGCAGCGCCGCGGACGAGCCTTTGTACGGCACGTGGGTCATTTGAACGCCAGCGAGCTGCTTGAACAACTCGCCGGAGAGGTGAATGGAGGTGCCACTGCCGCTTGACGCGAAAGTCACGGCATCGGGGGACTTCTTCGCTGCATCAACCAGATCCTTCACGCTGTTGACCGGGTAATTCGGCGCGGCCACCAGCACGTTCGGCACGCCCGCCACGAGCGAAACCGGGGAGAAATCCTTCACCGCGTCGTACGGCATTTTTGGATAGAGCGACACGTTGATTGCGTGCGTGCCGACCGTGCCCATGAGGAGCGTGTAGCCGTCTGGCGCGGACTTGGCCACGTAGTCGGAACCGATATTGCCGCCAGCGCCCGCCTTGTTGTCGACGATCACTGGCTGTCCCAATGACTTTTGCAAATCCGCAGCAACGGCGCGCGCCAGAATATCTGTTGTACCGCCCGGCGGGAAAGGCACCACCATCTTGATCGGTTTGTTCGGGTACTGCGCGTAGGCAGAAATTGCAATGCTCGAGAGCGCCAACGCCAGCCATTTTTTTGCAACGTGTTTCATGTTTGTTCTCCTTAGTAATTTTATGGATGCAACGCAGCGCTAGTTTCTTCTCGCGCTCTGCACACCTTTGATCTGTGTGACCTGCACCAGTGCATCACGCAGCTGATCGATGCTCCTGACCTCAGCCGTAAATTTCATTTTCGCCATGAAATCGCGCGACAACGTGTTCACCGCAGTCACGTTGATTTTCGCGCGCGCGAGCACGTCCGAAATGTCGCGCAGCAGTCCCTGACGATCGCTCGCCATCACCTCGATCTGCACGCTGAACACATCATCCTGCGCCGCCTCCCCCCAATCGGCAGCGATGATGCGGCCCGGCTCC
>JAYWHV010000295.1:0-8631 GCA_043777615.1 Burkholderiales bacterium | reverse complement strand
CACCGACGACGGCGATTGCCCATACGCCAACCAATCGCGCCCATGCCCATGAGTCGGTTGAGCTATCTATTGCACTCATCGCACCCAATGCAAACGGCGTATAGCTGCCAGCGATGAAAAGGTAGATTGCAGCGAGATCAAGTCGCAGAAAGAGCCGCTTGGAAGATCCGTCGGGAAGCGCGTGATAGACCGTTGACGTCAGATACAGAAGCACCATCGTTGCTGCGAATACAGCGTACCCGATGCCGTCCGCGATGCGCAGCTCGTGACCCGAATGCGCAACAAAGAGGAACGGCGCAGCAACCAGAGCGGCGAGCAGCGTCAGGCCATGGCTCAAACTGTTGGCGATTTCCTCGGGCGCAGTTTGCGCGCGTTCTCTCGGATTTGGGATAGCGCTCATCAATCAGGCAGCCGCATCAGAGGCTGCCCCATAAAGAGCGGCGTACCGTCGGCAATGTTGTCGCACACGGCAAACCCCTTGGGCGCAAACATAATGATCGTTGAACCGTGCTGAAACCAGCCCATTTCCTCGCCTTTTCTAAATGACGCATCGCAACGCATCAGGTTCTGCCCGCGATAACGCAAGTGCAACAGCACGTCGAGAAAATGCAGTCGAATACTCGCAACCAATACCGCCGCGACGGCGACTAGTAAAACTTCCTCGCCGCTCCTGGTGTGCCTGGCGTGAATCACTGCGCGCTCGTTCTTACAAAACAGGTTTTCCACACGCTTGAGCGTAATAGGATTCACATTCCACGTATCGCCCGAGATGTAGTTCACCTGTTGCACCCGACAATCTAGCGGGGCGTGAAAACGGTGATACATGCTTGAAGTAATGCGGATCGTCACGTAGCTGCCATCACGATAGCGCTCCACTACTTCGGCGTCGCCAATTAGATCCAGCAAAGTGTACGGAAACCCCTTGGCCTGAAACACCTCTACGCCATCGATACCACCGCATGCGCCAACTATGCCGTCGCAGGGACTGGTCAAAACTTGCGCACCGGCGTCGATTGGCCTGAGTCCTGGCTTCAACTCACGAATAAAGCAGTCGTGCAGACTGGTGAAGCTCGACTTTTTGGCTTCGTCCAGATGGATGTCAGCAAAGCGCCGCCACAGACCAATTGACAAGTCGCGAACGAAAGGGTTTTCAATCTTGCTGAACCAACCCATGAAGATTGTCAGTGAGCGCCTCGGTATTCGATTCGTCAATAAAAAATTGAGCTGCTCCTGGCTCATCAGCTGCTGAAAGAGCTTACGCAGTGTCACAAGCATTTCATCTGGCTCCGCTATACATGGGAGCAGGAGTAATTATGGAATCCTTGATGAATACCTTGACGCTTGCCGCACTGGCCACTGTGATTCCGCTTGCAGCGCTGCCGAAACTTCGGGCCCGGATTCAACTGTCTTTGGCCAAGCACCGCTCGCTGGCGGGACACGCCAAAATGTCGCGCCAGATTGCGAAGTGGGTGCCCTCCTACGAGTACAACGACACCGATTTTTTCAAAGTGGATGATGCGCCAGATGATGTGGTCGCGATTCGCCGTGCCGCTTTCACAAAGCTCAGCGCACTTTACGAGTCGCGATTCGCCACAAGTGCCCGCATGACGGCCGAGGTTGCAGAAAGTGTTTCGGATTTGCAGTTCACGTCGCAGTACCGCGTTCCGTTCCAGTTCAGTCGTCATGTTCGTGCGCATCTCAAGGGGGGCGTGTTCGTGAACCAGTCGGAAGGCGTGCTTGTTACGGACCTCGACGGCAATCAGCTCTTCGACCTCACTGGCTCGTACGGCGTGAACGTATTTGGCTACGACTTTTACAAGTGGTGTATTGAACACGGCGCTGCGCAAGTACAGGCACTGGGACCTGTGCTCGGTGCGTATCACCCGGTGATGGTGAAGAATGTGGCGCGATTGAAGGCGATCTCCGGACTTGACGAAGTCTCGTTCCACATGTCGGGCACGGAGGCCGTTATGCAGGCGGTGCGTCTCGCGCAATATCACTCGAAGCGCAGCCACCTCGTACGGTTTTGCGGCGCCTATCACGGCTGGTGGGGCGATGTGCAACCCGGTGTGGGTAATCCGGTTGCAGCGAAAAATACTTACACCCTGAAAGATATGGACGCAGCCGCGTTGAAAGTACTGGCAACGCGGCGTGACATCGCCTGCGTGCTGGTGAATCCGCTTCAGAGTTTGCATCCTAATGCCGGAGCGCCCGGTGATTCGTCGTTGCTCGACAGTTCGCGACGGGCCGAGTTTGATCGCGCAGCCTACACCGCGTGGCTCAAAGAGTTGCGTGAAGTGTGTACGAAGCGCGGAATCGCGTTGATATTTGACGAAGTGTTTGTCGGATTTCGAATTGCCCGTGGCGGTGCCCAGGAATATTTTGGCGTGCGCGCCGACATGGTGACCTATGGCAAGACTTTGGGTGGCGGTTTGCCGGTCGGCGCGGTGTGTGGCAAGCGCGAATGGATGAAGCGCTTTCGCGATGATCGTCCTGCCGACATCTGTTTCGCACGAGGCACATTCAACACTCACCCTTACGTCATGGGCGCGATGGACGCCTTCCTCGACTACATCAACACACCGCATGCGCTGGAGATTTACGCGAATCTGGATCAAGTCTGGGAGCGTCGTGCCACGGAATTCAACCGTCGACTGCAAAGCGAGCATCTCCCCGTGCAAATGGCAAATCTGTCGTCCATCTGGACGGTGCTCTACACCCAACCCAGTTGCTACAACTGGATGCTTCAGTACTACCTGAGGGCAGAAGGTCTGGCGCTTAGCTGGGTCGGCACAGGCCGATTGATTTTCAGTCTTAACTACACCGAACAGGAATTCGCAACTGTCATGGATCGTTTCGTCGTTGCAGCCAAAGCAATGCAGCGCGATGGGTGGTGGTGGTTGAGCCCCAACGTGACGAACAAAGATATCCGGCGACGCATCTTCCGAGAGTTGATCGCGCACCGGTTTTGAGAATGCAGAATCGCCGCATGCGCGGGCAGCGAACTCGGATCGCCTTCGAGGCTTGTAACTCCTAGCGCTTTGCCACATTGGGGTCGATCAGCTCGCCACGCATCAGGTGAAGCGGAGCGCGGCAATAAAGCATGATGTCGTGAAATGGGTCAGTCAGGATCTTGGTGAACCACACCACACCCGTTTCGACGTCGCGAATGAAGAACAGCTGGATCGTGCGGAACAGCAGTCCGCCTATGCCAATGGCAAGCCACAACATGCCGACGTTGTTAACGAATTCCAGTGTGGTTGAAGGTTGCGGAAGAGCGCCAAGGAACGTTGGATCGAACCAGAGCACGAGCGGCGATGCCGCCCAGATAATCATCAACACAATCTTCCGCTTCAGGTTGTAGCCAACCTTGATGTCTTCCTTGTGCTCATGAGTAGCGTGATTGACTTCGTCATAGCCCTTCGGTTCGAAGAAGAAATGCCCCGATTGTCGGGACACCATTCCGACCAGCCAGCACACGAGCGCGGCCATTGCGGGAGCGTAAAAGAGCAGGACATACCCAATGACAAAGCTGATCGCGCTCACCAGATGCAGACTCTGGTTGATGCGACTGTGGTGGTAGTAGCGGTGATCGTCCCAGCGCTGCTCCCGAAGTTGTTCCATGAATCCGCTCATCATCGTCTCCCTAGTGTGTTCATGCGTTCAATTGCCAAGGACTGAGGAGTGGTTGTAGCCCTCGACCATGACAGAACGATGAATCGCGCACCACCTTTCTGACGTAAAACCGCCACGCATCAGACATCGACCAGTCACACTCGTTTGTTCCATTACATGTCGGGGACAAGCATGCAGCAACAGCTTGGGCTGCGTTGTAGCAACCCGTGTTCCCCCAAAGAAGCTTGCCGACATGGCAGACAAAAGAAGCGGGGTTTGACAATGCAATACGACAGAGCCACAACCATGATCACGAACAGTCGTATTGAACGCGTGGACTTCCACCTTCATTCTTACGCCTCGAATGTCACCGACTACTACGCCGCAAACAGCTTCTCGATTCCCGAGTCCTACTCAGACCCTATCAAGCTCCACAACATGCTCAGGAAGCGAGGCATGTCGCTGGTGACACTCACGGATCACAACTCCATCGACGGCGTACGAGCGATGCTTGACCGCGGTTTAAAGGATGTGTTCATTAGTTCCGAAATGACCACCACCTTCCCGGAAGACGGCTGCAACATCCACATCACAGTCGGAAACATGACCGAGTCGCAGTTTGCCGAAGTTGACCGGCTGCGTGCAAATGTCTACGAAATGGTTGCTTATATCGATTCACAAATAGCGGCCGAGGACGTACCAAACTACGCGGGCAACAAGCTCACGTATTTCATGACACACCCGCTGATGAGTACACAGAATCGACCGTATGGGCGCGAGGGTTCATTGAGTGCCGCGCACATTGAAAAGGCGCTACTGCTCTGCAACTGCATTGAAGTCCGAAACGGCGCTCGAACACGGGTGCTTAACGACCTGACCTGGGAGATCGTGCGCGGCCTTGATCGTACTGGCATCGAGCGACTCGCCAATAAGCACGGGATCGAACCCAAGGGGCTTACGCCGTGGCTCAAGTCCGTGGTGGGCGGATCGGACGATCATGCCGGTATCAATCCGGGCACAACCTGGACTGAGTTTGAGTTGGAATTTGCAGCGCCACTATCGGCTAACGCGATGGTGGATGCGATCCGCGCACGCCGGAGCCGTGCAGACGGCATACACGGTGGCCCGGTCACCATCGCCCATTCGATCCTCAAGCTCTTGTACGAAGGTGGCGACTCCCGCAATACCAATGCGTCGCAAAAAGCTGTGTCCGTCGGGGGCTCCATGCAGTCGCTATTGAAGGTGGTTTTCGACGCCGATAACCAGAGCTTTTTCGATAAGCTGTCCTTTCGGGTGCGCCACGGTCTGTACCAAATCAAACAGATCTGGTCGCGTGGTGGTGGGAGCAAGTCTTTTGAAGCGGTGCTGGAAGCGGAGGTCTTCGAAATGCTCGCCGACTCCGACTTCCGGGACAAGGTAAACGTTGCGACCAAAATGGATGAGCGAATTTTTCTGGTGATCACCACGCTGGTGAATCGCATTTTTGCGCACTATGTGCGAAATCTTCGCCGTACCGGACCACAGAACATGGTGAGTGCAGTCAAGGAATCGGTTGCCCTGGTCTCATCGAACCTGTTTGTTTCGTTGCCCTACCTCGTCGCGTTCATGGCACAAAGCGCCGACTGTCAGATCGCGCGCGACGTTCGTCGGGCATTCAAGGTGCGCGAGTCGCAAAAAGTAGCGCTGGTCACCGACACATTCTTCGAAATCAATGGAGTATCGAACAGCATCAAACGAATGATTCGCGAATCGATTCGTCGCGACATTGACTTCACGGTTGTCACCTGCGTTGCCGCCTGCGATTTTGAACGCCTTGCGCAAGATCCCGACAACGCTGGATTCATTGCCGCAGGAAGGCTCAAGATGTTCCGAGCGGTTGCGCACGTGGGCTTCCCGCAGTACGACGGCTTGCAGATTTGCTTTCCTCCCTTGCTCGACATGCTGAAGTACCTGCAGGAGACCGGCTTCACAAAAATGCAAATAAGTACACCCGGCGTTGTGGGTCTTGCCGGATTGGTTACCGCCAAGCTACTCCAGATCGAAACAGCGGCGACCTATCACACGAGTTTCCCCGAGTACGTCGAAAATTACACCAAGGATGTGAGCCTGGAAGCGATGGCGTGGAAGTACATGCTCATGTTCTACCATTCGGTTGATGAAATGCTCGTACCTTCGCAATTCGTCGCCAGGCACCTGCACAAGCGCGGCTTGCGTAACCGGAAGCTCCTGATTCTTGATCGCTGGGTTGATGTCGAGCGCTTTCATCCGTGCAAGCGCGTCGAGGATTTCTGGCAGGATTTTGGCATCGCTGCGAACGCCATAAAATTTGTGTACGTAGGTCGGGTTGCCGTCGAAAAGAATCTTCATATCCTTGCGCTTGCGTTCAGGAAGCTGCACGAAACCGCGTCAAACGCCCATCTGGTAATCATCGGTGATGGTCCGCACAGGGCCGCCCTCACCGAGCAACTCGCGGGATTGCCAGCAACGTTCACCGGCTATCTTCACGGCGACCGCCTTGCAACAGCGCTCGCCTCCTGCGATATCAAAGTTTTTCCAAGCACGACAGATACCTGGGGCAACGCACCGCTGGAGGCTCAAGCGTCCGGATTGCCAGTCATTGTGACCGACATTGGCGGACCGGCGGAATTGATGCTTGACGGTGTCACGGGTTTGATGGTTCGCGGTGGCGACGTTCGCAGTCTGCAGGAGGCGATGTTGCGCATGATGGAGCCGAACGGGAAAGCTGCGATGGGTCGCGCTGCGCGAGCGTATGCCGAAGCTAACCGCGTCGACGAACCGTTTACCGCCGTACTCGACTCCGAGTCATATCGTCGGCAACTGCGCAAGAAGAAGCGTCTCGAAGAGGAGCGCTCGGCTCTCGATGCGATGCGGGGCAAGTCAAAGCGCGACGTGCGTGTACTGGAGGCTTCGAATCAACCACTCGCTTCGGCGCTCGCTATAAAGACGCCTCAAATGGCCGGTGCTGGAAATTACTGACGACACCTCGGCTGCGGCCACGCACGACTTTCGCGCCCAATACCGCAATCCGTCGTTCGTGTTCAGGCTGCGGTCGCGGTCTGTGGTTGTCAGGACCAGCTCTTAACGATTTGCCAATCCCGATGTTCGGGAGTTTAACCACGGTTGCGACTGTCTTCGACACTCAGAACTGAATCTCCCCGGAACTCGTACCGTCGCCGAACCACAGGCTCAAAGGATTGAAAGCTGCGGCTGTAAGCTTTGAAGGGGTTTGAGCGACAAAATATAATTGTAAATCTTGCATCGGCGCGACTGCCTGCCAGCCGCGCCGCAAGATTCGTGCACTTTTTTCTCAAAGTTTTCCAGAGAGCTCATGACTTCACGCCGCAACTTTCTCACCATCGCGGCTGGCGCCTCGCTCGGCATGGCTCCGACATTTCAGATAGCCCGGGCACAATCAAAGAAACTGCGCTTCGGTGTTGGGCCCTTTTTGCCGTCCGCCGGGGACACCAAAAAGTCATTCACACCGATATTTGCACATCTGGCAAAACAACTGGGCGCGGCAGACTTCGACTTGCAGGTGAGTACCGACTGGGCCGGACTGGCGGTTGCAATGGGTTCGGGTCAACTGGACTGCGCATGGATGGGGCCATGGGGTTACATCATTGCCAACAACGCGACGGAATGTCAGGCGGTTGCGACCGTGAAATATGACGGGAAGGCGACCTATCAGGCGATCATCATCGCCCGCCCCGATCTGAAGGTTTCAAAATTCCCCGACGACACACGCGGCAAGTCCATAGCGTTTGCTGATCTCGGCTCGACGTCCGGCTGGCTGATTCCGACGTTCTACGCGCAGGACGTGTGGAAAATCAACCCGAAAACGTTCTGGCAGTACCGTGAGGGCTCTTCGCACCCGGCCAATGAAATCGCCGTGCAGGAAGGTCAGGTTGATCTGGCAACGGACTATGACCGCAACCGTAATGCGATGATTTCATCCGGTCGTATCAAGGCCGAGAGCGTGCCCATCGTGTGGACATCCGATCCGCTTCCGAACGACGCTATTGCAGTACCAAAAACGGCGTCTGCGGCGATGGCTGCGCAGGTGCAATCGATTCTTGCGTCGCTGACGCCGGATGAAGCCAAGGCGCTATTGCCGAATCGCTATACGGGCTTTGTAAAGTCCAGTCACAAAATGTACGACGTCATCGAGAGAGCCGGTATCGCCGTAGGTCGCATCAAGGCGAAGGCGTAAGTGAGCGCCGTGCCGACTCCGACGATCGAGGCTGAGGGGGCCGGTTGTTCGCTCCAGTATCGCTATGCGCCCCGTACGCTCCGAAACAGTCCGACTACCAATGCGCACACCGCCTATGTCATTGGCGGGCTTTACGGCAACGTGTTCGCGCTACGCGAAATTTTGCGCATGCAGAGCGCCGAAATTGCGGCTGGCAATGCAGTCACGCTGATGTTCAACGGCGATCACAACTGGTTCGATATCGACGCCGCGAGCTTTATCGAAATCAACACGACGGTGCTCAAGCACACTGCCATCTGCGGCAATGTTGAGCACGCGATTGCCGCGGCGGAGGACGTGGGTTGCGGCTGCGACTATCCGAGCTATGTCAACCCGCAGGTAGTCGACTGGTCGAACGAAATCATGACGCAGCTTCGCCTAACCGCAAGCGGCGCTCCAGACCTCGTTAGCCAGCTTGGCGAGTTGCCCATGAGCCGGATTCTCTGTATCGGTGGCCAACGAATCGGCATCGTTCATGGCGACGCCGAGTCGCTTTCGGGCTGGTCGTTTGCGGCCGAGTGCTTGTCATCTGTCGAAGCAAATTGCTCTGGCGATGTGCCGAACGCAAAGCTCACTTCTGAACGCGATATCGAGACATTTTTCAGGGAGGCTGACGTCCTCGCTTTTGCGTCTTCACACACTTGCCTTCCGCATGCACGCGATTTTTCGGTGGATGGATCTCAACGATTGATCATCAACAATGGTGCGGCGGGCATGGCCAACTTTCAGGGTGCGACTCACGGCGT
>JAYWHV010000294.1:0-8643 GCA_043777615.1 Burkholderiales bacterium | reverse complement strand
AGACAGGTTGATGCCGAGCCAGTCCCAGCCGACATCTGCCTCACCAAGCACCTCGCTCGACCATTCATGATCAAACCAGGCTTTACCGCGCGCTCGCTGGGGTTTACCGTCGAGAACGATGCTCCCTTCAACCTGCAACTGCGGCCAGCTCACGTAGTAGCTCGCCTGCTCGGCACGGGCGCCTTTCTGCGAAAAACCCGCGTCGCCCTGAAGCATTTTTGGCTGCGTTGGCTTGAGCGTTAGATCAAACGCAAACTGCGCGTCTTGCACTTGCAACGTGAATACATCCGACGCGCTGCGCTGCATCTGCCAGGCGCCGATATGCACGTCGCAATCAGTCGTCGAGAATCCCGCGCCAAGATTTGCGCGAGCGGCGCGCTCTGCATGTAGCAATTTGTCGCCCGGTAACGTTACGGCAGCGTGAGCAAAAAGGATTTGGCTCCCGCCAATCGTTGATTCCAGCGCCTCAGCAAACCCCGTTCGCACACGAAAAAAAGTGAGCTGAAAACCGATATCTTTACGCGGCAAATCGAGCGCGCCCGTGACGTACCACCATTCCGTTCGGAAGTCAGGATGCGCGCCGTGATCACGCGGAAATTGCAGCGTCAATCCACGCAGCACCTTTGCGTATTGTGGCGAAGCATCAGCGACTGCCGACAGCAAGCAGGACATCAAGAACGCACGGCGTTTCACTGCACACTCCCCAACACCCGCGCGGCAGGTAACAGCGTCGTTTGCCGTGCAGCGAAACGGCTCGCCACCAGCCCCGCCAACAAAGTGAACGCCACACCAACCATCACCACAAACCACGGAATATGAAGCTGCATGCGCCAGTGAAACGCCTGTGGATTGATCACATGCGTTAGCAGCGCGCCGACTGCAACGCCGCACACCAAGCCAATCGCCAGCCCAATACTGGCAATCATCAGTCCTTCAAACATCACCGCACGTGTCAGCATCGTGCGGTCAAAACCGAGTGCGGTGAGTGTGGCCAATTCACGAGCGCGAAGCCAAACGCTGGCTGCAAGCGTGACCGCCAAACCGAACAGGCCAATCAACATCGCGGCGGCCTCAAGCGCGTAAGTTACGGCAAAACTTTTGTCGAAGATCGACAGCGACAATCGGCGGATCTCGGCACTCTCTGAAAACTCGAGTCCGTATTGTTTGACGTAACTGCCGAGCCAATTTTTTGCGGTAACTTCCTGTCCCGCATGCGGCCATAACGCAAGGTCGGTGGGTTCAAAACGACCGCCGAGCTTTTCGTAATCGCTGCGGCTCATGACGATAGAGCCGAACTGCCGCGCATAGTCGCGCCACACGCCGCCGATGAACACGTCCGTGTCGCGCCCCAAAAGAGGCAATCGCAATTGTTGCCCCGGCGCAAGACCGTAAAGCTCCGCCATAGGCTCGCTCACCCACACCGCGGTTTGCTCAGACGGCACTGCAATCACCGGCCCGGTGAACGGCAATCGGATACCGGGATCATCACGGTTTATCTCGCGAACCAGTAATGCAACGGCGGGCCGCGAAACGTCGAGCGTGAGACTGGAAAACGCGGCGCTCTCGCTCTTTGCAAATGGCGCATCGGTTCGATTCAACGCGTCGAGCGCAGCTTGCGGTAACGGTGTGGCTTTGCTGCGCGCATACATCGGCGCGGGCAACACCTCATCGAGCCACATGTCGACAGCCACGCGAAAACTCGACACCATGATCACCATGCTCACGGTCAACGCAAAGCTTACGATAAGACCGCTGGCCGCAACCTGCGCCATCAATGGGGCCTGAGCAACGTTTTGAACGGCGATACGCTGCGCGGGCGGCAGGTTGTAGCGCGATAGGTGTCCGAACAACACGTGCGTCGCCAGCGGAGCAGCAACGATGCCAATCACCAGCACCACTGCGATCGCCGCATAACCAGCGAAAGGTAGCCCCGCAATGGCTGGCGCTTGTGACAAAGCGATCGCAAACAATGACAACGCGACGAGCAGCACGCCGCGCTGCTTGTGCGCTTGTGGAGGCCGATGTGCGAAGCCTGTTTTGAGCGCTGCTGCGAGCGGTTGCGTGCGATTGAGCCACGCTGGATACGCCGCACCCATGAGGCTCGCCGCACAGCCCAGCGCAGCGAAAATGAGCATCGACAACGGCGTTGCCACAATCGTCGGCGCGCTGCCAGAAAAGTAGCCACCGCCCAAATCACCCCCCAGCAATCGTGTGAAGGCGAATGCCAGCGCATAGCCCAGCACCAAACCCAATGCCGAGCCGGGAATGCCAATCGTAATCGCCTCAAAAAGCACTTGCGCCATGCGCTGCATTGGAGTCAGACCTAGCACGCCGAGCAACGCAAACTGTGTTGATCGTTGCGCGACCGCCGTTAACTGCGTGGCGAACACAAGGAAGCCGCCAGTCAGCAACGCCACCAGCGCCAGAACATTCAAATTGACGCGATAAGCCCGCGACAAATTGGAAACGCGCGCGCCTTCGTCTGCTGCGGCTTTGATGATCAAACCCGGTGGAAGAGTTGCAGAGGCAGCTTTTCTCCAGGTTTCAACATTGGTTTGCGCCGCGAGTCGAATCCGCGCTTCCGACACCGCATCGGCCGGCCCAAATAGTGCCTGCACCCATGCAATGTCCGCGACAGCAATCAAGTCCTCGGCCCGCGTTGCAGGGAGGTCGCCCGCGATGCGCGTCCGCCACATCACATCACCGCGTGTGATCGTGACCGCGTCACCTGCCCTGCGCTGCAAACGCGCAGCCAATGCGCGAGACAGATAAACGCCATCCTCGAACATATTCCCCGGCACCTCCGCACTTTGACGCGGTAGTAAATCAGGCATCACAGCGGGCGCGGTGAGCCCATCGAGCCCGATCAAGCGAACCGTGGCGGATTCGTTGTCGATGCGCACCCGCACTTCAATCACTGGCGCGACCACCAACACCGCCGGGTCCCGTGCGGCTTTATTGATGACAGCCAACGGAACGCTGGCAGCGCTGTCGCGCGAAACGATTACCGCGTCTGGCTCGCCTTGCACGCTTTTCATGGCCCGCGAAAAATCGTTGAGCGCAGCAGTGTTGATCAGGTCAATTGCAAAGCCAAGGGCCACGCCCAACGCGATCGCCAGCATTGAAAGCAGCGTCGCCGCAAATCGCGTCTGAAACTGCGCCTTGATCAACCACAGCGCGAGCGTCATGAGGCCGACTTCACGCCTGTAAACCCTCGGGCGTCAGCGTCAATGTATGGTCGCAGCGCGCCGCGACCTGCGCGGAATGCGTGACGATCAGCGCCGCTGTTTTTTGCTCTCGACAACGATCCAGCAGCAACGACAAAACCTCGTTCGCCGTGCGTGGATCAAGATTCCCCGTCGGCTCGTCGGCCAGGATTAGCTGCGGTTTGTGAACCAACGCCCTCGCAATCGCAACGCGTTGCAGCTCACCGCCCGACAGCGACGCAGGCCATCTCGCGCCAAAATCCGCGAGACCGACGCGATCAAGCAAGGCGTTGATGCACACCACATGTTCCGCGAGCGGCACCCGCGTCAGCAACAACGGCACCGCAATGTTTTGCGCAACCGTCAACGTCGGCAACACATGAAACGCTTGAAACACGAAACCAATGCTCGCCGCCCTAAGCCTCGCCCGCTCAGCCTCGGCAAGCGACATCATGTCAAGCGAGCCAAGCAGCACGCTGCCCGCCTCAGCCGTCTCCAGCCCCGCGATACAGTTCAGTAGAGTGCTTTTGCCAACGCCCGACTCGCCCACCAACGCAACGATTTGCCCTGCTGAAACAGAAAAGTTGAGATCCCGAAAAATAGGACGTGGCGCATTCGGGTGGCGCTTGGTTAAACCTGAAACAACGAGCATCAGCCGATTCTACGAAGTGAGCGTCGCGCGAGTCGTGGAGTGAGAAAAGACTTTTCCGGACAACGATCGTGCTATCACCAGGTTTCGACTCAGACGCACAAAACGCGATGGCCTGACAACGTCCTGTCGCCGTCAGTCTCGTACGGCCGCAGCGAACATCGCCCGGCCCCCGGCAGCCCGATCCATTTGCCGCGCGATATTGCCGCAGACCAGATCGCACAACTGGTACACCGCCCGGTCGGCAATTCGGTAATAGGCGCTGTTGCCGCGGCTCTCGCGGGCAACCAGGCCGTGCTGCGTTAGCAACGTCAGGTGCCGCGAAACGTTGGCGGACGTGTAGCCGCACAACTGCGCCAACTCGCCCACATTGCGCTCTTTTTCGCGCAGCAGATTGAGGATTTGCAGGCGCGTCGGTTCGGATAGCGCCTGAAAGTAGGCCGCAACCTGTTTGAGCGCCTCGTCGGGTAAGCCTTCCATTCGAAAAAACGCGGGAAGTGGTGAGGTCGCCATTTTTACCTGATCCACATCATCTGTTTCAATTAAATGCACAAACAACTACTTGACTATTTAACTATTTGCGCAAATACTACATCTAAGCTGCACGACAAAGCAACCAATTGCTGTGAGTGCATCAGGAAGAACACTTTTGAACTTCATAAAAACCGGCCCAACCATGTTGACCCAACGAATGCTTTTCCCCGCACTTCTCCTCGGCACCGCCCTCGCGGTCTCTGCGCGTGCTGCGACAGTCGTTGCTCCAGCGCTGGTCACACTGCAGGTCAAGGCAGCGGTCGGAAACGACAGCAGCAGTTTCGATGGCGTCGTCGAGGCGGTGCGGCAGACGGTGATTTCCGCTCAGGTGTCGGGCGCAGTCGTGCTGCTTGACGCCAAGGTCGGTGACCAGGTGAAAGCGGGCCAAGTGCTGCTGCGCATCGACTCGCGTGCCGCGGATCAGAACGTTGCCGCCGGCGACGCACAGGTGCAGGCGTCGCGCGCATTGCTCGATGTTGCTGCCAAAGACTTCGAACGGCAGAAGCAGCTTTTCCAGAAGGCCTACATCAGTCAGGCCGCGTTGGAGCGCGCCGAATCGCAGTTCAAGGCAACACAGGCACAGGTGAACGCGCAACTCGCGCAGGCAGGTGCAGCGCGTACGCAGACCGGGTTCAACATCGTACGTGCACCGTACGCGGGCGTTGTGTCCGACGTGCCGACGACACTCGGTGACATGGCAATGCCAGGTCGGCCTTTGCTCACGATTTACGATCCGACGGCACTTCGGGTGACCGCATCGGTTCCGCAAACCTCGCTGACGTCATCAGCGCAGAGCCTTTCAGCCAAAGCAGAGATCCCCGGCGTCAGTGGAGCCGAGCGATTGATTACGCCCACACAGATTCAGGTGCTGCCGACCGTCGACGCCAGTACGCATACGGTGCAGGTTCGCGCTGATCTGCCGTCCGGGTTGGGCGGCATCACGCCGGGCATGTTTGCACGCCTCTGGTTGCCTACGTCCGCCGCATCGACGGCAAACGCCGGGCGCGTGTCCGTACCAACCTCCGCTGTCGTGCGCCGGGCGGAAATGACTGGCCTGTATGTACTGGATGCCAACGGTCGTCCGCTGCTGCGGCAGGTTCGTCTCGGACGCGTCAGCAGTGACAGCGTTGAAATTCTCGCGGGACTGATGCCGGGTGAGCGTATTGCCCTTGATCCGCAAGCCGCAGCACGCGTGCCGAACAACGCGGCGAAGTAATGAATCCGCAATTGCAATCTCCCACACGGCTCGGCGTCTCGGGCCGTATTGCTGCGTTCTTCCAGAGTGCGCAGATCACGCCTCTGTTAGCTCTCGTCGCGCTACTGCTCGGCGTATTTGCTGTCATGGTGACACCGCGCGAAGAAGAGCCGCAGATCAACGTGACGATGGCCAACGTGCTCATCCCGTTCCCCGGAGCCGCAGTCCGCGATGTCGAGCAATCGGTCGCCGGGCCCGCCGAGCAGGTGCTGGCGCAAATCTCGGGCGTCGAACACGTCATGTCAGTTTCGCGACCGGGGCTTGCCATTCTCACGGTTCAGTTCAAGGTCGGAGTGCCGCGCACCGAAGCGCTCGTGCGGCTGTACGACACCGTCAATTCCAACGCCGACTGGCTGCCGAAACGGCTCGGCGTGCTCGATCCGATCATCAAGCCAAAAGGCATTGATGATGTACCCATCGTGACACTGACGCTGTTCAGCAAGATGGCTGCGACCGGTGCCTACGATCTGGAGCGTGTCGCGCACAGCATCGAGTCCGATCTCAAGCGCGTGAATGGTACCCGGGAGGTCACCACTATCGGCGGACCCGGTCGCGCCATCCTCGTCGAAATCGATCCGGCTCGCATGGCAAGCGTTGGCGTCACCGTTTCCGATTTGCGTTCGGCGTTGTTATCCGCCAATCTGGGTCTGCCCGTAGGCGATCTGATATCCGGCAATCGAACGGTTTCCGTTGAATCGGGCCCTTTCCTCAAGCAGGCGAGTGAAGTAGGGGACCTGATCGTCGCGGTTCGCGGCGCCAAGCCCGTGTTCCTGCGCGACGTCGCCAATCTGCGCGACGGCCCGCCACCGCCCAGCAAGTACGTTTGGCACGGTGTTGCGGGCAAGGAAGGCGGCGAATACCCGGCCGTCACCATCGCCGTTACGAAGAAGGCTGGCGAAAACGCGATTGATGTGGCCAATGCCGTCATGCGCCGAGTCGACTCCCTGCGAAATACGGTGATCCCCGCAGACGTGCTGGTCGCGGAAACTCGCAACTACGGTGCGACAGCAAACGACAAGGCTCAGAAACTGATCCAGAAACTGCTGTTCGCCACGTTGTCAGTCGTGGCGCTGGTCTTCTTCGCGCTCGGTCGTCGTGAAGCCGCCATCGTTGGCACGGCCGTGATCCTCACACTCACGGCCACCCTCTTCGCCTCGTGGGCGTGGGGATTTACGCTGAACCGTGTCTCGCTGTTCGCACTGATTTTTTCCATCGGCATCCTGGTCGATGACGCCATTGTGGTCGTCGAAAACATCCATCGTCACCAGCAGCTTTATCCGGATCGGACACTCGCGCAAATCATTCCCGGAGCCGTGGACGAAGTGGGCGGCCCGACGATTCTCGCGACGCTCACCGTGATCGCGGCACTGCTGCCGATGGCGTTCGTGTCCGGTCTCATGGGCCCATACATGAGCCCGATCCCGATCAACGCGAGCATGGGCATGGTGCTGTCGCTGGCCATCGCATTCGTCGTCACGCCGTGGCTCGCCCGTTTGTGGATGAAAGAAAAGCCAGCGCACGGACACTCGGCTGGCGCGCACAGCGGCCTGAGCGGCAAACTGGCGCCGCTGTTTCAACGCGTGTTTACGCCGTTGCTGGATGAGCGCAGCGGCAAGCGCAATCGCCGGCTCCTTGGATTGGGCGTGGCGGCACTGATTGCAATTTCGGTCGCGCTGCCCATCGGCGGGCTCGTGCTGCTCAAGATGCTGCCGTTCGACAATAAATCAGAGTTTCAGGTGATCGTCGACATGCCCGCGGGCACACCGGTCGAGCAGACCGCCGCAGCGTTGCATGAGATGGGCGCGTACCTCGCGACGGCGCCTGAGGTCACCGATTACCAGGCGTACGCCGGAACGGCAGCGCCCATCAATTTCAACGGTCTGGTGCGCCAGTACTATTTGCGCAGCGCCGGTGATGTAGGCGACCTGCAAGTCAATCTCGTTGACAAGCATCAACGTACTGAAAAGAGCCACGCGATTGCCATGCGAGTTCGCCCAGAGCTGCAAAAGATCGCCAGCCGCTTTGGCGCCAATGTGAAAGTCGTCGAAGTACCGCCAGGACCGCCCGTGCTCTCTCCGATCGTGGCCGAAATTTACGGCCCGGAAGCCGAAGGCCGTTCGCAAGTCGCCAAAGCGGTTCGAGCTGTTTTCGCGAAAACGCCGGGGGTTGTGGACGTTGACGACAGCAGTATTAGTGCCGCACCGAAAACACTGCTCGTGGTTGACCGGCGCAAAGCTGCCATGCTGGGGGTGCCACAGCAAGTCATCGTGAGTACCTTGCGCGCCGGTCTCGCAGGCGAGGCCACAGCTTACCTGCATGATCACAGCAAGTATCCGGCCGCGGCAACAATTCAACTGCCCGCGGATCGTCATGGCGATCTGAATACGCTGCTGCAACTAACCGTGCGCAGTACCGAGGGCAAACTGATCCCGATCCGTGAGCTGGTGACTGTGACCGATACCGTGCGGGAGCAGCCGAGCCACCACAAGGATTTGCTGCCGGTGAACTATGTCGTCGCCGACATGGCGGGCAAGCTGGACAGCCCGCTGTACGGCGTGTTTTCGATGCGCAGCGAGATCGAAAAAATCATCACACCGGGCGCAGGAAAACTCGTCGAGTACTTCATTAGCCAACCTGAAGACGGCTATCGGGATTACGCCATCAAGTGGGACGGCGAATGGCAAATCACCTACGAGACGTTCCGCGACATGGGCGCAGCATACGGCGTAGGCCTGATCCTGATTTATCTGCTGGTGGTGGCGCAGTTTGGCTCGTACCTGACGCCGCTCATCATCATGGCTCCGATCCCGCTCACCATCATCGGCGTGATGCCGGGGCACGCCCTGCTCGGCTCGCAATACACCGCAACCAGCATGATCGGCATGATTGCACTGGCGGGCATCATCGTGCGGAACTCCATCCTGCTCGTGGACTTCATCAATCTTCAGGTGCGCGAAGGCATGCCGTTCAGCGAAGCCATCGTGAGCTCGGCCATCACG
>JAYWHV010000293.1:0-8654 GCA_043777615.1 Burkholderiales bacterium | reverse complement strand
GTCCGTTGTTTGAGCGCAGCGAGTTTCGGACCGCGCGACGTTTTCGCTTCAAATCTCGGATCAGGGCGAATGTCGGGGTCGCCTTTCTTTGGTTACTTTCTTTGGCGAAGCAAAGAAAGTGACTGCCCCGCGGCATGAGCGGCTGGTGGCAGGCGAACCACATCATTCAACGAGCACCCTCACACTAATCCGCTCCCGCGAGGGGAGAGGGGACTGCATGGCGCTTCGTGGTAACTACGAACTGGATCCCCGGCTGCCGCCGAGGATGACGGCACTGCGGGAGACGGGCAAGCCGCAGCGGCGATTGAGCGTTATTGTGGACGTAGCCGCTTCACCTCTTCATCCGTCGGCTGCACATCTTTACCATCAACATAACGCCAACCAGTCATCACACCTTTGCCGTCCTTTTGCGCCAGGCGACCGACGTAGGCCCCCATCGTCGACTGGTTATCCTGCGCGCGCCAGGTAATCTTTCCAAACGGGCTATCGACAACGAGGTTCTTCATCGCAGCCTGCATCTTGGCGACATCGGTCGAACCAGATTTTTTGAGCATGGCGGCGATGGATTTCATCGTGGCGTAGCCGACGACTGAGCCCAGGCGTGGATGATCCTTGTACTTGGCGAGGTACGCCTCACGGAACGCCTTGTGCTCCGGCGTGTTGATCTGCTCCCACGGGTAGCCAGTGACCAGCCAACCGGTCGGCGTTTCGTCTTTCAGCGTGTCGAGGTACTCTGGTTCGCCCGAGAGCAGGCTCACCACCGGGCGATCCTTGAACAGGCCACGCGTGTTGCCTTCGCGCACAAACTTCTGCAGATCAGCGCCGAAGGTCACATTAAAAATCGCGTCCACTTTGGCGTCGATCAGGGCTTGCGCCACGGCACCTGCGTCAATCTTGCCCAGCGGGGCTGCCTGCTCCACGAATTCAACACCACCGGACGGCTGCGCCGAGATCAAGAGTTTTTTGAAGGATGCCGCGGCGGACTGGCCGTACTCATAGTTCGGGTAAACAATGCCCCAACGCTTTTTGTTGAGCCTGGCGGCTTCCGGCACCAGCATCGTGGTCTGCATGTAGGTGGAGGCGCGCAAACGGTAGGTGTACTCGTTGCCGTTACCCCAAGTTACCTTGTCCGAGAGCGGTTCACTAGCGATGAACAGCACTTTGCGCTGCTTGGCAAAGTCACCGACAGCGAGACCGATGTTGGACAAAAACGTGCCAGAAATCAGGGCAACCTTTTCGCGGGAGACGAGCTCCTCGGCGGCACGCACGGCGTCGCCTGGGTTCGCGTTGTCGTCACGGAACAGGGTCTCCAGCTTTTTGCCGCCCACGCCACCGGCTTTGTTGATTTCTTCCTGCGCGAGTTCCCAACCCTTTTTGTAGGGCTCGAGAAACGCGGTTTGGGCTTTGTAGCTGTTGATTTCGCCAATTTTGATCGTCGCCTGCGCGAAGCTCGCGCTTACGGCAAGGGCTGAAAGTGACACTACGAGGAGGGAGCGGTTCATTGAAATTCCTGGAGTCTGGCTCGCCCAGAAGGTGGGCGCGTCGATAACGCTGCATCTAGCATTACGTTTACACGGAATTGGTGCAGCGCGGCAATGTACCGCATTCGCCAAAAGTCGGCGAAAATTCAAACTTAATTCATATAGAGGAGTTCAAATGCAGTTTGCTCTGAAAATTCTCAAATATCTGGTGGGTCTTCTTGTACTGCTGGTCGCAATCGCCTTTTTGTTGCCTAGCAGCTACTCGGCGCAACGCAGCGTGACGATCAATGCGCCCTCCGAAAAGGTGTTCCCGTTGATCGCCAATCAGAAAGAATGGAAGCGCTGGAGCGTGTGGAATCAGCGCGATCCGAACATGGAGCTCGCCTACTCCGGGCCAGACGCGGCTGCGGGCGCAAAATGGGCGTGGAAGAGCAAATCCGAGGGCAATGGCGGCATGGAATGGTCTGCCGTTGAAACAAACAAGCGCGTCGGCTACATCCTGACAATGGAAGGCATGACGCCATCGACCGGTGACCTGTTCGTCGCGCCAGAAGGCAGCGGCAGCAAAGTCACCTGGACCATGAAGGGCGACGCAGGCATGAACCCGATGTTTCGCTGGTTCGGGCTGTTTATGGACAAGTTGGTGGGGCCGGACTTTGAGGCCGGGCTTAAAAATCTGAAGAAATTGGCGGAGGCCGCGTGATGATTGTTGCTAAACAAAAGAAATCTACCTATCGCGACTACGCCGCGCCACAGCGCGTGGATGCGGTCGACACCGTACGCGAGTTTTATCGCCTGAATCACCAGAATCAGACGCATGATTTTGTGCTCAAGAAAAAAGCGGAATATCTCGGCTTCAATCGCACGACGATGACACCTTGGGCTGCGCTGGATTTTTTAAATACGCTGGTTGACGATAGCGATCCGGACATTGCGTTGCCCCAGATCGATCACTTGATCCAGACCGCTGAGGCGATGCGCGCCAACAACGAGCCCGAGTGGATGGTGCTGACTGGTTTCATTCACGATCTGGGCAAGGTGCTGTGCCTCTTCGGCGAGCCGCAATGGGCGGTGGTGGGCGACACGTTCCCGACGGGTTGTGCGTATTCATCAAAAAATGTTTACTCCGAATTCTTCGCGCTGAATCCGGATTCAAAGCGGTCCGAATTGCAGACGCAACTGGGCGTTTACAGCGAGAAATGCGGCCTTGAAAAAGTGCATATGAGCTGGGGGCATGACGAGTACCTGTATCACATGATGCAGCCGCATCTGCCGCTGCCAGCGCTGTACATGATTCGCTTCCACAGCTTTTATGCGTGGCATCGCGAGAACGAATATCAGCATCTGTGCAACGCACAGGACGACGAGATGAAGCCGTGGGTGCAGCGCTTCAATCCGTATGATTTGTATTCCAAAAATCCGAATCGGCCCAAGCTGGCGGACGTGAAGCCGTATTACGAGGATTTGCTGACGAAATATTTGCCATCGGAGCTGAAGTTCTAAATCTGGGATGACTTGCAAACACTTTTGAAAGCGATTGGCATAGACTTCTTCACGACTTTCGTTTTGTGCGCTGCGACAAAATAGCCGCAGTCCAGCACAAACCTAAAGCCGACGAAGACCCTGCCTGCCCGACTTTGGTACTTGCAGTTGTTTCAGTCGGACGACAGAGGCCTTCCCAAAAGGAGGCAACTTGCAGCGTACGGATATTTCAAATCCGACCTATTTCCACAAGGTCGTCGATTGTCAATGGGCCTGCCCGGCCCATACCCCCGTCCCCGAATACATCCGCCTGATCGCGCAGGGTCGCTACAGCGACGCCTACATGATCAACTGGACGTCGAATGTGTTCCCCGGAATTCTCGGCCGCACCTGTGATCGACCGTGCGAGCCGGCGTGCCGACGGGGCCGCGTGGAAGAGAACAACGGCGCCGATCCGGAACCGGTTGCGATTTGCCGCTTGAAGCGCGTCGCGGCGGACATGAAGGACGACGTCAAGAATCGCATGCCGTCGCTGTCGCCGAAGAACGGCAAAAGGGTTGCCTGTATCGGTGCGGGCCCCGCTTCGCTGACAGTGGCTCGCGATCTGGCACCACTTGGCTACGACGTAACGGTATTCGACGGCGAGGAAAAGGCGGGCGGTTTTATAAGAACGCAGATTCCGCGCTTTCGATTGCCGGAATCAGTGATAGATGAAGAGACGGGCTACATCCTCGATCTCGGCGTGACGTTCAAGAGTGGACAGCGTATCGATTCGATGAACGGCCTGCTCGCCGAAAATTACGACGCCGTGTTCGTGGGTTGCGGTGCGCCGCGCGGACGCGATCTGGTCTTGCCGGGACGCAAGGAAGCAGCGGCAAATATTCACATCGGCATCGACTGGTTAGCCTCCGTTTCTTTCGGCCACATCACGAAAATTGGCAAGCGTGTGATCGTGCTTGGTGGCGGCAATACGGCGATGGATTGCTGTCGATCTTCGCGTCGTCTTGGCGGCGACGAAGTTAAGGTTGTCGTGCGCAGCGGGTTCGAGGAAATGAAAGCCTCGCCTTGGGAAAAGGAAGACGCGATGCACGAAGGCATCCCGATCATCAACTTTCATGTGCCCAAAGCGTTCATCCATGACAGAGGACGCCTCACCGGCATGACCTTCGAAATCGTCAAAGCCGTTTATGACGACAAAGGCCGCCGAACGCTCGTTCCGACGGGCGAGCCTGATGCGTTGATTGAATGCGACGACGTTCTGGTTGCCGTCGGCCAGGAAAACGCGTTCCCGTGGATCGAAGCCGATTGCGGGATTGAGTTCGATAAATGGGGACTGCCAACGCTCGGCAAGGAGACGCATCAGTCCACTGTGCCGAATGTGTTCTTCGGAGGCGACGCCGCGTTTGGCCCGAAAAATATCATCACCGCCGTCGCGCACGGGCATGAAGCCGCCGTGTCGATTGACCGTTTTTTGAACGGTGAGGATATTCATCAGCGGCCTGATCCATTGACCAATCTGATGTCGCAGAAGATGGGCATCCACGAGTGGAGCTACGACAACGACACGTCGAACGATTTGCGCTTCAAGGTGCCGTGGGCCAAAGCCGAAATGGCGCTGGCCAGCATCAAGGTCGAGGTGGAACTGGGCTTTGACGTGGCAACCGCGTTCAAGGAGGCGCATCGCTGCCTGAACTGCGACGTGCAGACCGTGTTCACCGAGTCCGCGTGCATCGAATGTGACGCCTGCGTCGACATATGCCCGATGGACTGCATCACCTTCACAGTCAATGGCGAGGAGGACGATCTGCGCGAACGACTGAAAGCTCCAGCACGCAACAAGGATCAGGCGCTCTATGTTTCCGCGGAGCTGAAAACCGGGCACATCATGGCGAAGGACGAGGACGTCTGTCTGCATTGCGGCCTGTGCGCAGAGCGCTGCCCGACGGGCGCCTGGGACATGCAAAAGTTCCTGCTCAACACGACGAAAGCAGGGCCTTCGTGTCGAGACGGTGCACAGGTAAAAATCAGAGTCGCCGATGAGGTGGTCGCATGAAAAATGTAAAACCCGTCGAGGGCATCAACGATTTCGTCATCAAGTTTGCCAATGTGAACGGCTCCGGCTCGGCGTCGGCGAACGAATTGTTCGCCAAAGCGATTTTGCGCATGGGCGTGCCAGTGAGCCCGCGCAACATTTTCCCGAGCAATATTCAGGGATTGCCGACCTGGTACGAAGCGCGCATTTGCGAAAAAGGCTACGAAGGCCGTCGCGGTGGCGTCGACATGATGGTGGCGATGAACCCGCAGACATGGGACGCTGACGTTGCAGAAATCGAGGCCGGCGGCTATCTGTTCTACGACAGCACACGGCCCATGCCGCAGTCAAAATTTCGCACTGACATCAACGTGATCGGCGTGCCGCTCACCGAAATCACCAACGCGGCCTACACCGACCCACGTCAGCGGCAACTGTTTAAAAACATCATTTACGTGGGCGCGCTCTCGGTGCTGCTTGACGTTGATGCAGACGTGTTTGAAAAGCTCTTCGCCGAGCAATACAAAGGCAAGGAACGGCTGCTTGAGCCCAATGTGCGCGCACTGCATCTCGGTCGAGATTACGTGAAGAAAAATCTCGCAGCTCCGCTCGCTATTCGCGTGCGCCGCAGCGATCAGGTGGGCGACAAGATATTCGTTGACGGCAATAGCTCGATTGGGCTGGGGCTGGTTTACGGCGGCGCGACGGTGGCAGCGTGGTACCCGATCACGCCTTCCACTTCGGTGCCTGAAGCGTTCGAAAAATACTGCCAGAAGCTCCGCATCGATCCTGTGACCGGACAACACAAATACGCCATCGTGCAGGCTGAAGACGAACTAGCTTCCATCGGCGTGGTGGTCGGCGCGGGATGGAATGGCGCGCGCGCTTTCACGGCGACGTCTGGCCCCGGTGTTTCACTCATGACCGAGTTCATTGGGCTCGCGTACTTTGCCGAGATCCCGGTAACCATCGTCAACGTGCAGCGCGGTGGGCCATCAACGGGTATGCCGACGCGAACGCAACAAGCGGACTTGTTGTCATGCGCGTATGCCTCGCACGGCGACACCAAACATGTGCTGCTGCTTCCCGAAGACCCGTACGAGTGTTTCGAGCATTCGGCGGCAGCTCTTGATCTCGCCGAGCGGCTGCAAACGCCGGTTTTCGTGATGACGGACCTGGACATCGGCATGAATCAGCGCCTGTGCAAGCCGTTCGTCTGGGACGATACGCGGGTCTATGACCGCGGAAAAGTGATGACCGCCGAGGAGCTTGAATCGGGCAAGGATTTTGGCCGCTACAAGGATGTAGACGGCGACGGTATTCCGTGGCGCACTTTGCCGGGAACGCATGCAACCAAAGGCGCTTACTTCACGCGTGGCACGACGCGCGACCCTTACGCGCGCTACTCCGAGCGTGGGCCGGACTATATCTACAACATGGAGCGGCTACTCCGCAAATTCAAAACCGCAGCGGATCTGGTGCCGCAACCGGTGCTTCGCAATGCGCCAAAGAAGGCATCCATCGGCGTCATCTATTTCGGCTCGACATCGCCCGCAATGCGCGAGGCGCTTGAAGTATTGGAGGCAGAGGACATTCATCTGAATGCGCTCCGTCTGTGCGCTTTCCCGTTTCCGCAATCGGTCGATGACTTTCTCGCGCGGCACGACAAAGTGTTCGTTGTCGAGCAAAACCGGGATGCGCAGATGCGCTCCATGCTGATCAATGAACTCGACGTTAATCCGAAACAACTCATCCGTGTGTTGCACTACGACGGAACGCCGATCACTGCTCGCTTCATTGCGAAAGCCATTCGCGAGCACCTGCAATCCGCTGTGGCTGAGCAACCGCTGCACAAGGAGGCCGCATGACCTACATCGCGAAGCCAAGGTTGCATCATCCCACGCTCACGCTTAATAACGTTGGCTACACCCGACGCGACTATGAAGGGCGCGTCTCCACGCTGTGCGCCGGGTGCGGGCACGATTCGATTTCCGCCGCTGTCATTCAGGCGTGCTGGGAGCTGGACATCGAGCCGCATCGCGTTGCGAAACTGTCGGGTATCGGGTGCAGCTCGAAAACGCCGGATTATTTCCTCGGTGCATCGCACGGGTTCAACACGGTTCATGGGCGTATGCCCTCCGCTTTGACCGGTGCGAATCTTGCCAATCGGGACCTCCTCTATCTCGGCGTCTCTGGCGACGGCGACTCGGCCTCCATCGGACTTGGACAGTTCGCCCACGCGATGCGTCGCGGCGTGCGCATGGCATACATCGTCGAGAACAACGGGGTGTATGGACTGACTAAAGGACAGTTCTCGGCCACCGCAGATCGCGGATCGAAGAGCAAAAAGGGCGTCATCAACAGCGACAGCCCGGTCGATCTGGTCGGCCTCGCGCTGCAGCTCGGGGCCACTTACGTGGCACGCAGCTTCTCGGGCGACAAGGCGCAACTGGTGCCGCTGATCAAGGGCGCGATGGCGCATGGCGGCGCCGCGTTCATCGACGTAATCAGCCCGTGTGTGACGTTTAACAACCATGGTGGCAGCACCAAGAGCTACGACTACGTTCGCGAGCACAATGAAGCTGTGAGCCGCATTGACTTCATCTCGTCAAGAAATGAAATCACAGCCATCTACGAGCCGGGAGAAGCCATCGAGGTTCAGCAGCACGACGGCTCGATGCTGCGCCTTCGCAAGCTACTGCCGGATTACGATCCGACGGATCGCTATGCCGCGATGAGCTACATGCAGACCCACCATTCGCGTGGCGAAATCGTCACGGGGCTGTTGTACGTTGACCCGCTGGCGACCGATATGCACACATCCCTCAACACGAGTGAGCTGCCGCTCAACGCGATGAGCGCCGCGCAGCTTTGCCCCGGCTCGGGCGCGCTGGAGAAGTTGAACGCAAGCTTGCGTTAGTTGAACGCATCAATGCGCTAGTCAGACAAGCGACTAACGCCAACCGCCGCTTGAAAGGGTCACCATGTCAGAACGTACCGTGTTTCAGTCCATGTCTCAAAAACATGTTGTCAGCCTCGGGCCGCAAGCCACGGTGTGGGAAGCCGCTTGCATGATGACGGGTGCCAATTGCGGAAGTGTGCTGATTGTCGACACGCCGGGCAAACTGCTCGGCATCGTCACCGAACGCGACCTCATGACGCGGGTGCTTGCCAAGGCGCTGAGCCCGTCGACCACGCTGGTATCGGAAGTGATGACGAAGAACCCGCACTGCGTCACGCCGGACACCCTGGTGTCCGACGCCGTGCTCATCATGATCGAGCGCGGCTTTCGCCATTTGCCCATCGTGGCACCGCAAGGAAAACTGCTTGGGGTGTTCTCGGTGCGCGACGCCCTGCCGCGCGAAGTCGGCGCAGCGGTGAGCATGGCGGAGTTTAATGAGCAGGTGAACGATGCTCGCGGGTGACCGATGCACGCCAGCAACCAAAAATCGCGATAATCAGCTTTTTTCTGTGAACGCCGCTGCATATGGGCTAGCGGTTCATTAGTCTAATAATCGACTTTACCAATTTTCAAGCTTTATCCCCAGTGCAATAGAGCTTTCATGAGAAAGCTGTAGCCGTCATTTGCCCGCCAAACCTCCTGCAATCGGATCTACCCGAAAGTACGATTGCAACAGCGCAAAGTAGTCCGGATATTC
>JAYWHV010000292.1:0-2562 GCA_043777615.1 Burkholderiales bacterium | reverse complement strand
TGACGTGCGAGAGACCCTCGCTCGGTATAGTCTCTGGGGTGACTTAGTTAGAATCAACAGCAATTTGAGGCCGGGGCAAAACCCCGGCTTTTTTTTGCCTGCGTTTTCTTGAACGCTTAAAAATCAATGACTTAGCCGAGGATCTATGCCGTGAAGAGCGCGATGGATTCAACGTGCGCAGTGTGCGGAAACATGTTTGCCACACCCGCGCCCATGAGCCGATAACCCTTTTCATGAATGAGAATTCCAGCGTCTCTGGCAAGTGTTGATGCACTGCAACTCACATAAACCAGCCGCTCGAGACGCCCGCTCGCGGCATCCGGCAACGCTTTGACAACCTGCACCGCACCATCGCGTGGAGGATCAATTAACAGCTTGTTAATCGGTCGCGCCGGGGTCGAAACGGTGTCAAACCAGTCGTCGCCGATCTCAAACAGGTTCGCCACTGCGAAATCAGTCTTGTGTGACAGGCCATTCAAGGCCGCGTTTTCGCGCGCCCGGGCAATCAATCCGGCCGAGCCCTCAATGCCGAACGTTGAGGCGGCGCGCTGCGCAATCGGGAGCGTGAAATTTCCGAGGCCGCAGAACAAATCGGCCACGTGATCGGCAGGCTGTAGGTCCAGCAACCGCATCGCGCGCCGAACGAGCATGGCGTTGATGTGCGGATTCACCTGAGTAAATTCAGTCGGCTGGAAGCTGAAACGAAGGCCGAATTCGTTCAATTTGTAGCCCAGCGTATGCGCCTCTCCGGGCAGCGGATACGCGGTTTCAGGGCCTTTGGGTTGCAGGTACCACTGCACATGATGCGTTGCAGCAAACGCTCCTAACAAAGCGAAATCGGCACTGGTTAGCGGCTCCATATGCCGAAGCACCAGTATCGGCAGCCCATCGCCCTCAGCGTACTCAATCTGCGGCAAACGGTCGCGTGTACTCATGCTGCCGATCAGTTCACGTAGCGGCATCAGGAGAGCTGACACATGCGGTGGCAGCACATGACATTCACGCATGTCCGCCACGAAGCTCGACTTCTTCTCGTGAAACCCGACCAGCACGGTTTCCTTCTTGGCGACGTACCGCACCGAGATGCGCGCTCTCTGGCGGTAACCCCAGTGCGGTCCTTCGATCGGTGAATACACCTGCTCCGGCTTCACGTTGCCGATGTGCTTCAAGTTGTCTTCCAGCACACGCTGTTTGGCGGCGAGTTGCGCGCGCGCGTCGAGGTGCTGCATGCTGCATCCGCCGCACACGCCGAAGTGCGGGCACTGTGGCGTCACCCGCATTGCACTGGCTTTGACAATACGCTCGACCACCGCCTTGTCGTACGTGGGCTTGCTGCGGGTAATGCGAACTTCCACAATTTCACCCGCGAGACCGCCTTCCACAAAAACAGTCTTGCCGTCATTTCTGGCAATGCCCTGGCCTTCGTGGTCAATGGATTCAATGGCGAGCTTGATGGACATAGTGGCGAGGAGCATGAGCAAGTTTCAGCGAAGGCGCAATTCTAGGCGGCACGACCGAGTTCTCTTCGCCGCCTAAAATCAGGCGCTATGCCTTGCATCCTTGCCATCGAAACCTCCGCGCACATCGGTGCCGTCGCCATTCTGCGCGGCGAACAATGCGAAGTTGAGCTCGCGACCGAGCTCGTGCGCAACGAAGCAAAGCTCTCCGCCTGGGTTTTGCCTGCAATTGAACGTGTCATTGCGGTCGCAGGACTCACCCACACGTCGGTCGACGCCATCGCCTTTGGCGCTGGACCGGGCAGCTTTACCGGCGTGCGCTCTGCCTGTGCGACGGCGCAATCGCTCGCGTACGCGTGGCAGCGCCCGCTAGTGTCTGTAGATTCCCTGGAAGCGCTGGCAGACGCATCAACAGCCGGACAGGTATGCGTAGTGCTGGACGCGCGCATGGGCGAGGTTTTCAGCGCTTCGTTCGCCCGCCATGCGGATGGCCATTTGCAGCGCGTGACGGCAACGACCGTATCCAGGCCACATGCTGGAATCGTTGCCGCGGGAGCCGAATTGATTGGGTCGGGCGCACACCTGTTGCTGGAACCGGGAACAGCCACGGTAGCAGCGACGGTAGCAGCCACGGCGCACGCTGAAGCCCACTGGGCGCACGGCGTCGCCCGCGTCGCTGCGCGCAAACTTGCACGCGGCGACACCACTGATCCGCGCTACGCAGAACCCATCTACGTTCGCAACAACGTCGCGCTCACCGAAGTCGAGCGCAGACAGGCTCGCGAGGCGGCGGAGTGAGCAGCCTCAGTTTTTCAACGGCGACCGTTCAGTTGCTAAAAGCCCACGACATAGCGTGCGTGGTCGAAATTGAGCGCCAGTCGAACTCACATCCTTGGACAGAGCAATATTTTCATGATGCGCTTGTGTCAGGTTATCTCTGCCTCGTTGCGCGCGACCATGGGGCGATTACCGGCTTTGCCGTGGCACGTTTGCTGGTCGACGAGGCGGAACTGCTATTGATCGCTGTGACCCCCGCCATGCGACGGCAAGGCGTGGCGCTGTTGCTATGGATCGATCTTGCTGAACGACTGCGCGCGAGTGGCGC
>JAYWHV010000291.1:0-8820 GCA_043777615.1 Burkholderiales bacterium | reverse complement strand
CGCTTGCCACCTATTTCGCCTCACCGCCTGATGCTGCCTTGAACGCGGCCTCCGTCTTGCCAGTGGGCGGTGCGCAGCCGCACGAAAACATGCAGCCGTACCTGGCTGTCAATTTCATCATTTCGCTTTCCGGTATTTACCCGAACCAAAACTGAGGGCTCACGTCATGTCAGATCCATTTGTTGCAGAAATTCGTATGGTGGGGTTTAACTTTGCCTCAAAAGGTTGGGCGACGTGTGACGGTCAGCTATTGCCGATTTCACAGAACACAGCACTGTTCTCGTTGCTCGGTACCACGTATGGTGGGGACGGCAAATCAACCTTTGCGTTGCCAAATCTGGGCGGCTCCACGCCGATCGCTCCAGGTCAGGGTGCCGGGTTGTCGCAGCGCGTCCTTGGAGAGACCGGTGGCTCCGTGAACGTAACGCTTATCCCGTCCGAAATGCCTTTGCACAATCACGCGGTCATGGCCTATACCGGCGACGCTGGAGACTCGCGTACACCTAGTCCGACGACAGCAATCGCTGTCACGGCTCCGGGAAATTTGTACAGCACAACTGCGACTGGGCTGACCTCAATGAGTCCCCAAGCATTGTTACCAGCCGGCTCAAATCTGCCGCACAACAATATGATGCCGTACTTGACTGTGATGTTCATCATCGCTATGCAGGGCGTCTTCCCGCCCCGAGGTTAGTCGGCTGCGACGATACGATATTGTTTAAACCGCCCGGCCTAGGCTGGGCAGGCACTCTGATGGAGTCGAGCGCATCGGCTGAAGGGAAAAATACAAGATGGACGGAGGGGCGTCTTTGTTGGTCGTGACTGCGACGCTGGGTGGTCCCTCCTGGCCTAACTGGCATTTTTCAAAAATATGTCGATGGAACTTTCGCCTATTGCGCAGGCGCTCAATTTAGCGTTGTCGCCGTTTGCAGCGCGGGTGCGCACCGAACAGTCTGCGGACATCGATTTTGCGGCGGAGCTCTACGCTCTAACGCGTGCTGCTGAGTTGGCACATGTGCCCTGGCCGGACGATGCGAAGCGTCAGTTCTGTCGACAGCAGTTTGAAGCACAGCACACTCACTACGCCACGAATTACGCTGCCCCGCAGTTTCTGATCATCGAGCGCGACGTTCAGCAACTCGGCGATCAAATTGACTCGCGAATCGGTCGTGTTTATGCCGAGCAAACAGCCCATGAAGTCTCCCTGATGGAAATAACGCTGCTGCATGAAGCACGGAATCGAGGGATAGGCACCGCAATCAGTGCCGCTCTCGTGCAATACGCGCACACTTGTGGCGTGGCCGCTGGCTTGCATGTCGAGCCGCTGAACGCCGCGCGCCGTCTGTATGAACGGCAGGGCTTTAGCGAAGTGGAAGCGCGCGGCTTCTACCTCTACATGCGGTGTGAACCACCGGAGCTCTAGCCCGGTAGTAAAGGCTGCGGAACTGCGACAAAAGCCCTAGTTGAAAATTACCTCATGTACGACTGCATTCGCATCTGCGCTGATCGGCACTGAGAAAAACTCAATCGTTCCGCCATCAGGCAGTGCTGCCTGGCACATCCCCTGCAGGCGATTGTTGGTGACCGGGGCGTGCAGGTAGGCGGCGAACGGCTGATCCTCGCGAACGCCGTGCCGTTCACGCCGCAACACACGGTCCATCCGCCATGTTTCGACGCCGCTGGCGGTTGCGACAGAGATCTCTTTTCCGAGAAGGGATTCGAACAATTCAGCGGTGATTGCGGTGAGCGATGACATAGCGTTCAGTTTGATGATTGCTGTTGCAGGATGGGCTGTATTTCACCACGCCAGAGTACCTTAAGCACCGGTGTGTCTGACGCCTCTGACCCACGCTGCCGTGATGACTATCGTTCTTGATTTTGGCAAAGTGCTGTTTGAATGGAATCCTGAGCAACTGGTCAGTGATCACTTCCCGGCGGCGCTGCGGCGGCACTTATCATCCGCAAAGCTGGCTGAAAGGCTTGAAGCCCACTGGCCATGGATCGCACGGTTTGACAACGGCATCTTCTCAGGTCGCGTGAACATGGCAACGCCCGACGGAGACATCTACACGGACGCAGAGAGACGCTTCAAGCTTGATCCGGTGCAAACAATGTTTGTGGGCGATTCTCCCTCAAAGGCACATGCGGCCTGCGGCAGAGCCTGGCACGCAGATGTCATTGAGGGCACGCCGGGCTTGGGCAGTGCGTCAATGAAGCACGGTGGCTTGCAACTGTTGCGGTAACGAAACAGCAAGCGGGTTCCTTGCAATAGCCCCGCATAAGGCGGCCTTGAAGGGCAAACCGACAAACTGGCTGCGCCGCTGCACCAGTCGTCTGACGAATTGTATTTTTTCTGGATTCGCAAACTAGTTTAGCGGACAATCAATTGACAAATTCGATGCCAGATCGGCGTAACGTGGGTGTCGATTTCCTGTCGCAGCATAGGTGAAACATCAGTCAGTTTGTTGACAGAATCGTTCACAAATGACTGAGTTGGCGATTTCGAATGCACGGTGAGAGCGGATCGCAGAGCCTCATAATCTGCCTCGTCCAGCGCAAGATTCGCAGACCGGGGAATTCGATCAAGAACAGCCGTATGCAAGTCGCGATAGTCGAATGCCGTTGCGCCTGCGATGATGAGCCTCTCCGCTGCGGCGAAGTAAACCGCCAGCGTCCGCGCAATGTAGCCCTCGCGCCCCCACTCGCACTGGGCCTCTAACGACATGTCGGGGTGCAAGGTCGGGATTGCACCGGGTACCGAACTCCATCCCGGCTGCCGAAGGTGCGACACCGCGACTTCGAGCGGCTCGCGAACCACGACGACACTTAGCGCGTCGGGAAAGGCACGAGCCCATGTCGCCGCATCGAGCAGCTGCCAGGAGTCCAGCTTGAGCACACCGAAACGGCAAGACGCTGGGCCGCGTCGGAGCAACATCGCGCTGAGCTGTCGCAACTGCGCTGCGGTATGCGCCTCGTCGAGTGCTGCGTGCCGCGCCCAATGCAAATATTCGTCGATCACACCCGCCTCAGACACCACAGCAACGTTTTCCAGGTGAGCGTAGGCACGCGAAATCGCGGTAGAGCCGCAGCGCGTAACGTGGTGTATCAACACGCGCACTGTTTTCGCGTAGGATTCCGAATCGATCCCATTCAGCGCGTTTAACGCGGTCTTCGGACGTGCGGCCTGATTCAGCGGAAGGCGCATCGTGTGCTGAATGCCGTCTGCAAAGAAAGGCGTCCTGAAATCGGCGTCCGCGCACCAAGCCCAATCGAGCCATATCTGCCCACGGCGCGAAAACGCCCGCACAGGCATCCAGCCAGGCTGCGACAGGAAATCTAGGCCAGGCGTCGTTGCGACCATTGCCGTTTTCCAAGTTGCGCTGCGTCGTGCACGTCCCGCTCATTGAACCGGAAACCTCGCGTGGCTCCCAGTGCAGCGGCGCGAGCTGCAAATCGGTCTAAATCTTTCAGGGTGGAAAATTGGGCAAACAAGTCCGCGTCCGCAAACATTAACGAACGAAAAGCTTCAAAGCTCCACGCAAAATCTTCTGCAGGCGCGACCGCGTTTGCCGCAGAACGCTGCGCAAGAAACTCAGCATCCACCACGATATCGATCACCAAATGCAGCCGCGCGGTGTCGCCCCAATTCACGACCCGATGCGGCAAACTCACATCGACGTACCACCACTGACCAACCCCGGCGAATGGCACACGCTCGCCGTTCACGCGAAAGTCCACTGCTTCGCCCGAAGTGAGCGGACAGTGCAATCGGCGCTCGGCGCTGCCTGACCCGAGATCATCATCGCTGTGCAAGCCAATGCGGCCTCTCGGAAGCAGGCGCAGCAAACGCGCGCCGCGTACAGTCCACGCAGCGCTCGCCAGTACAGCGCTCAAGCTCGGCAGCGACTGCAACAGCGGCGTATTGATGAATAATTGGTCGGGTAGGGCGTCGGGGCGAATGTCGTCCCCACGACCTGACGTGGAGCGGAGCGCCACACCACTCCAGTCGCCGCTGTGGGCACCGCTATTGAAATGATCAACCCACGCAATCGGAGCAGCCGCCAGCTCCCGCATCACGGCATCCACGTCAACCAGCGGGCCATCGATCGGCGAAAAAGGCGGACAGTCCAGGGAGGCGGAAGCAGCGGATAACATCAACGCAGTTAAATCATTTGCAATGAATGTACATGATTCATTTTCCCGCACTTTCCCATGCGCCTCAGCTGCTTCAGGTGGCTGAGCGCTTTTCTGTCGACCCGGAGCTCATCCCCTATCTCGGCGAGCTGGACGATACTGCGCTGCTGGCTGCGCTCACATCGCTGATTCCACAGTGCGACATCGCCGCGCTCACCCGCGAAATTTCACAGGCCCAAAATCAATGCATGCGTGAGTGGCAAGCGCTGATGGTCTTGTGAGCGACACCGTGACGACAGAACTCCACCAGCTGCATCGCAGTGCATGGTGGCCCGCACAGATCGGATTTGCGAACGGCGAGATCGCCTGCGATTGGCTATTCGCCGGCAGCGCGCGCCTGACCGCACCGTTTTTCTACGAAAGCATTTTTCAGCTGCGCGAGACGCCGTTCAACCGGCTTTTTTGGCGAAGAACAGATGCGCAGCAGGTACTGGCCGCGGCTGAAAACGTCGAGACCCTGCCGTGGCGCGGCGTCGTCCTGCACACCTCCCGGTGCGGCTCGACCCTGGCAACCCAGCTACTCTCGCTTGATCCCTCGCATCGCGTTTTCTCGGAGCCAGAGATGCTGCCATCGCTCTTGCGGATGAAACAGTTTTTGCCACCGCAAGTCTCGGCGTGGGTGCAGTCCGACCTGTATCCGGCGCTGCTTTCATGTCTGACGTCAAAGCGTAACGACGAAGAACATTCCGCGTTCCTGAAACTGGATCTATCGCTGGTGAGCAATCTCAACGATTTGATGCAGGCCATTCCGCTGACCACGCCGACGCTGGGACTGTTTCGACATCCCCTGGAGACGGCCGTGTCGCAGATGGCCGAGCCCGCGGCCACAATGAATCCCGGTGTGCCGGGCCTTGAATTGCGCGGCGTTTCGCCAGATGAAACCGCTCGTATGCCTTATGAGGAATACCTCGCACGACGGATAGCGCAGTCAATGCAGGCGCTAATCGATCTGCGCCAACGCCGACCTGTCGCATTGATCGACTATGTTGACGTACCTACCCAGATGCCCGAACTCCTCCAGAGCTGGTTGCAGGCACTGCTCGACGACGACATGAAACAGCGCTGGTCCGAGCGATCGCAGCGCCACAGCAAGTATCCACGGCAGGCATTTCAGCTCGACAGCGCGCGCAAACAGGCTGAAGCATCGCCGGAATTGCGCGCCGCGGTCGAGCGCTATGCCATGCCAATCTACTGCGCGTTGCGAGCGGTCGCGTCGTGATCTGCTACACACAAAAATGCGTCTCCCAGCTAAGGCAAATCCTACGTAATTGTGCTACGCTTCCTTCAAAGAGATAACGGGCGTTCACGCGTAAGTGTTGGCGCTGGCAGACGGTGGAATGCTCCATCTTAAGCTTAGTTTGAATGGGGGGAATTTTGGCAACGAAAGAGAAGCAATCACGTCGGACGTCGCAATCGCGCAGGGCGCTGCTGTTGGCCGCGCCTGCGGCTATGGCTGGCGCGTTCGTGGGTTCCAGCGCGCTCGCTGCGACACTCGGCGGCAGTAGCGCACGGGTGGGGGTGTTGCTCCCGCAATCGGAACGCATCCCTGGCATGACCGCGTCCTGGCGCGCTGCATTCGTAGCCGAATTGGCGGTACGTGAGCCTTCCATCAAGCCGCAGTTCGCAAGCTTTCACGTCGGGGCATATCGCGCTCAAGACGCAGCTAAACAGCTGCTGGATGACGGATTCAACGTGCTTACCGGTATTTTCAACGCGAATCTCGCCTTCGGATTGCGCGACTCGCTTCAGCAGCACAATGCGATATTCCTTGTCTCCGACCTCGGCGCGAACGCAATTCGCCAGCGGCGCGAGCACGAGCGTGTCGTGCGTGTCGGCCCGAACCTGGGGCGGCTCTCCTTCGCTGCCGGCGCGCGTCTCGCGGCGCAGGGGCATCGCATCGCCCTCGTCGCTGCCAGTTTTTACGAGAGTGGCTATGACCTGCCAAACGCGTTCCGCGAAGGCTTTTTGTCGGCGGGCGGCCAGCGCGTTCAGGTCGTTGTCACTGGAACGCCCGAGCTCCCAGCGGGCGATGACGGGTTTGCGCGCATTGCTTCTGCATTGAGTGCTGATCGTCCCGATGTGGTCTGGGCGCTTTATTCGGGGCGCGAGGCGGGGCGGTTCTTGAGTTTTGCCGCTACGGGCGTCGACGCAAGCGTCAAGGTTTCGGGGCTCGCCTCAATGGTCGACGGAATGCCAGACATGGCCGCTGTCGGCGCTGGAACACTGCAACTTACTTTGGCCGATTCGCGGGCGACGAACATTGCGGATGGTTCCGTTTCTTTGTTTGCCTCCATGGGTGCGGTCGCTGCTCGCAGCGTGGCCGACTGGTCACAGCGAGGTGTACTCCGTCCTAATTCATGGAGCCCTGAAATGCAGTCGGGCTCGCTGGTTGCGTTGGCCGACGGGCGTCCGGCTCGGTGTACTTCGCTGGCGGTGCCACCAACGATGGATGCGCTTCTTCGCAATGATTCCAGCTCCGGGTGGGTGTCTCCATACGGCGCATAGGTTCAGATTCAATTTTCGGCTGACGCTCATTCGTTGGCCTGAACACTTTCGAAAGGGTAGAAATGTCAAGTCCGTACATCAGTGAAATCAAAATGTGGGGGCTGAACTTTAACCCCCGTGGCTGGATGTTTTGCCAGGGTCAGCTCATCTCAATTGCACAATATACTGCGTTGTTCTCGTTGCTGGGGACGACCTATGGCGGCAACGGTCAGACCACGTTTGGGCTTCCCGATATGCGAAGCCGTGTGCCGGTCGGTCAGGGGCAGGGGCCTGGATTGAGCAATTACACTCTGGGTCAAAAAGCCGGAGCGGAAAACGTGACCTTGACGACGACCAATTTGCCAACTCATACGCATAGTCATTCTCAACCGGCTGTCAGCACCGCTGGCAGCACTGCTGCACCCGGCTCCGGCACACGACTGGCGTCGGGCCGCGGAATATTGGCTTATTCCACGGCTGCGGCTGACACCACACTGGCTCCCTCGACTACAGCCGCAGCCGGTGGCAGCGCTCCGTTCAGTGTTGTTCAACCGTATCTTGCCCTGAACTTCTGCATTGCTGTTGAGGGTATTTATCCGGCAAGAAACTGATTGCAGCCAAGCCACCATGCAGCGTTCATCGCGATGCAGGGTCGGTTTGCTGCGACGCCACCGCCAGTCTTCGCCGCGTGTACTCATGGTTTTGCGCGACGGGGCGGGGCCGGGCTGGACACCTTTGGCCGACTGAGCGTCGGCGTCAGGGAGATGTTAGTCGCAACGGGTACCGGACTTGGCGACGTATCGTTTGCGATGAATATATTTAACTTGCCCCCATCAGTCAAATTCACGGTGACGCTAAGCCGCAAGCCAGCAGGTCATTCTTGGGTAGTGCGTCGGTGCCGCTGACGCGGTGTTCCCACCTTCGGTGAGCCCGCGCCACACCAGAATAGGCACGCCCAGGTAGCGCCCTCCCGCAAAATTTTCGATGAGTGCGTTTGCGTCGCCGCGATACTCGTTGACATGAAATACAACTTCTGGCGGCAGCGAAAGATGAATCGCAGCGGCGTACGACCAGGCGATTGCCGCCATCTCCATACCCCCGTCGTCCCCCACGTTTTGCTGAAGCAAGCTGCGTTCTGCTTCAGGGAGCACCGCTAGATGCCCTGCCTCATGCAACAAATCACCCGGATACAAAAGCTTGCCACGATCCACCACCAGTTCGCCCTGGTTAACGGTGATGCCAGGAAGAACGGTGGCATCGGTAATCGTTCGCTCATGCACCGTCAAACCAATAGATCGGAGAAAATGGACGATGGTGTCGGTGAGCGCTTCGGTCATGTCTTACAGAGGCGTGCTTGAGAGGACTTCAATCCTAGAGTATTTCCGATGCCAAGCGACAACATTGTTCAACACTGTACGTACTGTCCTAGAGACGAAGATAGCATGCAGCAAACCTCAGAAAAATTAAGCTCCGGCGACGACGTAAGCGTCCTTCATGGGCACGAAGCGCATCGGGCGCTGGAGCACCTGTGGGCGCGGCTCATTGCGATCAGCCGTGCCCGCACTGTGACATCAGTAACCGAGGCCGAATGGGTATCAGAACAAGTGTTGTTGAGCGGATTGGGGTTGGCCCTGGAGGAAACGATGCAGTTCGTGTTGCGCAAGCAACCGGGCTTTGACGAGTTTGAGCGGTGGGTGCTGGAGCGCAGCCAGAATTTGCGCGGGTCTGACCGGCTGTCGCGACTTGATGCCGCCCTCAGCGGAGCGCCTTATGATGAGTCTGTCCGTGCTTCCATTACCGCAATCGACGCGATGGATGATGTGCTTAACGCGGACGATCTGGCGCATTGGGCCGAGCATGGGTACGTGGTGCTGCGCAACGCTATCCCAGGCGAGCAGTGTGAAGCGACGATTGCCTCCGTGCTGCGCTACATCGGCGCAACGCTTGATGATCCCACCTCGTGGTATCGCTTCCCCGATCAGCGCGGTGTGATGGTTCAGCTGTTTCACGACGCTGCGATGCAGGCTAATCGCGAGTCACCGAGGATTCACAAGGCGTTTGCACAGTTGTGGGGAACAGCCGACTTATGGGTCACGACGGACCGCGCTGGATTTAATCCGCCAGAAACCGCCGAGTACACCT
>JAYWHV010000290.1:0-8835 GCA_043777615.1 Burkholderiales bacterium | reverse complement strand
GGAAGTTTTTTGGCCTCGGCCTGAAATACCTCAACGAATTCGCGACCGATGATTTTGCGTTTGGCTTCGGGATCGGTGACCCCTTTAAGATGACCCAGGAACTGCTCGCTAGCGTCGACTGCAATGACTCTGACACCGAGATTTCGCGCGAACATGTCCATCACCATGGCGCCTTCGTTTAGACGTAACAAGCCGTGGTCGACAAATACGCAGGTGAGCTGAGGGCCAATGGCACGATGAATGAGCGCAGCGGCAACGCTCGAATCAACGCCGCCTGAAAGGCCCAGAATCACCTCATCGGTTCCGACCGCTTCGCGAATTTTTGCAACGGCGGTTTCGATGTAATTTGGCATCGTCCATGAGGGCTCCGCGGCACAGATATCGAGCACGAATCGGCGCAACATTGCCGTGCCCTGTTTGCTGTGGGTCACCTCCGGATGGAACTGCACGGCGTAGAACTTGCGTACTTCGTCGGCCATGCCCGCGACCGGGCAACTGGTCGTTGACGCCATCAGCTTGAAGCCTGGTGGCATCTCGGTGACCTTGTCGCCGTGGCTCATCCACACGTGAAGCAGGCCGTGGCCTTCCTCGTTCCGGGTGTCTTCAATGCCTTCAAGAAAGCGGGTGTGGCCACGGGCGCGCACTTCGGCGTGACCAAATTCACGATGATCGCTTGCCTCCACTTTGCCGCCGAGCTGAACGGTCATGGTGAACATGCCGTAGCAGATGCCAAGCACCGGTACGCCTTGGGTGAACACAGCCTCCGGCGCGCGCAAGTCATGCGCCTCGTAGGTACTTGCGTGACTGCCTGACAGGATGATCCCTTCGGGCTTGTAATCGCGAATGAATTCGTCCGAAACGTCGTTCGGATGGAGTTCACAGTAGACGCCCATTTCGCGCACGCGCCGGGCGATGAGCTGAGTCACCTGCGAACCAAAATCAAGAATCAGGATGCCGCGTGCCATTGGGATCTCACTAAGTAAGTTAAACAAGCAGGGGCTGAAACACAAAGGGGCCGCGAGGCCCCTTCTTCACAACCGCTATTTCTTGGCGGGAGGTTGCGCGCCTCCGGCGGCCGGTGCGCCGGGAGCAGCCTTCGGCGGCTCAGGCAACTTGAGACCTTCCTTTTTCAGTCCGGCTTCTATCCTTTGGTCGATATCAGCCGACAGGGAGTCGGCCCATTTCATCGCGGTCTGGAAGGTTTCCCCGTTGACTTTCGCCTGACTCGTGAGAAGTTTTTTGCCAACCGGGCTTTGGTAGAACTTGAGCAAATCAGCGATTTCGGGACCGCTAAATGTGTTGTGATAAACCAGTGTCACTTGTTCGATCAATCCGCCCGGCGTGTCAACCTTTGCGTTGAGACCAGCCAGAAAGCCGTCGCGAGCGATGGCAAAACCTTTATCCGGAAACTTGGGGTCGAGCTGCTTTATGCCGGGTGCCCAGCTTTGCACGGTATTGTTGGCGATCTGCTCGGGGATCGCCTTGATGCCAGTGAGCTCGAGGAGGGTTTTGATTTGAGTTCGTTTGCCCGGGGTCAGTTCGTCGGCTTGTGCAGCCAGGGCCGTGCAGGCGAGGAAGGCGACGAGCGCGGTGCGTGAAAAACTAATCGACATGGTAGTTAGGGGCTTCTTTCGTGATGCTGACATCGTGAACATGCGATTCGCGAATGCCAGCGGAGGTAATTTCTGAAAACTCTGCTCGCGTCCGCATCTCGTCCAACGAGATGCAGCCACAGTAGTGCATCGAAGCGCGCAGTCCACCTTCCATCTGGAATATGACGTTGGCGACGCTTCCTTTAAACGGCACTTGCGCTTCGACGCCTTCGGGCACCAACTTGGCAGTATTCGGGTTATTTGGCGCACTGTCCTGAAAGTATCGATCCGCGCTGCCGCGCTGCATGGCGCCGAGGCTGCCCATGCCACGGAAGCTCTTGTAGCTGCGACCTTGGAACAACACAATGTCGCCTGGAGCCTCTTCTGTGCCCGCAAACATACTACCCAGCATGACGCAGTGTGCGCCAGCGGCAATCGCTTTGGCGATATCGCCAGAATAACGGATACCGCCGTCCGCGATTAGAGGAATGTCGGTCCCAGTGAGACCTTTGGCAACGTCAGCAATTGCAGTGATCTGAGGCACGCCGACACCCGTTACGATGCGTGTAGTGCAGATAGCACCCGGGCCAATTCCAACTTTCACAGCGTCTGCGCCAGCATCCGCAAGCGCACGCGCCGCCTCAGCGGTGGCGATGTTGCCTGCAATGATTTGAGCGTCCGGGTAGTTGACTTTCGCCCAGCGAACTCGATCAATTACACCCTTGGAGTGTCCGTGCGCAGTGTCGATCACAAGAAAGTCAGCGCCCGCCGCCAACAGCAATTCAACACGCTCCTCCGTGCCCTCCGCAACCCCGACAGCGGCGCCAACACGCAAGCGCCCGAACTGATCCTTACACGCAAGGGGGTGTTCAGTCGATTTAAGGATGTCCTTTACTGTAATGAGCCCGCGCAGCTCAAATTTTTCGTTGACGACCAGCACTCGCTCAAGACGGTGCTTATGCATCAGTGCTTTCGCCACTTCGATGCTTTCGCCTTCGCGCACTGTGACCAGCTTCGCGGCAGGCGTCATGATCGCGGAGACTGGCTGATCGAGCTCAGGTTCGAAGCGAAGGTCGCGATTGGTAACGATTCCGACGACCTGGTTGCCCTCTACAACAGGCAGACCAGAAACGCGATGCTCGCGCGTGATCGCCAATACGTCACGCACCGGCAAAGTCGGGGGCACGGTGATGGGGTCTTTCAGTACACCCGATTCGAACCGTTTGACACGGCTTACCTCGAGGGCTTGAAGCTTGGCAGTGAAATTCTTGTGGATAACACCTACACCGCCAGCTTGCGCCATGGCGATGGCCAGACGCGACTCAGTCACCGTATCCATCGCGGCAGATAACAGCGGCAAATTTAGTCGAATCGATCGGGTGAGCGGGGTCGCGAGATCTACATCGCGAGGCAGAACACTGGACTGGCCAGGGACGAGCAACACGTCGTCAAAGGTAAGGGCTTTGGCGCGAATGCGCATGTGAAATTCCCAAAAGCTCTATTTTACTCACGGCGAGCAATCACCGTGAATCGTGGTCGTCGCGCTCCGCTATCGGCCGCGAGTTAGCCGGGCTTGCTGTCGCCAGCTTTTTCAGACTTCGCTGGAGCGCCCGGAATGGCGTTGTTTCTGATCTCAACCTTGATGCGCTCTTTTAATGCAACCAGATATGCATTGCTCAGATCGCCGCCGCTTTGCCCGGTCAAGCGTTGACCGAGCGACTTTAATTTTTCAGAGTTCGCCGCCTCGGGTTCAATGACCTTCAAGACTTTGGCGACCGTGTACCCGCCAGCATCATTGCCGCCGCCGACCGCGGTTGGCCCCTTGCTCACGTCAGCTGCAAACACGGACTTCGCCAGTGCCTGGTTGACGTTCGGCAGCGGTGCCTGCCTCGTGAGCTTTTGCGGCGGGCCAAAGGTCAGACCTGCGTCTCTGCCCTCGGCGTAGGCCGCGAGCTTTTCTGTGCCAGCTTTCGCCGCGAGTTCACCAGCAAGTTTGCGTTGAAGCTGCAAACTGATCTGTGCACGCACTTCGTCCAGCGGTCGCACGGCGGTTGGCTTGTATTCGAGCACCCTGGCCGAGATAAGGCTGTTGTTCCCGAGGTCAATCGCCTCCGAATTTTTCTTGGCAGCGACGTTTGCAGGCGCAAAGACGGTCTGTGCAAATTTCTGGTTGCCTCCTGCGATGGCCTGCACTTGAGCACGTGTCAGCCAGTCGGTTTTCTTGACTTCCAGCTTCAGCTCTTCCGCAATCTTGGCGTAGCCGTCGCCTTGCTCGTAAACGCGATTCTGAAATTTCTCGGCATTCTCCGCAAACGACTTGGTGGCCTTCTGTTGTTTGATGTCGGATTCGATCTGTGCGCGCACTTCGTCCAGCGCGCGCGTGCGTTCGGCCTTGACCTCGGTCAATCGAATGATGTGAAAGCCAAAATCAGACTCGACTGGGCCGCGAACCTCACCCGCTTTCATCGAGAAAACAGCCTCTTCGAAAGGCTTGACCATCTGACCGCGACCGAAAAATCCGAGGTCACCTCCCTGCGCAGCGGAGCCGGGATCTTTCGACTTTGCCTTGGCCAGCTCCGCAAACTTCTCGACCGACGTACCGACCTGTTTGACGATGGCGTCAGCCTCCGCTCTTGCAGCGTCCTTTGAGGCGGGTTTCGGCTGCCCTTTTTCGTCTTTGTCTACGGACAACAAAATGTGGCTGGCACGACGCTCCTCGGGTGCCGAGAATTCTTTCAGACGCTTGTCATATTCGCCCTTAACCTCTTCTGGAGTGATGGTGGCACTAGCCATAAAAGCCGCCTGATTGAGCATCACGTACTCGATCTTCGCCTGCTCCGGTGAGCGATATGAATCGGGGCTCTTTTCGTACTCCGCTCTTATCTGGGCTTCATCGACTTTCGCCAACGGCATGAACGTGTTGACCTCAATGGCAGCAACCTGAATCTCGCGTGCCTGCTCCGTCAAACGCTGAAACAATCCAACTTGAGCAGCGCTCGTGAGATTGCTGCGTGACAACGCATCCTGGATCGGTTGCTGCGCGAGATCACCGCGCAGTCGCTGTTCGTAGCTCATGCGATTCAGGCCGTTCAACTTCAGTACTTCATCGTACTTTGCTGGCGAAAACTTGCCGTTATCCTGAAAATCAGGGATTTCGAGAATCGTCTTTTGGAGAAGCGCATCGGGAGCTGTAAGTTTCAGGTTCTGGCTGGACGCAGCCAGCAACCGCTGATTGACCAAACCATCCAGAACCTGCTGACGAACCTCGGGGTTATCGAACATGGTCGGATCAAAATTTTTGCCGAGCATTTGTCGCATGCGCTCTTGCTGCGAGCGAAGCGCATTCTCAAACTCTTGCGGCGTAACACCTTGTCCACCAACCGTCGCAACGTCTTTGTCGCTGCTCATGTTGCGGACATAGCTGTCGACGCCGACAAATGCAAATGGCAGCACCATCAATGCAAGGATGAACTGTACGAGTCGTTTGTTCTTGTGGACGAAATCAAACATGTTTTTCTCTTCGTTACGGTATAGCGGTGCTGTGCCCTCAGTGAGGCCAGGGCAGCCTTAGCGGCTAAGGCCAGGGGCGACGTGATGGCCACCCGACGCAAGTTAGTACATCAGATACAAAAAAGGCGAACTACTGTTCGCCTTGATTGTGTCTGTTTTGTTGGCGGAGTGGACGGGACTCGAACCCGCGACCCCCGGCGTGACAGGCCGGTATTCTAACCAACTGAACTACCACTCCTCGTAAATCTACTTACGCTTTCGCGCTCGCATCATTTGGTGGGTGCTGAGGGGCTCGAACCCCCGACATTCGCCTTGTAAGGGCGACGCTCTACCAACTGAGCTAAGCACCCGCTTTGAATATTGGGACCAGTTAGTGCCCCAAAAACTCTGCAGCGAAAAAACTAATAGTCAAATTAATTAAATCGTTCAAGCAAGCCAACTAGTTTATCGCATCTTTCAAAGCTTTGCCAGCGCGGAATTTTGGAACCTTCGCCGCCTTGATCTTGATCGCGGCACCGGTGCGTGGATTTCGACCCGTGCGAGCGGTGCGCTTACCGACATAAAAGCTACCGAAACCAACGAGAGTGACCACATCACCTTTTTTCAATGCAATCGAAACTGCCTTGATGGTGGCGTCGAGTGCTCGTGTTGCTGCTGCCTTCGAAACGTCAGCGCTCTTGGCGATGCTCTCGATCAGTTCTGCTTTATTCATATTGTTTGTCCCCTTTCAGCAATGGTTTGGACTAGTACAAGATTGTCGTCTCATCTGCCATTGAATCTATTCAATTGACGTGAAACAGACATGGTTTGAAATCGTAGGGCGCGAGTCTACTACGAAACCCCCGCCGTGCCGCTTCCAGATTGGCTTCGCTCAATGCGTGAGCACGACATCAGCGAGACCTGAAGCGTCTTTTGGCCCCGTTGCCTGCGCGACAACATCGTCGCCCAGAGGAACGGGTGCATGCTCCAGTGCAGCGGACAACACCTCATCTATCCATTTAACGGGTCGAATCTCAAGAACATTCTTAATGTTGTCGGGAATTTCCGCGAGATCTTTAATGTTTTGTTCTGGGATCAAAATCAGCGTCAAGCCGCCACGATGCGCCGCCAACAGTTTCTCTTTTAGTCCGCCGATAGGCAGGACTTCGCCACGCAGCGTGATCTCACCTGTCATACCCACGTTCGCGCGCACAGGGATGCCCGTCAGCGTCGATACGATAGCCGTCGTAATAGCGATACCAGCGCTCGGCCCGTCCTTGGGAACGGCGCCTTCTGGGAAGTGCAAATGCAGATCGTGTTTTTCGTAGAAGTCGGCCTTGATGCCGAGCTGCTTTGCTCTCGAGCGCACGACTGATACAGCCGCCGCTACGGACTCCTGCATGACATCACCCAATTTGCCAGTCTGCCGCACCGTGCCCTTACCGGGCAAAGCAACGGCTTCCACGGTGAGCAAATCTCCGCCGACTTCCGTCCATGCCAAGCCGTTGACCTGGCCGATCTGGTTCGTCTTTTCGGCCATGCCGAACGAGAATTTGCGCACGCCAAGATAGTCGGCCAGATTGGCGGCGGATATCACAACGCCCTTTGTCAACAGCTTCCCTGCGACCTTCGATTGGGTCATCGTCTGCTTGATAGTTTTGCGGCAGAGCTTCGATATCTCGCGTTCGAGGGAGCGAACACCCGCTTCTCGCGTGTAGTAACGAACGATGTCACGAATCGCGTCTTCCGTCACCTCGATTTCTCCGGGCTTCACACCGTTGTTTGTTATCTGCTTGGGTAGCAAATACTTTTGCGCAATCTTTACTTTTTCATCCTCGGTGTAACCCGAAAGACGAATCACTTCCATGCGGTCGAGCAGAGGGGCCGGAAGGTTATAGCTGTTCGCGGTCGCGACAAACATCACATCGGACAGATCAAAGTCAACTTCAACGTAATGGTCAGAGAACGTGTGATTCTGTTCGGGATCCAGCACCTCAAGCAGCGCCGACGCCGGATCACCCCGGAAATCCTGGCCCATCTTGTCGATTTCATCGAGAAGAAATAGCGGGTTGCGCACGCCGACTTTTGACAGATTGGTGAGTACTTTACCCGGCAGCGACCCGATGTACGTCCTGCGATGTCCGCGAATTTCTGATTCGTCGCGCACACCTCCCAGTGACATTCGGACGTACTTTCGATTGGTGGCCCGTGCGATGGACTGACCGAGCGACGTCTTCCCGACTCCAGGTGGACCCACCAGGCACAGTATCGGGGACTTTACCTTGTCAACACGCTGATGTACAGCAAGGTACTCTGTAATGCGCTCTTTGACTTTTTCTAGACCGTAGTGATCCGCTTCGAGGATATCGATCGCTCTGTTCAAGTCCTTCGATACCTTGCTCTTTTTCTTCCATGGCAAGCCAGTAAGCACATCAAGATAGTTGCGAATGACCGTCGCTTCCGCAGACATAGGCGACATCATTTTCAGCTTCTTCAGCTCAGCTTCAGCTTTGTCCAAAGCCTCTTTCGACATTCCGGCAGCTTTTATTTTTTTTGAGATTTCTTCAATCTCAGCCTGATCTTCGCCATCGCCCAATTCTTTTTGAATGGCCTTGACCTGTTCGTTAAGGTAGTACTCGCGTTGGCTCTTTTCCATCTGCCGTTTAACGCGACCACGAATGCGCTTTTCCACCTGAAGGATGTCGATTTCTGCTTCGATCAAGCCCATCAGGTGCTCGATTCGCTTAGCGACGGACGGCAGTTCCAGCACTTCCTGCTTTTGCTCAAGCTTCAGCGGAAGGTGCGCGGCGATGGAATCCGCCAGACGCCCACCGTCGTCGATACCTGCCATTGACGTCAGAATTTCAGCGGGAATTTTTTTGTTCAGTTTGACGAACTGATCAAAGTTCGCCAGAAGCGCCCGGCGTAACGCTTCGACCTCGGCCGGGCCCTCTTCGCTGGATGCAATCGGCTGTGCTTCGGCCGAAAAGAACTCCCCGTTGTTTGTCAACGCTGTCAACAGGGCACGATGCAGCCCTTCAACCAAAACCTTGACGGTTCCATCGGGCAATTTGAGCATCTGCAAAACTGTGGCTACGCAGCCTGTGTCGTACAAGTCCTCCGGCGACGGATCATCTTTCGCGGCCGATTTCTGCGCGACCAAAAGAATATGCTTGCCACTCTCCATTGCGACTTCAAGCGCTTTGATGGATTTTGGACGCCCTACGAATAGGGGAATGACCATATGCGGAAACACGACTACATCACGTAGTGGCAGCAACGGGTAGGACAGGATGTTGGGGACGTCAGCGCTAATGTCGGACATGGCAAACTTTCATATCATCGTGCGAACCGCGCAAAGTGTGCAATGTGTTCAATCGAAACACTGCACCTGCGGCTGAGATGACTCAGGCAGCTTTGCTCGGTTCGCTGTAAATCAGTAAGGGACGGGAATTAGTCTCCACCGTGTTTTCGTCAATGACCACGCGTTCGAGGTTATTGAGCGACGGTAAGTCGTACATGATGTCAAGTAGCAGAGATTCAACAATCGATCGCAGTCCGCGCGCGCCTGTGCGCCGCTTTATCGCGCGTTTGGCGATAGCGGCCAATGCATTGTCGCGCACTTCGAGCTCTACATCTTCCAGACGAAACATCTTTTGATACTGCTTCATCAGGGCATTTTTTGGGCGCACCAGAATATCAATCAAGGCCGCCTCATTGAGCTCATCCAGAGTCGCCAAGACCGGCAAGCGTC
>JAYWHV010000289.1:0-2632 GCA_043777615.1 Burkholderiales bacterium | reverse complement strand
ACTCGCCCGCGACGCTCATGCTCATCGCGCACGTCGAGCGGTCAGGTGTGTGGAGCGTACGCGGCGGCATGAGGGAGATTGCGCATGCGATGACAACTCGGCTTGAAGCACGCGGCGCGACGCTCAGATACAGCTCGCAAGTACACGAAGTCATCGTGAGCGCAGGCAAGGCAAGCGGTGTTGTTTTGACATCAGGCGAAATTTTGGCGGCAGATGCGGTCATCGCCAATTGCGACACATCCGCCATCGCTTCCGGGCTATTGGGGAAGGCAGCGGCAAACAACGCGGGTATCCGCGAAGTCACGGCAGAAAGGCGCTCGCTATCGGCCATGACACTCGCGCTCAACGCCCCGACGTCGGGCTTTCCGTTGCGTCGTCACAATGTATTTTTCTCGTCGGATTATGCGAAAGAATTCGCCCAACTCACAGGGCAGCAGCGGATCCCAGATGAACCCACCGTATACGTCTGTGCGCAAGATCGCACCGACAACGACATTGCGGCGGGCAAGCAAGAGCGGCTGTTCTGTATCGTCAACGCGCCCGCTAATGGGGACGTCGCCGTTTTAAGCGGGGATGAAATCCGGCGACATACACAAGCGGCGTTCAACGTACTGAAAAACTGCGGATTGCATATCGACCTATCGCAAAACCAGTGTTTGACCAGTACCCAAGCTCAATTCGCCGGGCGCTTCCCCGGCACCGGCGGCGCGCTCTACGGTCGCGCACCGCATGGCTCGATGGCAAGTTTTCAGCGGCCGGGCGTGCGCACCCAGTTACCGGGACTATTTCTCGCGGGCGGCAGCGTGCACCCCGGACCGGGTGTAGCGATGTCGGCACTGTCGGGGCGCATGGCAGCAGCGGAAGTTTTGAAGCAATGAGCCGACGGTTTGATGCCCCCGTTGCCAACGGCGGCTACGCCTGGTGGTACCTTGACGCGGTCAGCGACGACGGCAATCATGGCCTCACGGTAATCGCATTCGTGGGCAGTGTTTTTTCACCGTACTACGCGCGGGCTCGCCGCAAACATGGCGCGGAGAACGTCGATCCCGACAATCACTGCGCGATTAACGTTGCCCTCTACGATCTGTCGAATAACCACCGCGGAATCAACGCTTGGGCCATGACCGAACGCCCAAAAGCAAAGTGTCGGCGCACTGCGACCACCTTCAACGTCGGGCCAAGCTCCCTCGAATGGCGCGGCAATGAACTCACCATCAAACTTGACGAACGCTGTGCCCCCATCCCTCGGCGCCTGCGCGGCAGCATCACGCTGACGCCCGCCTTGGCGCTCGATGCGCAGGACTACACCACAGCGATCGACCACGACGGCAATCACCTCTGGCAACCACTCGCGCCGTCAGCACGAATATCGCTCGACCTGGACCATCCCAATCTCGCGTGGCAAGGTCACAGCTACCTTGACAGCAACCGGGGCAGTGCGCCGCTTGAGAGCGCTTTCACCTCATGGCAATGGTCACGCGCACGCCTTAACGACGGCAGCACCGTCGCGCTGTACGACGTAGAGCACACCGGAGGATCGCGATTGCAACTGGCGCATCGCTACGTGCCATCGGGCGAGAGCGAACCAATAACGATACCCGCGCACTGCGCGCTACCGACAACGTGCTGGGGCATCGCGCGCTCTACGCAAAGCGACGGCCTCGCCGCGCCACAAGTTGTGACTACTCTGGAAAACGGTCCGTTCTACGCCCGCTCACTGCTCGCGACGGAGCTTGAGGGTGAGCGGGTTCACGCGGTGCATGAAAGTCTGTCGTTGAAGCGCTTTGCGAGCCCGGTCGTGCAGGCGATGCTTACGTTTCGTATGCCGCGCTGGTAGCGCATTCAATCTACTGGCGATGAGCCGGGCAGCCGCAGCCGGTGATGGTTCAGCCACTAATACCGCTCAGCATTTTCCCAAAAGCCTTTGTGCATTTGGGATGAGAGCGCATAAATGCAGTTATCGACATCTGCGCAAATCGGCACCTAGCGCTTATTCAACGGAGCTTTGCGCAAAAAAGCTGATGGCTCAACTGCGACTGGCGCGAGGCGAAGCGTGACCGACGAAAAAATCGTCATGCGTGATCGTCGGAATCTGATTGCCTTGGATCTTTTGGCTCATCCCGCCCGTCGCCCGGTTTGCGCCTCACAGTCCAGATTTGATAGGCGCAGAAACCGAGCACGATTGCTGCGAAGGCGATAATTTCGACGAGGCTGTAGTACTTTGAATCCATCATTCGTTGTCCCTGTTGCTGTGGCGAAAACTAGCCCGCAATTAGCTCGATACGCGGTCTTGATCCTGTCGTTCAAGCCGCTCAAACAGATCGACCAGCCAGAGGGCGCGATCCTGAATGTTCCACCAGGGCAGCGATGGCGCGACCGTACTGGGTTCTACGCGCGCCGGGCGATTTCGGTTTGCATCCGCCGAGGCCATGGCAGCTCTCGCAGCGTCCGCCTCGACAACGGCATGAATCAGAAACGCGGCTTCATGCAACGGCGCCGGGTTTGCTGAGCCCGAACGATCCAGTGGGGACACCAGCCCGCGACTTAAGAGCGCAGCCTTACGGCGACCGCTCACGACAGCGCGCTGCGTCACGGAATCGAGGCCATTTCGCTCAACCTGGCGACCTATTTC
>JAYWHV010000288.1:0-2653 GCA_043777615.1 Burkholderiales bacterium | reverse complement strand
CAAGATCTGGGCCGAGGCAGCGTTGCCGATTGGCTTTTCGTTGATGATCGTACGTTGTCTGCAAATGATGTGGCGAGACATCGCGGACATCCGCGCTGGGCGGCCTGCCTACATTGGCAAATCGATGTTTGAGGAATAGACCGCGATGACTGTTACGTTGTGTTTATTGCTCATGGTCGGCCTGCTGGTGGTCGGTGTTCCGTTCTGGGTGACCATGGGACTCGGTACTTTTGCGATTCTCGTCAGCACCGATGCGCTGCCATTGTCGTTGATTGGGGATGGACTGTTTGAGGGCGTTGACTCTTTCGCACTCATCGCGATTCCGCTTTTCATCCTGACGGGTGACGTGATGGTGCGCTCTGGGCTCGCACATCAATTGCTCGATTTTGCGGAGGCAACGTTTGGCAGTTTGCGTTCGGGTTTCGGCACGTCGACGGTGATGGGCTGCGGCTTGTTTGCCTGTATCTCGGGCTCGGACGCAGCCGACGCTGCCGCTGTGGGCCGCATCACGATGGATCGGTTGGTCGAACGCGGCTATCCCAAGCCCTATGCATGCGCACTCGTTGCCAGCGGTGCGTGTACCGGGATTTTGATCCCGCCGTCCATCGCGTACATCATTCTCGGGCTGGTGATGGGAATATCCGCCACCACACTTTTTCAGGCGGCGTTTGTGCCAGGCGTGCTGGTGTTGATCGCGGTGATCGCGACCAACGCGGTCGTAAACCGGATTCGCGGCTACGAAATTTCAACCGACAAGTTTTCGTTGTCGCGCTGGTTGTCATCGCTCAACAAGGCGAAATGGGCTTTGGCGATTCCCGTGATCATTCTGGGCGGGATTTACTCGGGCTGGTTCACTCCAACGGAGTCGGCCGCTGTGGCGGTCGCGGTCGCACTGACAATCGGACTGGTTCAAAGGCGCATCACGGTATCGCAACTTCCGCTCATGCTGGGTACATCGGCGCGGGTTTGCGGTGTGATCCTTCCGATCATCGCGGTGGCGCTATTGTTTGCACAGGCGCTGACGGTTGTGGACGTACCGCAGCAATTTGTGGAGATTGTGATGAGCTGGGGAACCAGCAAGCACGTTGTAATTCTGCTGATGCTGCTGATCTGGATTGTGGCCGGTTGCTTCATGGAAACGAGTCCCTGCATTGTGATTCTTGGGCCGCTTATGTGGCCGCTCGCGCAGAAAATCGGCATGGAACAGACACACTTTTGCGTGTTCATGATTACTACGCTTGGCCTCGGTTTCATCACGCCGCCCTTCGGTCTGAATCTGTTCGTGATGTCCGGCCTGACGCGTACGCCGCTGACCGCGATTGCACGGCAGGCTTTGCCGTTTGTGGGTGCCATGATTGTGGTCGCGGCAGCCATTGGTTTCATCCCCGAAATTTCCATGTTTACTTTCAAGAAATAGCCTGCGAGCCGCACCCATGATTACCTATCTGAAACGGGCTCAAAAGACGCCCGAAACCGAAACCAATACTGCGCAATCCGTTGTCAGCGACATGTTGGCGAACATCGAAAAGGGCGGCGAGCAGTCAGTTCGCGATTACGCGGCAAAGCTGGATCAATGGAGCGGCGAAATTCTGCTCACGCCAGCGATGATCGAGACTCGTACCAGACACATCTCGCCGGGCATCAAGGCCGATATCGAGTTCGCCGCCTCGCAAGTGCGTGCGTTTGCATTGGCGCAGAAGGCCTCGCTCACGGAATTTCAGACCGAGTTGTCTCCGGGGCTTGTTGCCGGTCAGCGGCTGATTCCGTGCAACGTGGCAGGCTGCTATGTTCCGACCGGCCGCTATGCACACATCGCTTCGGCCTACATGGGCGTAGCGACCGCGAAGGCAGCGGGCGTCAAAACCATTGTTGCCTGTTCAACGCCGTATCGCGGACTAGTCGAGGGCAAGCCTTTCGAACCGGGCATCCATCCGCACGTGCTTTACGCAATGCAGGTGGCAGGTGCCGACGTCATCATGACGCTGGGTGGCGTGCAGGCGATCGCCACGATGGCGTACGGATTGTTTAGTGGCAAACCCGCCGATATCATCGTTGGACCGGGCAACAAGTTCGTGGCGGAGGCCAAGCGGATGTTGTTTGGAAAGGTAGGTATCGACGTCTTCGCTGGCCCATCCGAGGTTGCGGTTCTCGCCGACGGCGCGGCCGATCCGTACATCGTTGCCAGCGATCTGGTGGGTCAGGGCGAGCATGGGCACGAGAGCCCGATGTGGCTGTTCACGGACTCTCGCGGACTCGCCGATGAAGTAATGCGTCTGGTGCCCGGTCTGATCGAAAAACTGCCGCCAACGGCCCGCGATGCAGCAGGGGCGGCGTGGCGCGACTACGCCGAGGTCATCCTGTGCGACACGCGAGAGGAAATGGCTGAAGTGTCTGATCGCTACGCGAGCGAACATCTGGAAGTCCACTGCGCAGATCTCGACTGGTGGCTCAAAAATCTCACCTGCTACGGCTCGCTATTCCTCGGTGAGGAAACCACGGTCGCCTATGGTGACAAGGTCAGCGGACCGAACCACATACTGCCGACCAAGGGCGCCGCGAAGTACTCCGGCGGTCTGTCGGTGCACAAGTTCATGAAGACTCTCACGTGGCAGCGCGCCACGCGCGAAGCCAATCGCGAGCTCGGGCAGGTAAC
>JAYWHV010000287.1:0-9027 GCA_043777615.1 Burkholderiales bacterium | reverse complement strand
CTGGCGTGACCTTCCTCGCAGCGGAAGGCGGCGAAGAAGACATTCGTTTGCGCGGCTTTTCGCTCGCTGCAACCGGTGACATTTTTGTCGACGGTATTCGTGACCCCGCGTTTTATGACCGCGACACGTTCAACAATGACCGCATCGAATTGCTACGTGGTTCAGCGTCCATGTTGTTTGGTCGAGGGTCAACTGGCGGTGTAGTTAATCAGGTCAACAAGCTGCCCCGTCTGGTCGACGAGAAAAGCGTTTCGATGACCATCGGCAATCACAACTATGGTCGCGTCGTGGGTGATATCAACGTCAAAACAGGCGAGTCTTCTGCCTTCCGCATCACCATGATGGGCACTCAGGCCGATAACAATGGCAGCGGCAGCAGCATTCGCAAAACCGGCGTCGCAGCCGCATTTCGCTTCGGCATTGGCGAGAAAGACGAGTTCCTCGTTGGCGTCTACGCGATCGACAATGAGAACGGCATGAACTACGGCATTCCGTGGCTTCGCGTTCGCCCGGCATCCAACACCGCCACCGCGGCAGAACTGGCGCAAACAACACTCGTGAACGTCGATCCCAGCCACTACTACGGCGCCAATAGCGACTACAACCACGGCTCGGCAAACTACGTCACAGTCAGTCACACCCATCGCTTCGATGCTGATACCGAACTGAAAACAGTAATCCGTCCGGGTCACTACAACCGCGATCAACGTGCAAGTGCGATCCGCTTTGCAGGAACGACCGGTACGCCGGCCAACCCGTCTGCAATTTTCACTGACAACCTCAGCGACGCAACCATATTGACGCGGGGTACCAACAACAAAATCCAGCAGATGGATACGCTGTATGCGCAGAGCGATTTCAGCACCAAATTCGCGGCGTTTGGCATGAAAAACTCTTTCATCGCGGGCGTTGATTTCGCCAACGAGCGCTTCAAAAACTACAGCGCAACCACGCCCGCTAGCGCCACCGCCGCGCTCACCAAGCCACGCACCCGAGTCGGCACACCCGACGACGAAACTGGTGTCAACGAAACGCTACGTGTCTTGTCCGTTGGCCGCACATTCAAGGCCGAAGCGCTCGGTATCTACGCGCAGGATTTGATCGAAGTTGCCCCCGCCTGGAAAATTTTGCTCGGCCTGCGTCACGATCATTTCAAGGGCACGTACTGGCAGCCTCCGACGGTTGTGCGCGAGCGCAGTGATTCGCTGTGGAGCAAGCGCTTCGGCCTGTTGTTTCAGCCGTCAACCACCCAGGCGTATCACTTCTCATACGGCACGTCGTTCAACACATCGGGCGACACCTACCAGTACGATAACCAGACCGTTAACACGCCCCCCGAAGGCAGCGTCAACTACGAGCTGGGCGGCAAGATCGACACGCCGGACAAGCAGGTCACCACGCGCTTTGCCTTCTTCTATTCAACCAAGAACAACGAACGCAATCGTGACCCTGATTCTGCAGCCGTGGCCAACCTGCTCTCTGGCAAGCGACACAGCGCGGGCTTCGAACTGGGCCTGACTGGTCGCATCACGCAAAAGTGGGAAATTTACGGCTCGTATGCCTACACACCGATCGCGAAGATTGATATCGGCGCGCCCGGCTCGGTGGAGGGTGTTGGCGAGGGCGCTGGCACACGTTCATCTTTAACGCCCAAACACAGCGGCACGGTATGGACCACCTATCAGGTCACTCCAAAAATCCGTGTTGGCGGCGGTCTGAATTTCCGCAGCGAACAGACGCCTAACCGGAATCCGGGCTGGACTGCGCCGAGCTTCATTACGGGCGATCTGCTGGCCGAATACGCCTACAGCGAGGATTACAAATTCAAGCTAAACGTCAGCAATGTCAGCAACAAGCTCTACGCCGATGCGCTCTATACCGGGCACTACATCCCTGGTGCAGGACGCGTTTATCAGCTGAACTTCACGGCGAAATTTTGACGCCCAATCGCGCCCGTTGACTCGCCCGGTAAGGCAATCATGCTTCTCACCATCGCCAACTTACTGAACGCCGACGAGCTATCGCAAGCGCGCTCGCTGCTGGCCGACGTCGACTGGAAAACCGGACGCCACAGCGCAGGCAGACAAGCCGCTGACATCAAAAACAATGAGCAACTGCCGCATGAAAGCGAAGCCGGACGCGCGATCCGGAGCCTCGTGCTGCGAGGACTGGATCGCAACCCAACGTTCTTCTCGGCAACGCTTCCAAAGCGCGTTTATCCACCGCGCGTCAATCGTTATGGCGGCACCGAGAATTCTTTTGGCAACCATGTCGATAACGCCATCCGCTTTGCGCCGGACGCCAGGGTGCGCGTCCGCACCGACATTTCTTGCACCCTGTTTCTCGCCGAACCCGAAGAATATGATGGCGGTGAACTGGTGATTCAGGATACCGGTGGTTCACGAAGCATCAAGCTTGAAGCCGGCAGTGCAATCATCTATCCGGGTACGACATTGCATCAGGTCACGCCCGTCACGCGCGGCTACCGCTTGGCCTGCTTTTTCTGGATCGAGAGCATGGTGAGGAGCGACGAGCAGCGCCGACTACTGTTCAATCTCGACAACACGATTATTCGCCTGCGCAATCAGTTGGGCGACAACGAAGACACGATATCTCTGACCGGCACTTATCACAACCTGCTACGACAGTGGGCGGATACGTGAGCGCGCGGCCCGCGTTATGACCGCGTTTGACGACGAACAGCCCGGGCCGCTGCTGAGCCGCACCGCAGTCGTGACGATCTCGGTGCTTGCGTTTCATGTTGTCGCGATCTGGCTATTGCAAACCGGTCTCTTGCGTCGCGCCGTGGAATTCGTCGTTCCCGCTGAGGTGATCGCCGAATTTATCGAGCCACCGCGTCCTAAAGACGAACCACCAGCCCCCCTGTCGCTCGCGCCCGAACCCAAACCGTTGGTGAAACAAACCACCATTGCGCCTGCCCCGCAGTTGCGAGCCATCCCCGATCCCACACCCAGCCCCAACGCGCCCGTTGGCGTCATCGAGCCGCCCCCTCCTTTGCCACCCATCACTGCGCCTGTCGTCTCCGCACCGCCGGCTCCCGTTGCACCTCCTCCAGCGCCGCCTCCTCCGCCACGTGTGGAGTTGCCGTCAAGCGACGCCGACTATCTGCAAAACCCGAAGCCGCCCTACCCGCTGATGAGCAAAAAGCTCAACGAACAAGGCAGCGTGACCATGCGCGTGCTCATTGGTGTCGACGGCTTGCCGCAGAAAGCTGAAATTCGTAAATCGAGTGGCTTTGATCGCCTTGATCAATCGGCGGCCATCACGGTCATGAAGTGGCGCTTCATGCCCGGGAAACGCGCCGGCGTGCCGGAGACGATGTGGTTCAACGTCCCTATCAATTTTGTTCTGGAGTAACTTGTATGGAATCGCAATTCGGTCTGATTAATCTGTGGACGCAGGGCGACTTTGTCACGCGTTTTGTAGCGGTCATGCTGCTCGCCATGTCGCTCGCATCGTGGATTGTGATCATCACCAAGGCGCTGGCCGTCATCCGCTACAAAAAACTCGTGAAGAATGCGAACGCGTTCTGGCACAGCGAAGATTTCGCGACCGGCGTCGAAGCGCTCGGCGTGAAAACCGACAACCCGTTGCGGACACTGGCGCTGGAAGGCCGCGAAGCCACCAATCATCATCGCAACACAAAACCACAGTTGCATGACACGCTTGACCTTTCGGACTGGGTGACGCGCTGTCTCAAGAACACGCTGGACGAGTTCACCGCGAAGTTGCAATCGGGTCTGGCCATCCTGGCATCGGTCGGCTCCACCGCGCCGTTCGTAGGCCTGTTTGGTACCGTGTGGGGCATCTACCACGCGCTCCTGTCCATCGGCACCAGCGGGCAGGCGACGATCGACAAGGTTGCCGGGCCGATTGGTGAGGCGCTAATCATGACTGCGCTGGGTCTGGCCGTTGCGATCCCGGCGGTGCTTGGCTACAACACGCTGGTGCGTGGCAACAAATCGATTCTCGGAAAACTGAGCAGCTTTGCGCATGACCTGCATGCCCACTTTGTGACGGGTGCCCGTGTGCAGCAGCCACGGCCCGCACCGACGGTCGTCCCGATGAAGAAGGCCTAAGGAGCAGTCATGGCATTTGGAACGATGGAAGAAATCGACGACGTGATGAACGAGATCAACATGACGCCACTGGTTGACGTCATGCTGGTGCTACTCATCATTTTCATCATCACGGTGCCTGTGATGAAGCACGCTGTGAATATTGATTTGCCGCGCGCAACCAATATCGTGCGAGCCACTAAACCAGAGACGATTCGGCTTTCGGTGAATGCCGAAGGCGCGTACTTCTGGAACGAACAGAAGATTGACGACGCGGCGCTGCCAGCGCTACTCAAATCAGGTGCAGCGCGGAGCCCACAACCCGATCTGCATATTCGTGGCGACAAGGCCGTTCGCTACGAGCGCGTTGCCGAAGCGATGGCAGCCGCACAGCAGGCGGGCATCACCAAACTCGGATTCATTACCGAGCCAAAACGCTGAGCCGTCAAAGAAATAAAAAAAGCGGGCAACGCCCGCTTTTTTTTAGCGCAATCCGCGCTAGTTACAGCTCAACGTCGCAGTCGCAACCTTCCCCGCCGCATCCAGCACAAGTACTGTCGCCGTTTGGCCCTTAAGCATCTTCCACTTGCCGTCGGACTTGAAGCTCACATCCACGGCATTGGTGCTGTCGACGTTGGCGACAACTTGCGGGATCGATGTTGACACGAGATAAGGTGCCGTTCCGCCGGTAATCGCGTAGCGCGTGTTGCTTGTTGTGCAATAGGTGCTGACTACGTCGGAGGCGACTGAAATACTCGGAGGCAACATCGTCAGGTCAGTCGTCGCGGTCGGACGCGTGCTGGCACCCGCAACAATGCCAAAAAAGGCTGTCGTTGTCGCGCCCAGCGCATCGGTCACGGTAATTGTGCTGGTCGCAGTCGCGCAAGTGTTAGCGGCCACGCTTTGCACCGAAAATTGCGTGCCGGCTTTGGCAATAGTGATGGCAGCGCCCGGCGCGGAGGCAGTCGTTCCATCACCGAGCACTAGCGCACTTGCCGCTGGCAGCGTCACTGCGTAGGGGGGCTTGCCGCCGTGGATGCCGTATTCGCGGCGAACCAGCGGGCATTCATTGGTGTAGTACGAAGTAAAGCCGCCGGTAGCAGGCACGACGTTTAGTACTGGCAGACCGCTGGTCATTTTCAGCACATTGATCCAGCTATCGATACGATGGGTGCTGGTAACGTCGGTCACCCGTAAGAATGCAGCCTCCGAAGTTATCTCGACGTCGGCTCTCACTGCAACGGTCGCTTTGCCCGTGGCGTCGGTCGTCACGGTTGCCAGACGCGCGAAGACCGGACTGTCGGCCTTGGGCGCCAGCGTTCCGCCCAGCGTCAACACTTCAAACAGGACGTCACGATTAGCCAGAATCGCGCCATTGGCGTCCTTCAAAATGACCGAGGCGCTTCCGGTTTCGCCAGCGCACAGCGTTGCGACGGTGATTGCCGGATTATTTTCGGGCGCACAGACGGAGCCAGCTGCGTTAGTAAATGCGATCACCGGGGTTGCGATGGTCGCGGGCACCACGGTTACGGTCACTGTTGACGTAGCTGCTGCCTTGTCGGTAAACGTCAGAGTCACCGTCGTGTTTGCCAGTACATTTTTGGGCGTAATCACGAGCGTCGCACCCGTGACCTGAGCGGGCACCGCGATCACGTTGGCATCGCTGGATCGCACGCTGTACGGACCGGTTCCACCGATGATCGTGACCGAGTTGGCCGTGTTGCCAAACGCCGAGAAGGTTGTCGGCCCAGCCGCAAGGGCAGCGGCAGGCACTGTGACTGAAGGGGAAGAACTGGATCCGCCACACGCTGCGAGCGTAATCGCGCCGAGAATAGCGAGGGCCGAAATGGCCACACGGCCAGAAAAAAATTGCATTACGTTCTGCGCTCTCATTACTTTTTTTAACCGTCTGCCAGGTGAATAAGTGAGTGTATCGCGTCCACGTTAAGGCCCTGGTCTTGCTGAGCGCAGGCCAGCCAGCCTCGACAAGGCGCCATCAAGCGTGGCATCACGCTTGGCAAAGCAAAAGCGAATAGTTTTTTGCTCAGCGGGTGACGAATAGAAGGCCGAAACAGGAATGGGCGTCACGCCAATTTCCCGTGTCAGCCATTCGCAGCATTCGCGCTCGCTTAAATCACGCAACTCAGGCACGTCCTCATAGCTCACGCACTGAAAATAGCTGCCTTCGCACGGGAGCAGCTTGAGCGGCGTCGACGTCAATCCCGCCGCAAAACGATCGCGTTTGGCTTGATAAAACGCTGGCAAGTTCAGGTACGGTGCGGCGTCGACCATGTAGGTCGCGATTCCGTGCTGCATGGCGCTGTTGGCCGTAAATACGGTGTACTGATGTACTTTTCGGAACTCTGCCGTCAATGCCGCAGGCGCACAGACCGTTCCGGTTTTCCAGCCGGTCACATGAAACGTCTTGCCGAAGGAGGAAATTACGAACGCCCGTTCGCGTATGACCGGATGTCGTGCCGCGCTCACATGATCCTGGTTGTCGAAAACCATGTGTTCATACACCTCGTCGGAGAACACCCAGATTTCGCTTCCGACGATCAGTTCTGCAAGACGATCCCAGTCTTTGGCCTTCCAGGTGCGGCCACTCGGGTTATGCGGGCTGTTGACGACGATGGCGCGCGTGCGGTTCGTGATAGCCGCTGCCAATCGGTCCCAATCCACATCAAAGCTTCCCGCTTTCAGTCGCACCGGCACCGGAACGCCACCAGCGAGCTCGATATTCGGGCTGTAGCTGTCGTAGCAGGGCTCGAGAACGATGACCTCATCGCCCGCCCGCACAACAGCCAGAATGGCCGACAAAATGCCTTGCGTCGCGCCAGCGGTAATCGTGACTTCGGTATTTGCGTCGTAGCGCACATCATGTAGCGCCTCCATCTTTTGCGCTACGCGTTCGCGCAACAGCGGCACACCGGGCATCAGCGGATACTGGTTATGTCCCTTACGCATTGCCTCAGACACCGCGTCAATGAGTTGCGGATCACACTCGAAATCCGGAAATCCCTGCCCGAGATTGATGGCGTTGTGCTGAGTGGCGAGCGCTGACATGACCGAAAACACGGTGGTGCCGACGCGGGGAAGTTTGGTCTTTAATTGCAGAACTGACATGGTGTTGAGCGGACGCTGACGAAACCGTCGGGTATAGTAGCGTTTGCTTTGCATTTCGATGAGTCGCCTGCGGCCATCGCCCCCTACTTGGACGTCCTTTTACTTCTCGGGCTCATTCTCCTGAATGGTCTGTTTGCCATGAGCGAAATCGCGCTCGTGTCTGCCCGCAAAATCCGCCTTGAACAGTTCGCCAATCAGGGCGACAAAGGGGCGAAAGCCGCACTGATGCTCGCTTCCGAGCCCACCCGCCTGCTCTCTACCGTACAAACCGGCATCACGCTCGTCACGCTCGCCATGGGTGCATTTGGCGAAAGTGCGTTCACCACGCAGCTAGAGCAATGGTTTAGCCAGTGGTCCTGGGGAGCGGCATACGGCAAACAGGCGGCGACCACCGTTGTGATCGCGGTCATTGGCATCGTGTCGCTCATCTTTGGCGAACTGGTGCCAAAGCGCATCGGTCTGTTGTACCCGGAAACCATCGCCCGCGTCGCCGCTCGCCCGATGCAGTGGCTTGCTAGCGCAGCGAAACCGCTGGTTCGCATGCTGGCGTGGACCACCGACGCGCTAGTGAAGCCTTTTGGCCGTAACCGTCAGGATGAGCCGCCGATCACCGAGGAAGAAATCAAGGGACTGATGCGTCAGGGTGCCAGCGCAGGCGTGTTCGAGCACGGCGAGAGCCATATTGTGTCCCGCGTTTTCAATCTCGACGATTACACCGTTGACCGGATCATGACCCCGCGCGCGGACATGGTGGTCATCGACACCGAAACTGACCCGAATATCACCCTTGAGCTCCTGAAACAAAGTGACTTCACCCGTTACCCAGTGGTGAAAAACGATGTGTCGAACGTCATCGGCGTCATCGACTCCGGCGACTTGCTGGCGCATTACTTGAAGAGCGGAAAACTGATGCCCGAGCGCGTGCGCAAGGAGCCCGCGTTTGTGCCAGAAACGGTCACCGTTCTCGAAGTATTGGAGACGTTCAAGCGAACGCATGATTCGATGGCTTTTGTGGTCGACGAATACGGCGAAGTACTCGGGCTTATCACCTTGACAGACGTGTTGGAGGCCATCGTTGGTGATCTGGGCGACGAAGGCGAAGCGGCAAACTCCGACGCCGTGCAACGCGCGGACGGAACCTGGTTGATCGACGGTGCAATGACGCTGGACCGGTTCCGCGAAGTATTCCCCGACGCTCCGAAATTCCCCGGTGAAGTTGGTGGCGACTACCGGACGCTCGGCGGTTTCGTCATGGCAGAAATCGGGCGTATCGCCGCCGTGGCTGACCGCGTCTCGCACGCCGACTACACGCTGGAAGTCCTCGATATGGACGGCAAACGCGTCGATAAATTGTTGGTGAGCCCACCGCGCGACGACACCGGGGTCTAGTCGCTTGTTCGCGACGGTTTCGGTCATTCTGCCCGCCGCGATTATCGTGGGCGCGGGCTATTACGCCGGACGCCGAATTCTCGATGCGGCGGGCATCAAAGCCCTGTCGGAGCTGGTGTTCAATCTCTTCCTTCCATGCCTGCTGTTCCGCTCGATGGCGACGTCGAGTTTTGCGGGTTCAGACCTCACTTTGCTCGCCGCGTATTTCGGTGCGTCGCTCGCCTGGTTCGCAGTGGTCGCTCTGTACTACCGTCATCGTCTCGGCGAGAACACCGACGGTGCGGTGGTCCTCGGGCTCGGCGCGGTGTTTTCGAATACGGTGCAACTGGGCATTCCAATTCAAAAGCTCGCGTTCGGGGATCACGGACTCAAGCTGCATTTGTCGATCATCGCGCTGCACTCGCTACTGCTGCTCACGGCGGCCACCATTTGG
>JAYWHV010000286.1:0-9034 GCA_043777615.1 Burkholderiales bacterium | reverse complement strand
GAGTGGCGAAGGTCATCGCCCGGCAAATCGCGCCGCTGCTGCTCGAACAGTTTGATCGCTGCCTCAAAACGTGATTTCGCTCGCTCTGTGTCGTTCTGTCGCAGCGAAGAAAGACCCAGGCCGACCAGACAGCGGACCTCTACCGATAACAACTGCAACGAGACCGACTGCTTTAGCGCCAACTCAAACAGGGAAGTCGCGTCGTGGTAATTCCCGGCGTCAAGAACTGCGTAGGCACATACGACACGCGACTGAAGGGCGTCCACTGCCATGCCGGACTTCGCGAAAATCTCCGCCGCCTCGGTTGCGAGTTCTTGTGTCAGCGCCACGTCGCCCCGTGCGAGCGCCACCTCGGCACGTGTGTGCAGTACCGAAGCGCTGCCGGCACTCACGCCTTGCGCCGCAAAGAGTGCAGACGCATGCTGAAGCGCACCAGAAAATTCCGCGTCCGGACGCCCGAGCGCCGCGAGCGTCCGGCCCTGCTGCGCAAGCACCCACGCTCGTTCCACCGGCATTTCGAGGCTCTCGAAGCGCAGGGAGGCGGTGGCGTAAAGATTGAGCGCCTCCGGGAGCAGCCGCAGCACGAGATAAACATCGGCAAACTGCTTCTCGGTCGTTGCGAGCTGCTGTTGCATGTCTAGCGCCTCGTATCGTTGCCGCGCATTCTCGAGCCCTGCCAGAGCTGCGTGATACTGGCCCCGTGCAAGATGTAGCAGCGCGCGGGACTCATGAACCATAGCTCGCAGAACGTCGAAATGATGTTGTTCGGTGTCCCGGTCAATATCCGCATAGACCTCAAGCGCTTCGTCAAAACTTCCAAGCGCGACCAGAGTGTCCGCAATTCCGAGCTGGCTCATCCCGGTCCATTGGGAGTATTCCGCCTTTCTGAAAAGTTCGCTCGCGTGCTTGTAGTGGGTCAGACTCTGGGCAAAATCGTTAAGCTGAAAGTGAAGATTGCCAAGGTTGAGGCTCACTTTACCGGCAGCCTGCCACTCGCCCAATCGGCTAAGTTCGCTCTGCACCGACTCCCCGCAAAGCGTGGCTTCCGAATGCTGCCCAAGCACGCTTAAGGCCATGATTTTCAGAACTTGTGCATGAGCTGCATGGGCGTCTTGCGCGAGTTCGCGAAAACGTCGTGTTCCTTCGTCGAGGTGAGTGATGGCGTCGGTCATCTGACCACGTGTCAGGCAGGCGGCACCCTTGACCCACTCCGTGATCGCAAAAATTTCAGCGTATGCCGACTGCGGGGCGACATCCGCACCAAGGTGCGCCAACGCCACGAGCCGTTCGGCAGCTTTGCGCACATCGGTGGGAGCGCTGCTCCACGCCGCCACTGCGAGATCCTTCAGCGCCCATGCCAGAGCGAGACGCGTCTCATCCGTAAGTCCGGCCGGTAGGTCTTCGTTCCCGTCTACAAGTTGTCTGGCCGCTGCTTTGGCCCACTCAGTATGAATTTCCAACCCGGACATGTGCGGTTTGCGGGGCTTGAGCCCATCAACTTAACCGCAGCAGGTTAACTCAAAAGCGGCTTCAAACCTCTGGATTTTGTCGTGCAGGGCGTCGCCACGCGAACTGGCATCCGCTCCGTGTCAGCTAGGACTTGCGCTCGCCCACATCAATCCGCGGCAACTCGACAGCGTCGCCATCGAATTTAAGCGTCATCCAGTACGTGCCAGCGCGGATATTGTCCAGGCGAAAGGCACCGAGTTCGTCGAGTGGGGTTGTACGCTTCTCGCGCGCTGCATGCTCGCTCGCGGTATCAATTGCTAATTCGACCGAGCCCGTTTCATCGGGACCGAGAATTTGCCCGGCCAGCACGTAACTGTCGGCGGCGGAAACGATTCGAAGATCGATGTCACGACCATGCGCACTGAACAGCATATGCCGCGTTGGCGACTGCATCGACCGCAGTCCGAGCGCAGCAGGTGAGGCCGCCCAGCTATCAAAGGTGAGAACCGCACGAATTTTGGTGAGCAATCCGGAAGCCGCCGCCGGGACAACAACGGCGGGATGCGCCGCCTGCCAGAGATCAAGCGCGGACCTGACCAGCGCTGGAGGCGCATCTGGCAGGGCAGCAGCGCCTTTAACAAGCGCCGCCAGTTCGTCGTCATTCAGAGAATCAATCGGCTTCATGGTCGTATCGGAATAGTAAGTTGCCTGTGGAACAGAGTCGTTGGTCAGCGACAAAATACATTCCAGATTGAATATTCGGTCGCAGGCTCAACGGAATCACTCCACCAGCTTGCGCAATTTGCCGAGACAGCGGGCGCGAGTGGGACCAATGCTACCGACCGGCATATCGAGCTGAACCGCAATAACCTCGTAGGCGACAGGCTCGTCGGCGTCACTGTAGAGCAGCGTGAGCAGGTCGCGACAACGTGCATCGAGGCGATCCAGCCCCTGGCGCACCTGATTTTGCGATTGCAACGCTTCAAGCGCTTCGTCCGGAAGCAAAGCCTCGTCCGCCACGTCCCATTCCGCGTCGGCGGCGCTGGCGACGTCGTCCCGCGTCATCGAGACTGTGCGCAGGCCTCGCGAACGATGTAGCAGCGCCTCGCGCTTGGCGGTTGTAACAATCCACGCTTGAAGCCTGTCCTGCTGGTTGAGCCGGGGCAAGTGCTCGAGCAGTCGCACGAAAACGGTCTGGAAAACGTCAGCTGCCATATGCTCGTCCAGGCCGACACGGCGAACGATGGCATAGACCAGCCGCTGATACCGCCCGACCAGCACCTCCCAAGCCGAGCCGTCCCCGCGATTGCAACGCGCAGCCAGCGCGGCGTCGCTTTCAGGTTCAACATCGTGTTCGTGTGTGGTCATCTGGCTGGAAGCATCATGCCGCTTCCCGTGCAGGGAAGGCAAGATACAGTTGTACGTGTTGTAGTCGACTCATGCTGAATTTAACAGCTAGCCCTTGATCGGGCGTGTTTTCAGCGAAAAGCTGTTGCCGGAGGGGAACGCTTGTTACGCGGGAAATCGCTGCACCACAGACTATGCCGCAACTTTGCCCACCAGTTCCGAGACCAGCGTTTTCACCGGCTTTCCGGAGAAATGCAGCATCAGATTCTCGACGCAGAGATCGGCCATCGCCTGTCGCGTTTCGTGGGTGGCGCTCGCCACGTGCGGCAACAAAATCACGTTGGGGCGATTAAACAACGCTTCCGGCACTTTCGGCTCAACGTCAAACACGTCAAGCCCCGCGCCGGCAATCCCGCCGCTTTCGATCGCAGCTACTAGCGCCACTTCATCGACCACCGTGCCGCGCGCGACGTTGATGAGATAGCCGGTCGGGCCGAGTGCTTCGAGCACGTCGGCGTTCACCATATGTTTCGTCGCCGCGCCGCCGGGCGTGATCGCGATCAGCACGTCAACGTCGCCGGCCATCTCAACCAGATTGCCGTAGTAGCTGTAGGGTACATCCTGTTTGTTGCGTCCGAAATACGCGATTTTCATCTTGTGCGCGCGCAGCCGATCCGCGATTTCTTTGCCGATGCGACCAAGTCCGATGATCCCCACGGTTTTGTTCCACAGCGAGTGTTGCAGCGGAAATTGACCTTTGAGCCAGCTGCCTGCTTCAACAAATTTTTGCGCGGCCACGAACTGGCGGCAGGCCATGAGGGTCAACGCGACTGCTGTGTCGGCGACTTCATCGTTCAGCACATCCGGCGTATTGGTAACTTTGACTTTCGCCTCAGCGCACGCCGTGAGCGGTATACCGTCGTAGCCGACGCCGAACACGCTGATGACTTCCAGATTCGGGAATTTCGCAAGCTGGTCTGGCGCCAGCTGTGAGCCGCCGAACGCGACCATGCCGCGCGTCGTCGGCGCAATGGTTGCGATCAGTGTGCGGCGCGCTTCGGCATCGGCTGCGCCGTGCAGATCATGCACCGTAAAGTTCTCGTGCAAGGGTTTGGCGAGAAACGCAGGCAGCGGGGCGATGGCGACGATTTCGGGTTTGGACATGAGGTTCTCGTTCAGAAACTAGCGGCGATTTAGCAATGCCGTGATTAGGCCAGCATCGCCCGCCCCAGTTTCAATGACGTTTCGGAAACCGAGCGCGCGGGCACTGTCGGCGATTCGCGCATGGCTTGCGTACACGGTAATCGCAAACAGATTTTTCTCTCGCTCGGTTGTGGGAACCAGCGGCACAAGGTTCGTGATCGCATCACTGCTCATTGCCGAAATTGCGTTGACTTTTCCAGCGCGGAGCAGTTCGAGAAAACCCGTCGCCGGCGTCGCTGGGGCGCGTCGGTGATACGCCGTGATGGTGTCGACGGTTGCGCCGCGCCTGACCAACTCTTCGCGCAACAATTCGCGCCCGTCGTTACCGCGAAAAATGACGATGCGTTTGCCTTTGACCGCTGCCGCCTGCAACGATGGCAGCGCGAGCAATCCCTCGCTGTCGAACGACGATTCCGGCATCTCAATGCGCGCAACACCGAGCCGTGAAAGCTCTTCCGATGTGCCGGGGCCTGGCGCGAATACGTGCAACGAAGCAGGCAATTTGAACGGCGTGGACGACATCGGCGCCAGCGCCATTTCAGCCGCGCTCGGACTTACGAACAGTGCGGCGTAGTAGCTGCCAATTTTGGCGAGCGCAGCTTTCAACGGCGCGCTATCTCCGGGTGGCTCGATGATGAGCGTCGGAAAAATCAACGGCGTCGCTCCCAGCGCTGCCACTCGCGTCGCCGTGCGGGACGCCGGCATCACGGGTCGTGTGATGAGCAAATTCACGCCCGAAAGTGGACCACCCTCTTCCGCTTTCGTTGCGCCCAAATGAAAATCGGTGCTCATTTCAAACTTGCGATGATCTTGTCGGCCCCTTGCAGCTTGAGCTTGTCGGCCACGATTTCTCCGAGCGCCTCGGGCTCGTCCGGCGTGCCAAACGCCTCGGCAGTCAAAAACACGCTGCCGTCCAGATTCGCCACGAACGCACGCAGCCGCAGTGGCTTCTCACCGTCCACAAAATCCGCATACGCGGCAAGCGGCAATTCGCAGCTCCCGCCCAACAATCGGCTCACCATGCGCTCGGCGATGCAGGCGATGGCGGTTGGCGCATGATCGAGCTCCGAGACGATTTCGGCGGTGTCTTCGTCATCGCTCACGATTTCGATACCGATGGCGGCCTGGCCCGGCGCTGGAAGCGATTCCTCAATCGAAATTCGGTGCGTGATGCGCGAGGTAAATCCCAATCGAATCAGCCCGGCCGCTGCCAAAATGATGCCATCGAATTCACCGCCGTCGAGCTTGGCGAGCCGAGTGTTCACATTGCCCCGCACCGGCTGAAAATTGAGCCCCGGATAGGCTCGTTTGAGCACCGACGCCCGCCGCAAGCTTGAGGTCCCGACCACCGCACCCGCAGGCATCTCGGCGAGTCTGGCGAAGCGATTGGAGACGAAGGCATCGCGCGCATCCTCCCGTTTCAGAATCGCCGCCAGCGCAAAGCCCTTCGGCAACACCATCGGCACGTCCTTGAGCGAGTGAACGGCCAGATGGGCGCGGCCCTCCTGCATCGCGACCTCAAGCTCCTTGATGAAGAGGCCCTTGCCGCCGACCTTGGCGAGCGGTTTGTCGAGAATCTGGTCGCCGCGTGTGGTCATGCCCAACAGGACCACCGAGAGACCGGGGACTACACTCTCCAGTTCGGCTTTGACGTGGTTGGCCTGGGCAAGCGCTAACGGGCTTTCGCGGGTAGCAATGATGAGGGATTCGCTCATGCGGTGTGTTTTATTTGGATTACGTGGGACGGTCTGGGCACTCACAGCGATTATCGCACTGGGGTTTTCGTGGGCGCAGGCGGCCTCTCCCGTGACCGAAACAGTGAAACCGCTGGAGCCCAGCAGCCGCGAGTGGGAACGCATCCTGCCCGTCGCGCAAAACTTCAAGACGGACGGCGATGCCGCGACCGCCGCCCGCAAACCCATTCTGATTTTTTTCAACCTGACCGGCTGCCACTATTGCCGGGGCGCGCTTCGCGAGGTAATCGTGCCGATGTTCCGGAATGCCGAATGGCGAGCCGCAATGGAATTTCGCCAGGTCACGGTTGACGATGGCAAAACGCTCGTCGATTTTGACGGCAAGTCGATTGAGAACATCGCCTTTGCGCAAAAGCGGAAGGGCACATTTACTCCGACCGTGATGCTGGTCGACGGCAGTGGAAAATTGCTCGGTGAGCCGCTGGTTGGCATCGCCAACTTTGACTTTTACGGTGCCTATGTCGAAGGCCTGGCGAAAGCAGCGATTGAAGAAATGAGAGCGCGGAAATGAGTGGTTTTATGTACTTTTCGTGCATCCTGACGGGCGTGCTGTCCGGCAGCGCGCTCGGCATGGTCGGCGGCATTTTGCTCACCCGCGAGCCGTGGGGCAAATGGGCGGGTGCGGCCGTTGGCGCATTGATCCTCACCGGAATCCTTCTGCACTTCGGTCGCAAACTACAAAAATTGATGAATGAAAAGTGATTAATCGTGGCTAGAGAAAAAGTGGTCGGTCTGGGCGGTGTGTTCATCCGTGCAAAAAATGCCGAGGCGCTGCGCAAATGGTATTTCCGCCATCTGGGCGTCGACATCACTGAGTGGGGCGGTGCCGCCTTCGCGCAAACCACAGGTAACGAAACCTACTGGAGCGTGTTCGAAGAAAAAAGCGATTACATGCCCCGCCGCCAGTACATGATGCTTAACTGGCGCGTTCTGGATCTCGACAAAATGCTGGATCAACTGCGTCTGGCCGATGTGCGCGTTGACGACAAACTGGAAGTCTCCGAACAGGGCCGATTCGGCTGGGCGTACGACCTTGAGGGCAACAAGTTCGAGCTCTGGGAACCGCCCAAGAACGGCTGAACACGCAATAAATGCGCATTGCGATTGTTGGTTCCACGGGCTCTGGTAAGTCAACCCTGGCCGCACAGTTGGCGGTGCGATTGCAAATCCCGCATACCGAACTCGACAATCTTCACTGGCTGCCACAGTGGCAGGAACGTACAGACGCCGAATTTCGCGAACTGGTTGATGTTGCAACGTCCCGGCCCGCGTGGGTCGTTGATGGCGGCTACTCGGTAGTGCGCGATCTGGTCTGGGGGCGCGCCGACGTAATCGTATGGCTCAACTACTCGTTCGCGACGACCGCATGGCAGCTATTTCGGCGTACGGTGAGACGCAATACGCACAGCGTGCCATGCTGCAATGGCAACTACGAGTCGGTCCAACGATCGCTGGGCCGAGATTCAATTTTGCTATGGCTGCTGAAAACGTACTGGAAGAATCGCAGGGAGTTTCCCCGAGCTCTGGCGCGGTATCCGAAGGCGCGACAGGTCATCCTGCATTCTCCAGCCGCGACGACGCGATGGCTCAAAGCCGCAGGCATGTCATCCGTCTAAACACTCTTCCTTCTACGCTCGGATGCGATTAAAGCTACTCCGCCTTGTTTCGCATCCAGTCTGCCGTGCCCGCGAGTTGCCCCATCAGCCAGTCGGCGAGCCTTGCGTCGATTTCGCAATCCACCAACGCCAACCGCATGCAGGCTTTCCACGCTTCGCTTTCAGGCGATCCGATGGGGAACGGCAGATGCCTCGCGCGAAGTCTTGGGTGACCGAAGCGTTCAACATAGTGATTGGGGCCGCCCATCCAGCCACATAAAAACCAGAAGAGTTTGTCGCGCGAGCCGTTTAGCGTTTCGGGATGCAGTTTGCGGATGCCTGCGAATTCCGGATCAAGATCCATATGGTCGTAGAACGCGTCGACCAGCGTTCGAATACCCGCCTCGCCGTTGAATAGAGCAAACGGGCTCTCGGATGAAGGATTCAGCGCAATCGTCATGCAGTCTCCATCGGGTGCAGCAACACTTCGCGAAATGTGCGCAACATGCCGGCGGTTGCGCCCCAGATGTAGCGCTCGTTGAACGGTACTGCCCAGTATTCACGACGCTGACCGTCGCGCATAAAGCTGTCGCGCCGCCAGTTCTTGTCGTCGAGCAAATGCGCGAGCGGCACTTCAAATGCGTCGGCGACCTCGAACGGATCACAAACGTATGTCTGAGGTGAGGACGTGGCTACAACTGGTGTGATTTCGTAGGCAGTGACGGTGACGTACTGCGGCAGCGTGCCGACGATTTGAATCTGCGATGAATCGGTGCCGATTTCCTCGGCTGATTCGCGAAGAGCTGTGGCAATGATGTCGGCGTCGCCCTCGTCCTGACGACCGCCCGGAAAGCTGATCTGCCCGGCGTGGTCGTAGAGATGGGCGGTACGCTGGGTGAGAACGACGTTGAGATGATTTTCGCGCTCGACGAGCAAAATCAACACGCCTGCGGGTCGCACCAAACGTCCGAGCGCTTCGTGATACTGCCGACGCTCGTGCAAGCTCATGTCACCTGCTTCGCCGAGCGGGGTGCCACGCCATGACCGCACGGCGGCAATCTGCGCCGCTACCTGGCTGATCTTCATGTGCCTTCTCTGAACATCTCTATGCGCCCTCCCGCAGCACCTGAATCGGTGGCGTCGTGAGCACAGATCGCGTGCCCAGCCAGCCAGCCAGCAACGTCAGGCCGGTTGCTGCGGCAAATCCCACCACCCATACCGTTGGTGATGCCGAGAACTCAATCTTCAACACTCGCGTCGCCAGCGCCCATGTGAGGGCCAAAGCACCAAGAACGCCGAGCAATCCTGCCGCGCCTCCTAGCGCCGAAAATTCCGCGATCAGAGCGCTTCGAATCTGGCTGCGCGTTCCCCCCAGTGTGCGGATCAGCGCGGTGTCGTAGCGGCGCTCGTCCTGCGTAGCGATGACGGCGGTGTAAAGCGTTAACAATCCCGCTGCGAGCGTGAAGGCGAACACGAACTCAAGCGCGCTTGCCACCTGATCCACAATGCTGCGGACCCGTGTCATGATCTCGGAGACATCAATCACGAGAACGTTTGGTGCAGCAGCGACCACCGCTGGCAGGGTCTTGTTGTCGCCCGCAGGCAGGTGCACCGCGGTGATGTAGCTCTTCGGCAGGGGCGCGAGCGTGGCCTCGGGAACGAGCGCGAAAAAATTGACTTTGAAGC
>JAYWHV010000285.1:0-9042 GCA_043777615.1 Burkholderiales bacterium | reverse complement strand
CCGACGTCTACGCCCTCGGCGTCATGCTCTATCGGCTGCTAGCGGGCAGTACGCCGTATCAACCGAAGCGCGACACACGCGGCGCGCTCGAAGACGCCGTCATCAACAACGCACCGGCGCTCGCCTCGTCCCGCCAGCCAAGCGACGTGACGCTCGCAGCGCTACAAAGCACCGCCCCCGCGCTGCGTCGCGCGCTCGTTGGCGACATCGACACTATCCTAAGCAAAGCCCTTAAGAAGCGCTCCGAAGAGCGATACCCGACCGCTGCCGCACTCGCTGAAGACATACGCCGTCACCTCGCGCGACAACCCATCAGCGCACGGCCCGATAGTCTTTGGTATCGCACCAACCGTCTCATAGCGCGCCATCGCGTTGCGGTCGCCGCGTCCGCGCTTGGTATCACAGCACTCATCGCTACGACAGGCACTGCCGTGTGGCAAGCGAAGGTCGCCACGGCGAGCGCAGCGCGGGCGACGAAAGAGGCCAAGCGCGCCAACACCGCACAGAAATTTCTCTCCGGCTTGTTCGCCAGCGCGGACCCCGAGAAGAACAAGACCTCAACCGAGTTCGCTAAACAAGTGCTGGAACGCGGCCTCGCGTCCGCAGAACGCGAACTCGCCGATGACCCGGAGGCGCATGCGTTAGTGCTCGCCCAGATTGGTGAAATTTATCGGCGACTCGGCTTGCCTGAACTGCTCCTTGCGACACAAAGGCGGCGCGTCGCCATACTCGAATCAATGAGCGCGCCCGATATCGATACATTGGTAGACGCGCAACTGGAACTCGGCCGCGCGCTCGGCGACTCCGATCTGCCCGAGGACAACAAAGCGGCACTGCCTCGCCTCATGGCCACCTACGAATTGGCCACTTCAAAGCGCGCTTCAGCGGAGCAAACTGTGTGGGCACTTTGCCTCATTGCTGATCAGTTGCGGACGGAGAAGAATTTTCCGTCTGCTCGCGACTACGCCTCCAAAGCCCTCGACTATGCTCAGCAGACACTCAAGAGTCCGAATCGGTTCCTGGCCGCTGCCTATGACACCAACGCAGTGGTTGCAAGCGCCGAGCATCGAATAGTCGATGCCCGCGAACACTTCTCCAAAGCGCTCGCGATTGATGCGACCGGAGGCGGACGCGGGCCTGTCGATCAATCGTTGACGCTGACACTCCTGGCTGCCATGGAGTTCGAAGATGGCAACTACGTGGCTGCACTGCGTCAATACCTTGCAGTAGTTGACTTAGCGAAATCCAGCCTCGGCGACGTCAATATCAATCTATCGCCAGCGCTACGCAACGCGGTATTCGCAGCTGCTCGAGCCGGCGATTTATCGACGGCGAAACGACTCAGCGAACAACCATTGGATGCTGAAATTGCATCCGGTCATCCCATGCGCATCGCGCATGCGCACCGAGCTCGTGGTCGCGTGGCTATGCTTGAAGGTGACTTCGCTCGTGCGCGGAAAGCGTTCGATCTCGCAGCGCCGACGTTTGCGCCTATCCCTAACCTTGCGGCACAGATGGCCCAGCAAAACGCCGAGCTTGCTTTGAGACTCGACAACGCCGAACGGGCGGTATCCGAACTTGAACCCATACTTGAAGCACAGCAAAAGCGCTACGGTGCCAAGCACGTAGCGCTACGCGACACACTGCTCTGGTTAGGTGTGGGCTACGCTCGATTGGGTTCGCTGGACAAGGCTCGCGAGTACATCGAGCGAGCCTGTGAACAGTTTGCCACTTTGCGTGAATCGCATCCACTAAGGCTGCGCTGCGACGCATATCGCGCCCTCGTGTCGCGCGATGGGTTAATTGCGCAAAAACTCGCGAAGCTAGAGATCATTCGCGCCGCAGCAGGACGCAACGATGCGCCCAACCTGCCTCTCTTCTCTTCGTTAACGCTCGCGTCCGGTTGGCTCGAAAGCCAGCGCGACGGGGCAATCACATTTCAGACTATCCCAGTCTTGGACTAAAAAGGTGAATCGAATGAAAACTGCTCGAACCAAGTCAGCTAACTCGTGCGCGCTCGTGCTTGTAGCTACCACGCTGCTCTCATTGACTGCCGCTAACGCCCAAACACCACGTGTTTCCAGCGACGGTGGCCCGATTTTGAATAAGGGGATTTCACGTTGCAGCTCTCTTGACGACGCAACACAGCGCATCGCACAGCCCTCCAGCGGTTCGATTTCGTCGCTGAAAGAAAAGCCGGCTGACCCAGGGAACAAACCACAACTGGAACCGCATCCGGCGCTACCCGGCGCGGAAGTGACCGTAGAAGCTATCAACCCATCCACCGTGCGGTACTGCATACGTCCCATAGTGTCCAACATCAGCGACGAACCAACCCCCGCTCCGCTGTCGTTATGGCTGGCAAGCGGCACAGGAAACAGTTTGACCGCTTATTCCGCGCTCCACGTGACCAACCGCGCGCCCGCCGTCTGCTCAACACAAATTCCTCAGGCGCTTGCTGGGCAAAGCTCAGCAAAGGCACCAGCAACTTGGTGTGTAATCGCGCCTGCAAACGGCCCCAAGCCCGATCTCGCGCTGTACCTTGGTGCCCCCGACAAGAAAGTATTCAGCGGAAATCTAAGTACGGGCAAGGTCGCCGCTGGTACCCACGCCGCAGGGCCGGCCACAGTTGTAACCGCTGGCTATGCTGAGGTATGTAAGATTGATTTCGGATCGGCGCGCCAACCTAACGTCGGCGTTAGTCCGCGCCCGCTAGGCACGATCACGACGCTCTGTGGCGGCGCGCGCACGGTCTCAAGCAACCCGAGATCGACACCTTTGCAAGCCCCCGCCGCCGTTTCCGGCCCAAAGAAGTGAATAACTTGACGGGAATCCACACGCAAAATTTCTGGCCGCATTTCGCCGATTTCTGCGTTTGAGTGAAAGTGCCCCGCTGCGCGCCCCCTCCTGCGCGCAGCGGGTCGCACTTCAATCCTCCACTGTGACGGCCTCCGCGCAAGCGGGCCGTCTTTTTTTTTGGCTGGATTCTGCGAAAAACTGCGTTTGAGTGACTGAACCGTGACCACTGCGTTGCGCGAGCAACGGGCTAGTGTTCAGACGGTCGACCGATAGGCAGTGCACACCAACTCCAAACCATAACGCACCCACATGGACTCATTTGATGGAATCGCCCGCACGTTGTGGATGCTGGTTCTAACGTTCAGTTTGATCAGTGTCGGCACGTATTGGATATCGGGCAAATTGCCATCGCTTCAACTGGACAGCCGTACGCTCAGGATTTCGGCGGCGGTGGGTATTGCACTTTTCTCTACTTTACCGGTGTTCCTCGCAGTGCATCATGCGCTGGTGGATTACGCGGACTACCGGCGCGATCAAGTGTGCGCCACTATCCCGCCGCCACAGGTGAACGTGCGACAGCCCGTCACCGCTCCTATCCCGCGAATGGTGTTGACGCGCGATGTCGCCGTGCGTCGGGCGATTGTCGAAGCGCTCACCAACGTTGAGCCGAAATGGCCTTACGTTGACCCCAACAGCGATGAGCTTGATCCCTCCGGAGTCACGGTCGTGGTGATGAGCGATGCGCCCGCGCCTGCGGCCGTGGCTGAGCCGCAATCTTTAAGCGTCGTCCACCTCGGGCGCGAGAGATCGATTCACGAGATAGGCTCGCTAGCACTGTTCACCCGCTTGGTCGACCAATACGAATTGACCGATGACACCACCAAAAAAGTGTTGGCGACACAACGCGTACCCGTAGGTGCCAGTTTTTTTGGCTACACCAGCTATTGCGCACAAGTCTCCGAACCCACGCCCGCCGCCATCAATGCAATCGTACGCATGATTCCTGCGACGTTGCGGCCGCGCTGATTGGCCGTCGACGACTTCAACTGCCCACATGGGTCTCGCGAAAGTACGTGTTCTTGAAATGGCCGGATTTTCGTAAAGCTGGCGTTTGAGTGGATATGCCTACTTGAGAACGTGGGCGCGCCATGCCCGAGAGGTTTTTCTCAGGCGTCAACGAGAAAGTCTATTCATGAATCCACTTGATTCTTTTCTGAACCCGCTGCATCCGGCGTCGGGATGCTATGCGTCCGCGCCATCGCCGCACATGTCAAGGAGTTTGCTTGGCCATTTGCGATGGGCGCTCGCGCGGATGCGTCGCGCGCTTGCGCCGGTGTGCGTTGCTGCGCTCGTCTTGCTTTTCGCTCCGGCCGCGTTCGCTGCCACATGTCATTGCGAGGTGACTTGTACGTCAAGTAATGGCCAAACCCTCAATAAGTCATGGAATGAGCAGGATATGTTGCAAACCGGTCCGAATGCAGGCAAATGCAAGGATCATTGTCAAGCAACGCTAAACGCGCAAACGGCGGTTTGGGCCCGCGAAGGGCAACTTTGCAAGACAGGCAATTGTTCGGGAACGGCGAAGTTGGGAACGTTCAACCCGTACAACATTACGCCGGTTGGTTTCGACAACACGGCGCAAAACTTTTGCAACCCTGGAGACCCAGGGCCAAATTCCAACCCGTGCTGCCCTGAATTCACCAAGAACATCAAGCCGAGCACCGTTGCTTCGTTCTTCACGGAGGGACAACACGCGCTGGGTCAGACATACACGATGACATTCAATAGCAATGGGGCATTCAGTAACCAGCTCGAAACTAACCTCGCCGCGTGGGCCAAGTGGCTGCAGGTAGACGGATGCCCGGGCGTCGTCGGCTTCAAGATCAGTTACCAGTTGTACAACACCGGTTCGCCGGCGAAACCCGTTGGTTCGAACCCACCGGGACTGACGCCGGTGTTTGGTCCGCAGGTTGTTATTTACGCGGGCACCAGCGTGCTGCCGCCAACGTTTACGTGGAACGTCCCATCGTCACCTAACTGGTGGTTTGTCAAGGCAACTGTGACGACAGTCGGAGCGCGCGGCGAGGAAGTTGCATGCAAAAAGGACGACCTTTGCTTCAACAACTTCTACACCGGCTGGATTGACGACGCTTTGACGTCCATGAAAGTAGCACCGGGCGCCGCGGCTGGATTGCAAAGTTCGCACGTCCGCTTCATCGATTAGCGCAGGTCGTGCGTTGAAGCGGACACCACGAAGCTGTCCGCTTCACCTGCAGTTTCAGCGTAGCGAACCATCTGAAATTGTGAGTGCGTTCGCGGTCGACACGACTCTACGATCAACGCGCAGCAATGCCGCCACAGCGTCGACATGACAGCGCGTCTCCTTTCCCAAAGGAACTCAATGCAAACCTCGCTCGTCAGTCGAATCCTAAGCGGGATTTCACTAGCCCTTGTCACCAGCAGTATTGCCTACGCCGCCACCGCCCACTCATGGAACCTGTCCCGCTCCATGATGAACGGTTTCAATGCCAATTCGTTCGGCGAGGGGCAGGTGTGGACGGCGATGTATGACGCGGGGGGCGAAACGTTGAACCCCGCAAACTTTCAAGTGATGCCGACCTTCCTGCCCAGTTACAAGAATTCACAGCAGAATGCGTGGGCTTTCCCTAGTTCCCATTCGCTGATTGTGATGGCATCCACTGCGCCGCTCCCGATGGGGGCGAGTCCGGTGGTGCCGCGTGGCATGCCGATGTTGTATCCGGGGCCGGGCAAATCGAGCGTGATTCGCTGGAACAGCCCGATCAACGTGCAGGTGCAGGCGTTGGGTCGGGTGTCGGATGCCAATGCGGGTTGCGGTAATGGCGTGAACTGGGCTGTGCTGCGCGATGGTTCGACGGTGACGGCAGGGACGCCGGCCAACGGGGCGAACGGCGACCGGTGAGCTCGAACGACAACAACTATCAATGTGACAGCACAATCTTTGATGTGCTGATCGCGGGCAAGTGAGCCCTTGGCTCGCTCTATCAAAACTACCGATGCAGAGCAATCGCGCTGCCTCAAAAGGACACACGTGATGAAAACAATTCAATGGACGGCAACGGTTCTGGCCTTGGCGCAGGCAACGGCGTGGGCGCAAGTGCCCAACACGCCACAGCCCGCGCTGACCGCCGAGCAACAGGCGTTACTTCAGCAGCAATTGCAACAGCAGCCGGGGTTTCCGCAACCTGGTTTTCCGCAACCGGGGCAGCCCGCAGGCGGCGCAACGCCGTTGCCCCACCAAGGCAATCTGCAAAACGCGCCGACGTCAAAAGCAAGCGGCCGTTTCGCGGATCGCCCCGGCGTGACAATTCGTGAATTTCGCTCAAGCGTGGCGGAGGTTACACCTCGCGGTGCAACCGATATGTTCATGACCGCACTGGTAAAGACACGCAAATTTCGTGTGCTGGAGCGCGCACGAATGGCCGAGGGCATCGCCGCAGAGAAAGCGCTGAATCAACAAGGCATGACCGCCGGGCAATCGGGGCAGAGTCAGTATCAGGCGGCAACATACATGTTTGAGGCGACCGTAAGCGAGGCCACAACCGACGCCAACAAAACATCGTTCAGCCTCGGCATTGCGGGCGCAGCCGCCGGTAAAGGCTGGTCGTCGGACACCATTGCCATTGACGTCCGCGTGACCGATGTGGAAAGCGGTATTGTGATCGACGCCATTGATGTGCGCCGCGAAATTAAAGGCGAGGCGACCAAAGCCGGTGGATTGACCAATATGCTGGCAAACACGCTGTTGCGGGGTCGGGCGGCAGGAGTAGCGCAGGCGCTCGCGCCCACCGACGAATACACGAGCGAGCGTAAAGATAGTGTGGACAGGGCGCTGCGCGAAGCAATTGAGGAGGCGGTCAACGAAATCGCAAAGCGGTTCGCCGAGTAGCGATGCTGCTAACGACCGCCCATTCGGCGGCTCTCAGCCCAGTGATCGCTGAAGGTTTTGTGTGCGGAAATGGAGGATGAAGCTGTGCGATTGGGAAAGCATGGTGCATCATCTTTTCGCAGAGGCTTAAATTTTACTTGGGCTGTAGCCGCTTTTATATCAAAGTCGACTTAGCCAATATTAATGGTGTAGCCCATGTAAAACGGTAGATTCACGCAAAAGCTGTCGCGACAATCGATGTCCAACCTGTCGCTTCCGGCTTCGCTGCGCTAGTCTTCAGCATCACCTATTCTGAAAGCGAAGTCGCTCCTTGAATCCCGCTGATTTTTCTGCATCTGAACTCTCGCAACGCTTCCGTCGCCGCGAGCTTTCGCCCGTTGAAACGCTTCACGCAGTGTTCGCACGCCTCGACGCTTGGCAACCAACGATCAACGCGTTCTGCTTCGAGGATCGCGAACGGTCGCTTGCAGATGCAACGGCGTCCGAGGCGCGATGGCGGTCGGGCGCTCCGTTGTCGCCGCTTGACGGCGTGCCGATTTCGATCAAGGACTTGATACTCACGAACGGTTGGCCGACGCTGCGCGGTTCGCGGACGGTTGACGCCACGCAAGCCTGGGTCGACGATGCACCAAGCGTTGCCCGAATCCGCGAAGCGGGTCTGGTGATCTTCGCCAAAACGACGACGCCGGAATTTGGCATCAAAGGCACGACCGACAACACGTTGACGGGCGTGACGCGTAACCCGTGGAACACTGATCGCACGCCCGGAGGTTCGTCCGGCGGCAGCGCTGCGGCGGTGGCAGCGGGCATCGGGCCGCTTTCGGTCGGCACTGACGGCGCAGGAAGCGTGCGCATCCCGGCTGCGTTTACCGGCGGTTTTGGGCTCAAGCCCTCGTTTGGCCGTGTGCCCGCGTGGCCGCTGTCGCCGTTCGGAACGGTCGCGCACCTCGGTCCACATACGCGTCACGTGACCGACGCAGCCATGCTCATGAACGTCATCTCCCGCCCCGATGCACGCGACTGGACATCGTTGCCGTTCGATCCGCGTGATTACACGGTTGGTCTGAACGACGGTGTTCGTGGTCTGCGCATCGCGTTCAGTCCCACGCTCGGTTATGTGAAAGACGTTCATCCTGAAGTCGCCGCCGCTGTTCGCAAATCGGTCGAAGCGCTCGCTGAATTGGGTGCGCACGTTGAAGAGATTGACCCCGGATTCGATTGTCCGCTCGAGATCACGATGAAACTCTGGTTCGTTGGCTCAGCCACGCTCTTCAACGCGATGACCCCGGCGCAACAGGCGCTCGCCGATCCCGCCCTCGCGGCGCAATCGGAACAGGGAAGCCGCGTCACCGTGCCCGAGATGCAGGCGCTAATCAAGCGCCGCGGCGAGCTGGGCATCCTCATGCGCAAATTCCACGAGCGGTTCGATTTGTTGGTGACGCCTGGCGTTTCCGTGCCCGCCTTCAAGGCAAAGGCGTCGCACGAATGGGACACACCGATTGCTAACTTTCTCGACTGGACACCGTTCTCGTACCCATTTAATTTGACGCAGCAACCGGCTTGCGTTTGCCCGTGTGGCTTTGACGTCGACGGCCTTCCGCTGTCCACCCAGATCGTCGGGCCGATGCATGGTGATGCGCTGGTGTTGCGTGCGGCTAGAGCGCTGGAGTCGGCGCGGCCGTGGACGCGGATTGCGCCCTCAAATCAAGTGTAGTTTTTCGTCTCAACCGCTAGTCCAAGTGATAGAACTCTAAGCATCCCTCATCCAGCGAGAAAATCATGCCTGACATCTTGAGCCTCGGCGAGCCTATGTGGGAGATGAGCGCCATTCCCAGCGAACCCGGTAAGTACACGTTAGGGTTCGGAGGCGATACGGCTAATTTTTGCGTCGCAGCGGCGCGGCAGGGCGCGAGTGTGGGCTACATCACGCGCGTCGGTAACGACAAGTTTGGCAACGAGTTGCGCGCCATGTGGAAGCGGGAGGTTATCGATTGCGCTCAAGTGATCGTGGACGAGCAAGCTGCGACCGGAGGTTACTTCGTGCATCACGGGCCCGACGGACATCAATTCAGCTACGCCCGCGCCGGGTCTGCTGCGTCGAGATTGTCACCGGACGACGTGGATCTCGAAGCCGTGGCCAATGCACAGTATGTCCACGCCAGCGGTATCACGCAGGCGATTTCCACCAGCGCAAGGGGCGCCACATTGGCCATGTTTCGTGAAGCCCGCAATATGGGCGTGACCACCGCTTTTGACGCCAACGTGCGTGCGCGGCTGTGGACACTGAGCGAGGCGCGTGAAGCCCTCGCCGAAAT
>JAYWHV010000284.1:0-33820 GCA_043777615.1 Burkholderiales bacterium | reverse complement strand
TACTCACCAAAGCGGGCCTCAAGCGCGACGGCACACTAAATTACAACGGACGCGGCGAAATCCCGTTCTTCCGCCTCAGCAAACAAGACTTTTTGAACTCTCATGGCAACTAAATTAAAAGGCCTCGGCCGCGGACTTGACGCTTTGCTGATGCCGGAACCAACGCCGGTCGACACGCCCGCAGCGGGCGTGACTTCGTTGAAAATCGCCGAGCTGCAAGCCGGCAAGTTCCAGCCGCGCCGCCGCTTTGACGATGCCTCGCTCGCGGAGCTGGCGTCCTCGATCAAGGCGCAGGGCATCATGCAGCCCATCGTCGTGCGCAAGACCAGTTCTGGCAAGCATGAAATCATCGCAGGCGAACGCCGCTTCCGCGCAGCCCAACTCGCGGGGCTCGTCGAAGTGCCAGTGCTGGTCAAAGAGGTTGACGACAAAACCGCGCTCACGCTCGCGCTGATCGAAAACCTGCAACGGCAGGACTTGAACGCGATTGAAGAAGCGCTCGGCCTTCAGCGCCTGATCGCCGAATTCAATTTCACGCATGAACAGGCCGCCGAGGCAGTCGGCAAATCGCGCAGCGCAGTGTCAAATCTGTTGCGACTGCTCGAACTCGCCGCGCCCGTGCAGGATCGCGTGATGGCCGGTACGCTCGAGATGGGCCACGCGCGCGCATTGGCCCCGCTGGCCAAAGACAAACAGATCATGCTCGCCGAAAAAATCGCGATCAACGGACTGTCTGTGCGCGCGACCGAGGCCCTGGTCAAAGACGAAACCGGTGCCGATACAAAGAAGCGCCCCGGTGTCCCCACGGCGCGAAGCAAGCAGGAAAAACTCGCCCTGCGTGACCCGGATCTCGACCGCCTGGAGACCGAGCTGGCCGACAGTCTCGGTACCTACGTCGAAATTACGCATCAGCCCAACGGGCAGGGCGAACTCGTGATTCGTTACGCCAGTCTCGATCAACTGGATGGTCTCATTACGCGTATGAAGCGTTAATCAGCTTTTTCGCTAAAGCGCCTCTACATGTGGGGTGGAGGTTAAAAAAGACTTTAGTCGAGTTACACACAAAATAGCCTCTAGCCCCAATGTAGCAAAGTATCCAGCCAAAAGCTGAGCCGCCGAGATCGCGAAACAACCGGGAGAACTGTAATGGGAACCGTCGAAAACGCTGTCGCCACACAACTCGCCAACATCGAGAAGCGCACCGGGCAATCGCTCGCTGAACTCGTCAAAATCGCCCACGCCAGCGGTTTCAGCAAGCACGGTGAAATTCGCGATCATTTGAAGGCCACCCTCGGCATCGGTTTCGGCGACGCCAATGCGCTTGCCCACTACGCCGCGAAGTCCGCTGCGCTCAGTGCTGAGATCGTCGCCGACGCCAACGACATCGTGGCCGCGCTCTACACAGGGCCAAAGGCCGCATTGCGCCCGATTCACGACGCACTGATGGCCAGAATCAGCGCATTTGGCGAATTCGAAACGTCACCCAAAAAGACCTACGTCAGCCTGCGCCGCAAAAAGCAGTTCGCCATGCTCGGCCCGGCGACCAACACCCGCGTTGAACTCGGCCTCAACATCAAATCGCTGTCGCCCCATGATCGCCTTGTCGAACAAGCCGCGGGCGGGATGTGCAACTACAAAGTCAAACTCACCGACGTCAGCGAAGTGAACGCGGAGCTCATCAAATGGGTACGTACCGCGTTTGACGCTGCGGGTTGATCCAGCGCGCTCACGTTAGCTGCGACCGTCCATTCGTCCATTCGTCCGCTCGTCAGCAGCGGCGGATCCGCTTGGCCCGATTTCTGTCGCGCGTACTAGCCGTATGCAAAGCGCGCGCCGCTGATTGAAGTTGAAACGGATGATGATGCAGCCAGCGCGTTTCTGCTGAGCTGATAAACCACTTGCTGAATCAATATTTAATCGTTTTACTCACTTATAAAGTTTATCTACATTCAAGTCTTCGCAACACACCAGAACTACGCAAGGAACAACCATGTCAGCTGAAAGCAAATGCCCGATGTCCGCCGCACGCCAAACCCAATCGGCCAATGGTGCACGGTCGAACCGCGACTGGTGGCCGAACCAGCTAAACCTCAAGATGCTCCACCAGAATTCTGCGCAGTCGAACCCAATGGGCGAGGATTTTGATTACGCGAAAGAATTCAAATCGCTCGATCTGGACGCCGTCATCAAGGACCTGCACGCGTTGATGACCGATTCTCAGGACTGGTGGCCAGCTGACTATGGTCACTACGGCCCGTTCTTCATTCGCATGGCGTGGCACAGCGCTGGGACGTATCGCGTGACCGACGGACGCGGTGGTTCGTCGTATGGCATGCAACGCTTCGCGCCGCTCAACAGCTGGCCGGACAATGGCAATCTCGACAAGGCGCGCCGGTTGCTGTGGCCGATCAAACAGAAGTACGGCAAGAAAATCTCCTGGGCCGACCTGATGGTCCTGACCGGCAACGTCGCACTCGAATCAATGGGCTTCAAGACATTCGGTTTTGCCGGTGGGCGGGTCGATGTGTGGGAGCCGCAGGAAGACATCAACTGGGGCCCGGAATCGACGTGGCTCGGCGACGAGCGCTACAGCGGCGACCGTGTGTTGGCCGATCCGCTAGGCGCGGTGCAGATGGGTTTGATCTACGTGAATCCGGAAGGCCCGAACGGCAAACCCGATCCGCTGGCATCGGCGCGCGACATACGCGAAACCTTTGCGCGCATGGCGATGAACGATGAGGAAACCGTCGCACTCGTGGCCGGTGGTCACACATTTGGCAAGACCCACGGCGCTGCCGATCCCGGACAATACGTCGGTCGCGAACCGGAAGGCGCGAGCCTTGAGGAGCAATGCCTCGGCTGGAAAAACAGCTTCGGCTCTGGCAAGGGTGTACACACGATCACGAGCGGGCTCGAAGGCGCATGGACGACGAACCCGATTCAGTGGGACAACAACTATTTTGAGAATTTGTTCGGCTACGAATGGGAGCTGACGAAGAGCCCTGCAGGCGCACATCAGTGGACGCCGAAGGATGCGTCAGCCGTGGGCACCGTGCCCGACGCGCATGATCCGTCCATTCGTCACGCCCCGATGATGTCGACGGCCGACATGGCGCTCAAGCTGGACCCGAACTACGCTGCGATTTCACGGCGCTTCTTTGAAAATCCGCAGCAGCTCGCTGACGCGTTTGCCAAGGCCTGGTACAAGCTGACGCATCGCGATATGGGACCGCTCTCACGCTACCTCGGTCCGCTCGTGCCTGCCGAGCCGCAGCTATGGCAGGACCCGGTTCCCGCCGTTGATCACACGTTGATTGATGCGCAGGACATCGCCGATTTGAAAGCCAAAATCCTCGCATCCGGATTGAGTGTTTCTGAACTGGTGACGACCGCGTGGGCATCGGCCTCGACCTTCCGCATTTCGGACAAGCGAGGTGGCGCTAACGGTGCGCGCATTCGTCTGGCGCCGCAGAAAGACTGGGAAGTGAATGAGCCCGCGCAGTTGGCCAGCGTGCTGTTGAAACTGGAAGCAATCCAACAGCAATTCAATGCGTCGCAAACGGGCGGTAAGAAAGTATCGTTGGCTGACCTGATTGTTCTGGGTGGTTGCGCCGCCGTCGAGCTGGCCGCGAGCCATGCGGGGCAGGTGGTCTCCGTGCCATTTGCGCCGGGACGCACCGACGCATCGCAGGGGCAGACGGATGTGTATTCGGTTTCAGCGCTCGAACCCCAAGCCGATGGTTTCCGCAACTACGTGAACAGTAAAGCGGGCGCACCGGTGGCGGAGCTATTGCTGGATCGCGCTCAACTGCTCACGCTCTCTGCTCCAGAGATGACGGTGTTGATCGGTGGCCTGCGCGTGCTGAACGCCAACGTCGGACGCGCCGCTCACGGTGTATTGACCCATCAACCCGGAACTTTGACGAACGACTTCTTCGTCAACCTGCTGGATATGGGCACCATGTGGCGCGCGTCTGCAACGAAAGGCGTGTACGAAGGGCTGGACAGCAAGACCAATGCGCTCAAGTGGACCGCGACCGGTGTCGATCTGATCTTCGGCTCAAACTCGCAGCTGCGCGCTCTCGGGGAAGTCTATGCGACTAATGACGCGAAAGAGAACTTCGTGAACGACTTCATCGCCGCTTGGACGAAGGTGATGAATCTTGATCGTTACGACCTCGTTTAAGTTGCCTCTCGAGTGTGCCTCCAGTGCATGTTTCCGGCGCTCGCCGCGCGCCCGCTCAGGAGCCGCCCGCTAATTCGTGTCGAAGAATGTTCTGATGGGAAAGCTCTGTTTCAGCGGATATCAGAGTTTGGAGTCGTCTCTAACGGCAGAAGCGCCGTTAGCATCGCCGCCGCAACAGGTGCTGTACGTGGCCTAGCGCTGGACGTCACTTCGACGTCCAGCGTCCATAAACTCCAAAGAATAGAGGGACAAGAAATATGTTTGACGCATTAATCCGCGAAGCGGCGACACGATTTGGGCTGGGCGACAAAGCCCCGATGCTGGTGCAAATGTTGTTGGCTTACATGACCAACAAAGACACCGGCGGTCTCGCCGGGTTCATCGATAAATTCAAGGGTGCCGGGTTGGGCGCGATGGCGAGCTCGTGGCTGGGCGGCAACAGCAGTGCGCAATCGGTCACACCGTCACAAATCGAGCAGGTTCTGGGCGGGTCCGGTGGTTTGCTCGGCATGCTCACATCAAAGCTGGGTATCACAGGGCCGACGGCAACGTCTGCGCTGTCGTTTCTTCTGCCAGCCGTGATGGGCAAGCTGACCCCCGGCGGCTCGATACCGACGAGCATCCCGCATGACGTGCTTGGCTTCATCGGTAGCGCCAAAAACATGCTCGCAGGCGGCGTCGCCTCTGCTGCGGGCGCGGCCAGCGCTGGTGCGCACGCAGCGGGAGACGTGGCAAAGTCGGCCGGCGGCGGTCTGATGAAGTGGCTGCCCTGGATTGTGGCTGCTGCTGCTGCGCTGTTCCTGCTGAACTATTGCAGCAAGCCAGCGGTCGACGCGACAAAAAAAGCGGTTGAGATCACCAAGGATGCTGCCGTAGCAACCGGCACTGCAGCCACCGCTGCAGCAGGTTCCGTCGTCGACTCAACCAAGACCGCCGTCGGCGCAGCAGCTGACGCTACCATAGCTGTGGCCGGCACTGCCGCGACCGCTGCAACCGCCGCAGCAGGCGCCGCCGTCGACTCGACCAAGGCCGCCGTTGGCGCAGCAACAGACGCCACCAAGACGGTTGCTGGAGTTGCTGCCGACGCAGCGAAGGCGGTAGCAGACGCGATACCGACAGGCTCTGGCGCGCTCTCGAAATTGATCAATGGCGTGCCGTCGCTGAACATCTATTTCGATTCCGGCAAAACAGATCTGCCCGCCGACATGGCAGCGAAATCGGCTGACGTTGTGAAGTATCTGAAAGACAACGCTGCGGCCAAAGCCATGCTGGCGGGATTTCATGATCCGCAGGGCAACAAGGCTGCGAATGAAGAGTTGGCGAAGAATCGCGCGAAAGCCGTTGCCGCGTCGCTCGCAGCTGCGGGCATCCCGGCTGATCGCATCAGCATGCAAAAGCCCGTTGAATCAACGGGCACAGGCGGCAGCAATGCTGAAGCACGCCGCGTTGAAATTACGATTCAGAAGTAATACGAACGCGCATTTCGCGATCAAGCATCGCGAGGCAAAAGCGGGGGCAATAGCCCCCGTTTTTTTGGATGTCAACGCGCTCCTGCATCGCGACGCGAAATCTCGACCACCGCGGCTCTGGCCGCGAGCTGGTAGCGGGCGAGAGCAGGGCGGGACACCACGATTTCGGGTGAAGTTTTCTGAATTCAGAAAGGCGGTTTGTACTCCGGATAAAGAGCGAGATCGTCAACCGCCGGCGGGGCGAAGCGTTGCCATAAACACCCGTCGCGGACCTGGTCAAGGCTTCCGCTACACTGCAAAAAAAGCACAGAAAAAGGTTTTGCCATGAACAAGTTTGTACTTCTCGCCGCTGCAGCGCTCGCGCCGCTGGCACTTTTCACCCCCGCTCATGCAGATCTGGGGCTGGCGACGTCCAAAGGCTGCACTGCATGTCATCAGGTGGAAAAAAAGGTACTCGGCCCAGCGTACAACGCGGTCGCCGCCTGTTACGCCAGCAAAGACGCAAAAGTACTTGCAGCGGCTAAAGCCAAGGTAGCGAAACATGTGAAGGAAGGCGGCGCAGGGACGTGGGGCCCGATCCCCATGCCGGCGCATCCGGCCGTGTCCAATGAAGACATCACCAAGATCGTCGATTGGGTGATGGACCAGAAGGGCGGAGAATGCCCGAAAGAGTTCAAGAAGTCGTAACTGCGCGACCGACGACTCACAAGAAAGCCCGCTGTCGGTGACGACAGCGGGCTTTTTTTGCCCGGGCGACGTAAAACTACAAAAAACTACGGGATGCCTGTTCTGTTTGTAGCGCGACAACAATATGCGATGGTAGCTTATCGCTAGACGCCCCATTGAATGTGGGCTGCATGCCGTTTTTTGCGCTAGTCGACTAATGGACACATCGACCGCTAGCCCCAATGCAGTGGAGCGTTTGGAGAAAAGCTGCTTTTCCCACGATCCCGCACTGACGCGGCTATTAGCGAAATGCATCTCTCCATGCCCAAAGTGCATAACGCCGCGATGTAGCCGCCCGTAGCCAGAGCCTAAAATAGCAGTTCTGCGGCGCGAATCCAATCGGTGCGCGCCGCGAAGCACCGCACACGGTCTATCCGAACTGTTGTCTGCGGCGACATTCTTCAATCGTCGCAACTCTTTTTCTCGCATCCCAATGAATCAGCCCGAAACGCTCGCTACTTTGCAGGCTTCAGTCCTCGCCCCCGTTTACGTCAAAAACATTCGCCTGTTGGCATGGGTTCGTGAAATGGCCGCGCTCATGCAGCCCGCCGCCATTCACTGGTGCGACGGCTCAGAGACTGAGTACAACCAGCTGTGCGACGTGCTCGTCAAAGCGGGCACATTCAAAAAATTAAACGAGGCCAAGCGCCCGAACTCCTACCTCGCGTTGTCTGACCCGTCAGACGTTGCCCGCGTGGAAGATCGCACTTTCATCTGCTGCGAGAAAAAAGAAAACGCAGGCCCGACCAACAACTGGGTGGCTCCAGCGGAAATGCGCGCCACGTTGAATCCGTTGTTCACGGGCTGCATGAAGGGCCGCACGATGTACGTGGTGCCGTTCTCGATGGGCCCGCTCGGCTCGCCTATCGCGCACATCGGCGTCGAACTCAGTGATTCCGCCTACGTCGCCGTGAACATGAAAATCATGACGCGCATGGGCAAGGGCGCGATTGACGTCCTCGGTGAATCCGGCGAGTTCGTGCCTTGCGTTCACACAGTCGGCGCTCCGCTCGCAGCCGGACAGGCGGACGTCGCCTGGCCAAGCAACAAGACGAAATACATCGTTCATTACCCCGAAACGCGCGAAATCTGGAGCTACGGTTCCGGCTACGGCGGCAATGCGCTGCTCGGCAAAAAATGCTTCGCGTTGCGTATCGCATCGAACATGGGCAAACGTGACGGCTGGTTGGCTGAGCACATGCTGATTCTCGGCGTCACCAATCCTGCGGGCAAAAAGTATCACGTTGCCGCAGCCTTCCCGTCCGCCTGCGGCAAGACCAATTTCGCCATGCTGATTCCGCCGAAGGGTTTCGAAGGCTGGAAGGTCACCACCATCGGCGACGACATCGCGTGGATCAAGCCAGGCAAGGATGGCCGCCTGTACGCAATCAATCCGGAAGCGGGCTATTTCGGCGTCGCGCCGGGCACCAACACCAAGTCCAACTTCAACTGCATGGCGTCCATCGAGCGTGACACCATCTTCACCAACGTCGCACTGACCGACGACGGCGACGTGTGGTGGGAAGGCATGACCAAAGAGGCCCCAGCGCATCTGATCGACTGGCAGGGCAAGGACTGGACGCCGGCCATCGCCAAAGAAACCGGCGCCAAAGCCGCGCATCCGAATTCACGCTTCACGGTCGCTGCGACCAACAATCCCGCGCTCGACAGTGAATGGGACAACCCGGCGGGTGTGGCAATCGACGCGTTCATTTTCGGTGGTCGTCGGGGCACCACGATTCCGCTCGTTACCGAAGCGCGTGATTGGGTGGAAGGCGTCTATATGGCCGCCACGCTGGGGTCGGAAACCACCGCCGCGATTGCCGGCCAGGTCGGCGTGGTGAGAAGAGATCCGTTCGCGATGATCGCGTTCTGCGGTTACAACATGAGCGACTACTTTGCGCATTGGCTCGAGATGGGCGAACGTATCGAAGCCGCTGGTGGCAAAGCGCCAAAGATTTTCACCGTTAACTGGTTCCGCAAAGATGCGGACGGCAACTTTGTATGGCCCGGCTTCAGCGACAACCTGCGCGTCATGGCATGGATGCTGGAACGCGTCGAGGGCACTGCAAACGGAAACGAGCACGCTTTCGGCACAACACCGGGCTACGGCGACGTGAACTGGAACGGCTCGGATTTCTCAGCGGCTGATTACGCAAGCATCACCTCGCTCGACGGCAACGCTGGCGTCGCGGAGGTCAAACTGCATGCCGAACTGTTCGAGCAGCTGCAGCACAATTTGCCGGTCGAGTTGAAGGCGACGAAAGCAAAGATTGAAGCGCGACTAGCCGTCTGATTTCGTTGCGCTGATCCGTTGTCCAGTGCGCAATTCAGTTGCGCGTTGCCAATGCACTTGCCCTGATCGCTGGAAGGAGGCAAACTTCTGGCTACGAAGGGGTATGACAAATGAATATTGAGTCACTGTTCAGCCTGCGCGCCCGCCGCCAAGACCGTAACGCTCGCGCCTTTTCATGGCTGGTTGCTCTAGCAATCGGCATTGGCGCGATATCCGCCGCCAGCCATGCCCAGGATTCGCTGGCCGGCAAACGGCTCTACGAAAACCCCGGAGTGCAGGGCTACTTAAGCTGCTCCGCCAGCAACTGTCACGGCTCTGATCCCACCGCTAACTTGAACCGCGTCAGAAGTGCGGCCAACTTCCCCGGCGCTATCACTTTTGCCACCGAGACGGTCCCGGAGATGGTGTTTCTGCGAGGAAGGTATTACGCTTCTGAGCTCGTCAATCTTGCTGCCTACATCGGCGACCCACGGCAAAACTCCCAGCAGCCGACGGCGACGCTTTCAGTCACCTCGATAACCTTCGATCCGGTAAATCTGGGCACCACGAGCAGTCTGCGTATCGTCACGATTACCAACAACGGCCTGGTTCCGTTGCAGCTGAGCTCAATTACCATCAACACTAACGAGTTCGCGCGCACGTTCGGCAACTGCGCGCCCATCATGACAATCCAACCCTATGGCAGTTGCAGTATGGGCATCGCGTTTACGCCCGCGACGGCTGGCCTGAGAACGGCCACGCTCACTTTGACCCACAATGCGGCGCTCGGCCGCACGACATTGCCTCTCTCGGGTACTGGCAACGTGTCAGGCGACGCCTCGACGCGCACGATGATTGAATACCGCAATGCTGCGCTCGACTACTACTTCATGACCTCACGCGTTACTGATGTTGCGCTGCTGGATTCGCTGGTGGGCTGGTCGCGAACGGGACAATCATTCAAAGTACATGCCTCGTCGGTCGTAGGAACGACTGCTATCAACCGATACTTCGCGGATCAAATCGCGTTCAGGGGTTCGCGCGGCACGCACTTCTACACCGTGGTCGCGTCAGAAAAAGCAGGGCTGGAACTCTTCAATCCATACAACCTGCCAGCGCCTGGCCTGCCCTATAACGAAGGCATCGATTCCTACGCATTCGCCCCGCTCGTCGACGGGATTGGCGGATACTGCGCACAAGGACAAACCCCGGTATACAGGCTGTTCCGCGGACCAACCGCATTCCCTGATAACGCGAATCACCGATTCACGACCGACGTCGTGCTTTACAGCAATTTCGTAGCGCTAGGTTGGGACGGTGAGGGTGTCAAGATTTGCGTGCCAAATTGAGCGCATGCGTGACCGCGAGGAAGGCGCGCATGCGCAGAGTCTCCAGGAACTGGAGTTTGACTTGGCGCGAGAGAGCGGGCGCGCACTGTGCTTGATCAGACAGCTGGGCAATTGGCGCCGAGCGAAGTTTTCGGGCCGTGCCTGATGGCTGTCAAACAATTCATTGCGACCCGAGTTACGACGCTCGGCGCGGCGGACAAGAAGGATGCGTTTCTATCGCCCTACTACGGCATCATGCTCGAACGGCTTGCGACCGTAATGTCAGTCAGCGATCAGAAGGGCGCAGAACTGCCCAAACTCGAAACGAATCGCCCACCGGGGACGACCGCTGACGTGGACTTCGTCTCCCGGCGCGAGCCCGTGCCGGTGATGAAAAGTCACGTCAACGCAGTGGTTGCGGATACTGCCAAGTGGGTACAGCAGGCGGCCTACTTTATCGACATACATCCAAGAGTCGTGGCGTTCGTAAAAACGCCACTGGGACTTGGTGTGCCCTACACGCACGACGGTCAGCGCCATGATTACGTACCAGATTTTGTGATTCGTCGTGATGATGGTCTGAATATCGTTCTCGAAACAAAGGGTTTTGATCGCTTGGCCGATACAAATAAGCAAGCGGCGCAAAGATGGGTGGCGGCGGTCAACGAGCATGTTGGCTTTGGTCGCTGGACGTATCGCATGGTGCGCGACCCGAACGCAGTGAGGGATGTAATTTCTATGGCATCCTGAAGGATCATCGAATTATTCTTGTTGAATCGTTGTTACGACCATCGCAAACAGTAGAACCACACTAGACTAATTGCACTGGGGTCTTTGTCGGACATCCCGTTGCTCGTCACATTGTCGGCTGTATTTTTACGTTCGTTTACACCTCTGTAGTGGAATTGCCACGGGATTCGCTTACCCTCCACCAGCGAGTTGCCCGGTGTCGGGGCGGCACAAATCAATTGAACAGCGTGTAGAGGAAATGTGAAAGTAAGTCTCAACATATCGGGATCGTTGATCGCACGCGTGCTGGGCGCGGCGGGCGCGTTGGCTGCTGCGTTAGCGTTCTTGCCCGCCAGCACGACGCACGCGCAGAGCACGGTCAACGGCAAGTCGCTGTACAACGCGATTCTGGTTTCTGGCGAAAAGAGTTGCGGCAACGGCGCCTGTCACGGCCCCGATCCGACCGTTAACCAGAACAAAATCAAAAACGGCACCAGCGCCGCTGTCATCGCGTCAACGATCAGCACCAATCTCGACATGCGATTTCTGCAAGGCGTGTTGTCGACGTCTCAGCTCAATGACCTCGCCGCGTACATCGCTAATCCGAACGCAACCAACACTGCGCCGATTGCCACGCTGTCTTCCACCATCATGGGTTTCGGTCAGGTCGCCGTGGGCACGACAAGTGGGGCGCAAACCGTAACACTAAGAAATACGGGTGCTTCGGCGTTGCAACTGTCTGCGTTGACGGTGAGCGGCAGTGAGTTTTCCGTTTCGGCAGCCGGTGGCAGCTGCACCGCGACAACGACTCTTGCTGTGTCGGCAAGCTGCACCATCGCAATCACGTTCACCCCGGCCGCTGCCAGCGTCCGATCAGCCACGCTCGGCATCGCGCACAACGCGGTTGGCAGCCCGAGCACGGTGTCATTAGCGGGCACCGGCGTCGCCAGTACGGGCGCCGCAACGACCCCGATGATCGAGTATTACTTCGCTGCACTCGACTACTACTTCATTACTTCACGGGCAGGCGATGTTGCATTGCTCGACACCGCAACTGGATGGGCGCGAACCGGAAAATCGTTCAAGGTGTACACCGCGCAGCAAAGCGGCACGGTTGCGGTTAACCGCTATTACTTCGATCAGATTGCCGTTGCCAACAGCCGCGGGTCGCACTTTTACACGGTGGTACAGGCGGAAAAAGATGCGCTCGCCAGCTTGAATCCGTCCAATCTGCAATCACCGCGGCTGCCATTTAACGAAGGGCCGGATTCATACGCGTTTTCGGCTGCTGTCGAAGGCGTGGGCGGGTCTTGTGCCGCGGGACAGACGCCTGTTTACAGGATCTTTCGTGGTCAAACGCGATTTCCGGACAACCCCAATCATCGCTTCACGACAGACACCGCGATTTACAACAGCTTTGTAGCGCTGGGCTGGGACGGTGAAGGCGTCAAGTTCTGCGTGCCAAATTAGGACGCAGTCAGTAATGCCAATGCCGCCACATCAACGCCGATCACGAGCGCATCGCCTCGCGTGATCACGGGCCGCTTGATGGTGCTGACGTGTTTGAGCATCACGGCAATGGCAGTCTCGCCGTTCACTACCCCCGCCTTGGTTGCAGCGTCCAGCTCGCGCCACGTCGTTCCCTTGCGATTGAGCAACACTTCCCAGCCTCGCGCCTTCACCCATTGCCGCAACAGCGCTTCAGGTACGCCCTGTTTCTTGTAATCGTGAAACGTGTAGTTAATGCCATGCACATCAAACCAGTCGCGCGCTTTTTTCATGCTGTCGCAGTTGGGAATTCCGTAAATATGAATCAAGTTACCGCCTAATTTTTAAACACTGCCGTCTGCAACCAGACCATGAAATCTGCCCCATTCATCGGGCGCGCAATCAGAAATCCCTGCGTGGCATGCACGTGCATTCGCTGCAATATCAGGCGTTGCGCTTCTGTTTCTACGCCTTCCGCAATCGTGAGCATACCGAGGCTTGAGGCCAGACGAATCGTCGCCTCAGTGATGGCAAAGCTGTCGTGGGAATGGGTTAGCTCGCGCACAAACGACTGGTCAATTTTTAGCCGGTCAATCGGCAGCGTGCGCAGATGCGACAGCGAAGAATACCCGGTGCCAAAATCGTCAATTGCTAGGCCAATACCCGCTGCTGTCAACGCAGCGAGCGTCGCTGATGTGTCTTCACCTTCGTGCATCAGCATGCGCTCGGTGAGTTCAAGTTCGAGATTTGCACCCGCCAGGTTGTGCCGCTGCAGCGCAGCAAGCACCGACTCAACGAAGTTTGCCGCCCGAAACTGAACGCTAGACAGATTAACTGCCACACGCGGTTCGCTCCACCCGGCAGTCCGCCACGCCTCGATCTGGCCCAGTGCTTCATCAAGCACCCACTGGCCAATTGGCACGATGAGCTGCAAGCCTTCGGCGATCTGAATAAACTGGGCTGGACCGATCAGGCCGAGTTCGGGGTGACGCCAGCGAATGAGCGCTTCGACACCTATCAGCGCGCCGTCTGGCTCACTCACCTGCGGCTGATAGAAAAGTTCGAACTCCGCGTTGCGAACTGCGTCGCCTAGTTGCGATTCGATCGTTAGTGCCTGATCGGCAGCGCGCGCCAGCGATGGATCAAAAAAGCGGGATGTTGCCCGGCCTTGCGACTTTGCCAGATACATGGCGGCGTCGGCATTTTTCAGCAGCGCCATCACGCTTCGACCGTCTTCAGGGAACTGCGCGACGCCGATCGACGCAGTCACATTCATACGGCGCCCCTGAATGTTGAGTGGGCGTGCCAGAGCGTCGAGCAACCGCTCCGCGAATGGCACGAGGACGCTTCGACTGCCACCATGTTTATGCACGACGATAAATTCATCTCCGCCGAGACGAGAGAGCAGCGCTTCATCGCCGCATTCCGCCTTCAATCGCTCGGCAAAGGTCACCAGCAGCTCGTCCCCCGCAGCATGGCCGAGCGAATCGTTGATGCGCTTGAAATGATCGATGTCGATGAACAGAACGGCAGGCCTTGTCTGGGTCTCGCCGGCCCCGTTGAGCAACAGCTCAAGACGCTCGTTCAATTGCGCCCGATTCGCCAATCCGGTGAGCGAGTCGTGCATGGCGAGAAAGTGAATGCGCGCAGCATCCGCCATGCGCTCGGTCATGTCGCGCACGACGCTCATACGAATGGACTTGCCATCCCACTGCAAATTACGTGGCGTAAATTGCACCGGTATGCGGGAACCGTTCTTGTGAATAAGCACACTGTCGTACGAGGTCTCGCGCGCCACTGCCATCGCCGCGCGGGCTTCTGCCCGGGCGTCGGGCGCTATAAAGACCAGCGGATCCAGCCCCACCACCTCGTTGTAGGTGTAGTCCAGCATGCTCAGCAGCGGTGGGTTGACGTCAACGATTTTGCCGTCCTCGTGGAAGACAATTCCCTCGGTGCTCGCTGCCATGAATTTGCGCAGGCGCTCAGCGGCTTCGCGTGCCTCCCTCACCGCCTCCCGGTGCGGGGTGATGTTGGACATAAGCACGTAGCACACCGAGAATTCGCCGTCAGCGCCGATATCCGGCACCAGATGCACGTCGAACCAGACGCCGTTGTGATCGTTTCGCGGCAGGTGATACTCAAATTTGATGGAGCGCCGCTGCTCCATCATCATCTTCACAAACGGCAGCGCGGTATTGGCGATGTCCTCACCCGCCGCCTCGGCGATGGTCATCCCGATCAGCGCCGCCTGATCCTGCCCGACCAGGCGTGCAAACCGGGCATTGGAATAAACAAAGCGCATCGTCTTGACATCGAAACAAGCGAGGCTGGCAGGCACATTCTCGGTCAGCGCTCGCAGTTGCTCTTGCGTAGCCGCCGACGCACCGACCAGTGTCGACGGAATAGGCTCGGCGAGTAGCCCGGACGAATCGGCGCTCATATCAAATCACGGGGCCGCAGAGGATTGAACCAAGACCCGTGAGTTTAAGGAAAATCTTAGAGAAGTAGCGAAAGAGCGCGCACTTTAGATCACCCTTTTGCGGATTTGTGTCACGACTGTCTCGATCAGGATGACCACGATAAAAATCGTGAAGAGGATCAACGACACGCGCTGCCATTGAATCAAATCAATCGCCGCGTTCAGCGCCATGCCGATGCCACCGGCTCCGACCAGACCGAGCACCGCTGATTCACGCACATTGATGTCCCAGCGGAACAGGGCAACTGACCAGAACGTCGGCAGTACCTGCGGCCAGTAGCCCATGATGATCTGTTGCATGCGGGTTGCGCCAGCGGCTTGCAGCGCCTCAATGCTGCCCTTATTGGCTTCTTCCACGCCCTCGGAAAACATCTTGCCGATGAAGCCAATGGAGTGGAAGGCAATCGCCAGCGCACCGGCCAGCGGACCCGGGCCAAACATCGCCACGAAAAACAGAGCCCAGATGAGGGTCGAGATCGAGCGCGTCGACACCAGGATGAATTTCGCGATCATGTTCACCCAGGGAAACGGCGTCGCGTTGCGGGCAGCGAGAAAACCTACGGGAATCCCCATCAGGAGCCCAAGAATCGTCGCCATCGCCGACATGTGCATGGTTTCGACCAATGCTGGCCAGACAACAGGCCAGAAGTGCGCCCAATCCAGCGGCCACATGCGGCTGCCCATATCGACGACCTGCTCTGGGGCGTCGTACAAAAACTCCGGGATGATTTCAATCGTCTTCAGTGCCCATCCAATGGCCGCTGCCATCACGAGAAACACGGCAAAACGGGCCAGCCGTTGCATTGGCGTGAAACGAATCCACTGCTGCATTTCGACTGAAGCGGGCGTCATCGATACACCCGCTTCACATAAATTTGCAGCACTTCGCCAATCATCACGAGGCCAATGATGCACAGGATGATGCCCGCAACAAAGTTGTAATCAAAGCGCTGAAACGCCGAGAACAGTGTGCCGCCAATGCCGCCCGCGCCGACGACGCCCACCATCGTGGAATTGCGCAAATTGCTGTCGGTTTCGTACGCTACGAAGCCGATGAAACGGTTCATCACCTGCGGCACGACGCCGAATGCAATCACGTTCATGAACGACGCACCGGTTGCCCGCACCGCTTCAATCTGCTTCTTCGATATCTCTTCAATCGCCTCAGAAAGCAGTTTGCCTACGAAGCCCACACTCGCAAACGTCAAGGCAATGATGCCCGCCAGCGCACCGAATCCCACGGCTTTAACTGCAATGATGGCGACGATCACCGGATGGAACGACCGGCAAAAAATGATGAGCAATCGCGCAAGCCAACTCACCCAGGGCGCCATCAGATTGCGCGATGCCAGCACCGCAATCGGAATCGCCAGTGCCGTACCAATCAGCGACGCCAGAAAGGCAATCTGCAACGATTCCAGCAACCCCGGAATGATGTCGGTCTCTGTGAAATTCGGTGGGAAAAATCCCGCGAGAAAACGCGCGCCGTAGCCGACGCCTTTCTCGATCCTGTCCAGCGACAGACCAAGCGTCGCGGCCGCGTAAACAACGTAGGCAAACACGGCGACATACGCAAGGCGTTTGCCAAGCGACGGAGCGAAAAAGTCAGCGCGCGTAACGGTGATCTTTTCAGCGAGTGAGGCAACGCTCATGTCGCGAGCCAATCCTGACCGCCGTAAATCTTCTTGAGGATTTCGGCGTCAAGTCCTTCCGGAGCACCGTCATAGACCACCAGCCCCTCGCTCATGCCGATCACGCGCTGCGCAAAGCGCTTTCCCAGGTCTACCTGATGAATATTGATCATCACCGGGATGTTGTTTTCAGCCGCAAGATCACGCATCACCTCCATGATCTCGACCGAAGTTTTAGGATCGAGCGAGGACGTCGGCTCATCGGCAAGCAGCAAACCCGGAGACTGCATCACGGCACGGGCTATGCCTACGCGTTGTCGCTGCCCACCTGAGAGCTCATCGGCGCGACGATTGGCGAAATCCGCCAGTCCCACGCGCTTCAGAAGCGTAAACGCCTTTTGAATATCGGCTTCATGGAACTTACGTCGCCACGCAGACCACGCGTTCATGTAGCCCAGTCGCCCTGACAGCACGTTCTCCATGACGGTCAAGCGCTCGACCAGGTTGTACTCCTGAAACACCATGCCGATGCGGCGGCGCGCTTCACGCAGCGGCTGTCCCGAGAGCTTTGCGAGGTCCTGCCCTTCGAACAGGATTTCGCCAGACGTTGGATTGATCAGCCGGTTGATGCAGCGGATTAGCGTGGATTTGCCGGTGCCCGACGGTCCGATGATCGCGGTGATGCCGCGACCTTCGATGTCGAGCGAGATGTCTTTGAGTACAGGCTTGCCGGGGACGTATTCTTTGACGAGATGTCTGATTGAAAGCGTGCTCAAGGGCTTCTCTAAAAATTCATTTGTGGGGCGCATTGTGTCTTCGCGCGGTGCTCGCGCTAACGCCAAAAGCGCTCATGTACACAAAACGGCAATTAAGGTTGCTGCGCTCCGGGCTCCTAACACTGCGTCCCCAAAAAAGAATTTTTAGAGAAGCCCACACGCCACGTGTTCTTTCCCGCTACTTCTTCTTGGCCGCTGCTTCGCGCTCAGTCTCCTTTTGATAGGCTGCTTTGCCAAAGCTTTCGCCACCGGCCGCCGCCACGGCGCGCACTGGTTCCCAAGTCGTCTTGTAGTTGATCGGGAAAAAGCGATCTGCGCCGTCGAACGCCTTCTGCATTTCTGGCGTGAAGCGATAGTCGTAGAAGCACGAGAGCACTTTGTCCGCCAGCTTGGGCGTCAGGTCGTGTGCATAGGCAAAGCTCGAAGTCGGAAACTTTTTGCTGCGGTACACAACGCGGAAATCGCTTTCCTTGATTTGTCCACGTCGCACCATACGGTCGTACACGTCGGAGGCTACCGGGGCGGCGTCGTAGTCGCCTTTCTGGACGCCGAGAATCGACGAATCATGCTTGCCCGAATAAACGACGGTGTAGTCCTTTTCGGGCGTCACGCCAAGTGCAGGGAACAGGGCGCGGGGGGCCATATTGCCGGAGTTGGACGACGGCGCGGTATGCGCCACTTTTTTGCCCTTCAGATCGTTCAAAGTCTGAATGGGGCCGCTGGCTTTCGTGACAACGACCAGGTTGTAGCCCTGAAAATCCTTCTCGTAGCCCTTCACCGCAAATGGGACCGCACCGGCGACGTTCACGGCGAACGCGGTCGGTCCCGTGGAGAAGCCCGCTACGTGCAGTCGGCCTGAACGCATCGCCTCGATTTCCGCTGCGTTATTCTGTACCTGAAAGAACACGACTTTCTTGCCTGTACATGCGGCGAGATGGGCGGTGAATGGTGCAAAAATCTTCTCGTAAACGGCGGGATCCTCGACCGGTGTGTAAGCCCAGACGAGCGTCGACGGATCCTTCCATTTCTTCTGATCCTTCGGCAGATCCGCGACCATGTCGCCGTTCTCGTCGCAGTAATTCACGTCAAGCTCGCCGCGGTTTTTACAAGTCGCCTGTGACCAGACGTTGGCGGCCAGCAATGCAAACGCAGTGGTTGCAATCAATACTTTTTTCATTGTCATTTCCTCAACTCGTTATTTCTTTTTCGCGTTTTCTTTGTCAAATTGTGCCCGGTTATACGGCGTTCCAGACGCTACGGCAACCGCGCGTACCAGTTCCCAGTCCTTCTTGTAGTCAACCGGCAGGAAGCGATCATCGCCTAAAAATTCCTTCTGCAATTCAGCAGAAAATTTGTAGTCGAAAAAGCACTTTTTGATCTTGTCCGAGAGCACCGGGGTCAGGTCGTGTGAATGCGCGAAGGCCGAAGTGGGGAACTGGCCCGAGCGATAGATGATGCGCGTATCGTCCGCCTTCATCTGGCCGCGCATGATCCAGCGGTCGTAGATATCGCTGGTGATTGGCGCGGCGTCGTAATCGCCCTTGAGCACGCCCGCTAGCGACTGGTCATGCTTGCCCGAGAACAAAATGTTGTAGTCCTTGCCCGGCGTAATCCCTTCTTTCGGGAACAGTGCGAGCGGCGCGAGGTGACCGGAGTTGGACGACGGGGCCGTGTGCGCCACCTTCTTGCCTTTCAGGTCGGCCAGCACTTTGAACGGACTTTCTTTCTTGACTACGACCACTTGCCGGTACATGCGCGGGCCGTCTTTGTTGCCCTTGATTGCAAACGGCACGGCACCGGCGAGGTTCACCGCAAACCCGGTTTCGCCCGAGGCGAGCCCAGCGATGTGCAGACGCCCGGAGCGCATCGCTTCGATCTGTGCGGCGTTACTTTGTACGGTGTAGTAAACGACTTTCTTCTGCGTACAGGCCGCGAGGTAGTCGGTAAAACCTTTGAACAGATTAGCGTAAACCGCTGGGTCTTCAATCGGTGTGTAGGCGAAGACGAGCGTGTTTGGATCCTTCCATTTGCTCTTGTCCTTCGGCGCTTCGGCGACCAGATTTTTGTCTTCGTCGCAGTAGTTGGTGTCGAGCTCGCCGCGATTTTGGCAATCGTCCGCAGCGAACGCGCTGAGCGGCGCGACCATGAAAATGGCGGCAATCGCACGGTGAAGGGATCGAAGCTGCATCGGGCACATCCTGATCTAGGTCAAATGACAACCTGCATTGTAGGAAGCCTTGCGCCGGGCCGCCTCCGTAGAATCCCTGCAAATTCACATCGTATCGCGCCGCAGATGAATCAATCGCTCTCCGTCATCGTTCTTGCCGCAGGAAAAGGCACCCGCATGAAGTCGGCGCTACCGAAAGTTTTGCAGCCGTTGGCGGGCCGCCCGCTGTTGGCGCATTCGCTGGCAAGCGTGGCTGAGTTGAAGCCTGCGTTGACCGTGGTGGTGGTGGGGCATGGCGCAGATGCTGTGAAGGCTGAGTTTGCGGATCGCGATTTGATGTGGGCGTTGCAGATGCCGCAGAACGGCACCGGGCATGCCGCCGCCGTGGGGCTCGCGCCGGTAGCTGATGGCGGCGTCACGCTGCTGGTGACGGGCGATACGCCGCTGATCCGTGCCGAAACGCTAGCGGCGCTGACCGCGCTCGTAAACGAAAAGACATTTGCGTTGCTCACATGCAACGTCGCTGATCCGACGGGCTACGGCCGCATCGTACGCAATTTAGCGGGTGAGGTCGTCAAGATCGTCGAACATAAAGACGCGGTCGCAGCAAACGACGCTGCGGTTCTCGCGCTTCACGAAATGAACACCGGCATCATGGCCGCGCCGACCGCGTGGCTGCGCGGCGCGCTGGCCCGACTTGAACCGCACAACGCGCAGGGCGAGTTGTACCTGACCGACGTGATTGCGATGGCCGCCGTCGATGGCCTGTCCGTCGCGACGGCGCAACCGGAGAGTGAAATGGAAATTGTTGGCGTCAATGACAAAGTGCAACTGGCTGCGCTGGAACGCGACGTTCAACGCGTCGAAGCGCACCGCTTGATGAACGCCGGCGTCACGTTGGCCGACCCCGCGCGGATTGACGTGCGAGGCAAACTCGCGACCGGTTCTGATGTTTTCATTGACGTGGGCTGTGTGTTCATCGGCGATGTCACGCTAGGCAACAACGTCAGCATCGGCCCGAACTGTGTACTGAAAAACGCCTCCATCGGGGCGAACACGACCATCCATCCGATGAGCCATCTTGAAGGCTGCACAATAGGCGAGGGCGCGCTGATCGGCCCGTTCGCCCGCCTGCGTCCGGGTGCGGCGCTCGGCGACGAAGTCCACATCGGCAATTTCGTAGAAGTGAAAAATTCAACGCTCGCCAAGGGCGCGAAGGCCAATCACCTGGCGTATCTAGGCGACGCCACCGTCGGCGAGCGCGTGAACTACGGCGCGGGCAGCATCACCGCCAATTACGACGGCGCGAACAAACACCGCACGGTCATCGAGGCCGACGTCCACGTGGGGTCAAACTGCGTGCTCGTTGCCCCCGTCACCATCGGGGCGGGCGGAACGGTCGCGGGCGGCAGCACGATCACCAAAAACACGCCACCCGCCACGTTAACGGTCGCGCGCGGCAAGCAGGTGACGATTACGAAGTGGCAGCGCGCGAAGAAGCTCTGATCGGTGCATCCGCGAGCGAAGGGAACGAACCAATCAGCTTTCTCGGGTAACCGCCAATGAATCAGGGCTAGTGCCTCAAAACGTTGATAGTCGACTCTTCAAATAATCGCGCTCTAGCACCAACGCAGCGGCGCTCTCAGCAAAAAGCTGTTTATCGTGCACATGTCTGGATTGCGCGGCGAAAAGTCATTTCCACGCCGCCAAAAACGCCATCAAAACCTTCGCTGAATTGTCCGCCGCGAGCTTGAAGAACGTCTCGATTTCGTTCTCGCCCTTGCCGCCGCCGGCCAGATCGCTCAGGCTGCGAAACGCGATGTAGGGCACGCCGTTGGCGTAGGCCACCATCGCGGTGGCGGCCGTTTCCATGTCGAGCACATTGGCGGAAAACGTTTTGAACGTGTACTCGCGGAACGCCGCGTTGTCGACGAAGGCTTGGCCGGAAACGCCATTGCCGCCAACCAGCAGTTTCGGTTTGGTGGTAAGGCAGACCTTCTTTTCGTCACAATCGGCCAGCGGCACATCGCCCAGCGCCCGCGCCATCGCAAGCAATTTCGGATCAGCCTCAAACCAGAACTTCTTCTCCTCTTTCGCGCGCCCCTTCGAGCGCACGCCGACCGGACGCGGATGCATCATGCCGTAGTGGGCGAACGTCCCCGCATCCATCCAGCCCGGAATCGCAAACTTGTCCGGCGACACCTCGCGCGCAGCGACGATTTCAAGGTACTGCCCCCAGCGCTCCGCCACCACCACATCGCCCACGTTCAACGCCGGATTTACGCCACCCGCGATGCCGCTGAACACGATGTGCGTCACGTTGAAACGATCCAGCACGAGTTGCGTATTCATCGCCGCGTTGGTCATGCTGATGCCGCTTAAAAACAGCACCACGCGTTTGCCGCCAAGCGTTCCCGTCGTGAACTCGACGCCGTTGGTGACGTACTTTTTCGGCCCCTTCACATTAGCGAGCAGCGTTGTCAGTTCGGGCTGAAACGCCGAGATGATCGCGATGCGCGGGGTGCGATCAAACGCCCGCTCCGCGGCGACGGCAAACGATGCCAGCACACAGGTCAACAAAAATCCGAACAGGCGGCGAGCGGCGGAGTACGACATTGAGGATTCCGGAAACTGTGATCCTCAAGCGTAAGCCAGTTACGTGCCCGAATCTACCGTGGTCAGCGCGTCGGCGGCGTATCCGGCATCACAACCAGCGGCGCAGTCTTCGGACGAGCCAGCGAAATCATCGCCACCCCAGCCAGCACCAGTCCTGCGCCGATCAATTGCAGCGCTGACACTTCTTCGCCAAGGAACAACGCACCCAGAAAAATCGTGACGACCGGCCCAATCGTGCCAATCATGGATGCGTCGCTGGCACCGATTCGCTTCAATGCTTCGGCCATCATCCACACCGGCAGCGCTGTCGAGAACACCGCGAGGCACACGCTGTAGGCGTAAATCTTCATCGGCAAATCAAGCGCCGACAGCGGCCGCATGATGAAGAACTGCGCCATCACGAATCCGGTTGCCACCAGCATCATGTACGCCGTAAACCGCGTGCTGCCAATGCGCCGCGTGAGCCCCGTCCCGACCATCATGTAAATCGCGTAGCAAAGCGCACTTCCGAGCACCAGCGCCGTACCCGTGACAAGCGCCGTCGTGTCATTGGTGATGACCAGATCATGCCAGTAAGCCAGTCCCAATCCCACATACGACACGAGCAGTGCAAGGGCTACACGCCGTGAAATTGGCACTGCCAGAAAAAGCGCGGACAGTACAACCACGATCGTTGGATTGGTAAACAGAATTAGCCGCTCCAGCCCTGCGCTGATGAACTGCAGCCCGAAAAAATCGAGGAAACTCGACAGGTAATAACCGATGAAGCCGAGAAACAAAATCATGCCCCAATCGCGCCGTGCCATCGGCACCGGCGCGATACCCTTACTCTCGCGTCTGGCCCACCACGCCATCAGCAAGAAAAATGGCAACGAGAAGATCATGCGCAAAGCGAGTAACGTCACCGCGTCCAGACCCGGATGTGCGGCGTACGCGAGCTTGATAAAGATGGCTTTGGCAGCGAAGCCGAACTGCGCGGCGGCGGCGAAAAGCGCGCCTGCAGAGACTGCCGTTTTGATAGATGACACATCGTCATTCTAGGCCGCACTTATTGCACGCATGAATGGGCGGCTCAACGGATAATCATATCGATGCAATTATCGAAACGTACTATTGGCATCGCTGCGGCGATCATCACGGTCACCATCTGGACGGGCTTCATCATCATCGCGCGCGCCATGTCGCATCGCACGTTGACGCCTTTCGACATCGCGTTCGTACGCATGATCGGCGCGGGCATCATCATGCTGCCGTGGGGTTGGTGGTGGGTGCGCAATCAGGCAAAAGTAGGTCTCGCTGCCGCGACACTGCCTGCGCGCGGCTGGCTGGGCCTTTCGCCGTACCCGTGGAAATTGACCGCGACCATTGGCATCCCCGCCGCACTCATGTACGCGGTGTTCGTTTACAGCGGATTCATGTACGCGCCAGCCGCACACGGCTCGGTGTTGCTGCCCGGCATGCTGCCCCTATGGACCACGCTGCTCGCGCTTGTGATCATTGGTACGCCCATCAGCGGCAAGCGCTGGTTCGGTCTCGGACTCATCATCACCGGCGGTCTTCTGGTCGGCGGATCGAGCCTTTTGCATGCGTTCGACGGCGGTGATATCTGGAAGGGCGATCTGCTCTTTCTGGCGGCCTCGTTCTCGTGGAGCTACTACACCGTAATGACCCGCAAGCACGGCCTCGCCGCGATTCCAGCGACCATTGCGATTTGTGTTTTTGCGGCGTTTACGTTTGTGCCGACGTATCTGGTGCTCGCCCTCACGGGCGTGATCGTCAGCCATTTGCGCGAAGCGCCATGGAGCGAAATTCTCTTTCAGGCACTAGTGCAGGGGGTAGGTTCGGTGGTGATTTCCGGCATCACGTTTGTGCGCATGGTGGAAACGTTTGGCCCAATTCGCTCGACGATGATTACGGCGGTCGTGCCAAGTCTTTCGGCGCTCGGCGCAGTGATTTTTCTCGGCGAGCCGCTGTACTGGAATCTGCTTTTGGGGCTTGCTTTGGCGACGATCGGGATTGTGTTTGGCGTGCGCTCGGTGGTGCCAGTTGCCGCAAACGCCGCACCTGCTGCTCGCTAATGTATCTTTTGGACGTCCTGGCGGCACGCTGATCTGACCCCCGTCGTCATCCTCGCGCAAGGCGCGGGGATCCAGTGAATGAAGAACGATGGTTTTGCTTCGTGACATTCTTGATTCCCGTTGCTGCTCAACGAGAATGACGACGAAGAATTGAAGCCCCGTTCGTCGTTTGGTGTAAGCTTTCGCTAATGGGTTATTCGCAGAACCCATTAGCGATGTGAGCACCACCGCATCGCTTCCGACGGTGTCTCGTCCAATCTGCAACACTCTCTGCCAGATAACGGCACGAAAGGTTTTTGATGGACACCGCTACACCCACACCCTCTACATCGTTTGCCGCAGCGCGCCTGATCGGCACGCCTGATGCTCCGCTATTTGTCGATGTTCGAAAAGCTGAAGATTTCGCCGCGAGCGAATATTTCATTCCCGGCGCGGTGCGCTGGAACTACGACGCAGGCGATGCGCCGCCTGCCGAATTAGCGGGGGCGACAACAGCCATCGCTTACTGCGTCAAGGGCCTGCACGTTGGCATCACAGGCGCGGAAAAGCTACGCGAAAAGTCGCTTGATGCCAGCTTCCTCGAAGGCGGTTTGCGGCAATGGATGGAAGCGGGCGCGATGAGCGTCAAGAAGCGCCCCGACCTTGGCGTCACAGGCGAATCGGTGAGCCGCTGGGTCACACGCGCGCGCCCGAAGATTGATCGCATCGCCTGTCCGTGGCTCGTACGCCGCTTCATCGATCCACGCGCCGAGTTTTTTTATGTGCCGACGTCAGAAGTGTTCGCCTTCGCCAAGGCGAACCACGCAGTCGCTTACGACATTCCCGGGGCGCCGATTGAGCACGCCGGGCCGCTGTGTTCGTTCGACAATTTCCTGCGCGCGTTCGAACTCGCCAGCCCCGCGCTGCAGCGCATGGCCACCATCGTGCGCGGCGCAGACACCGATGCACCGGATCTCGCTCCACAAAGCGCGGGACTGCTCGCCATCTCACTCGGGTTTTCGAAGAACATCGCCGACGATCACGCGATGCTGGACGCCATGATGCCGGTGTATGACGCGCTCTATCGCTGGGTACTCGATGCGGTTGAAGCGACCGACGAAAAGCACAACTGGAAACCGGCATGACCGACAAGCCACTTTCTGCGCCCGCAATGCCGACGCTCGGCGAGGCATTGCGCTTCTGGTTCAAGCTCGGTCTCATCTCGTTCGGCGGCCCTGCCGGGCAGATCGCCATCATGCGGCAGGAGCTGGTCGAGCGCCGTCGCTGGATCAGCGAAAAACGCTTTCTGCACGCGCTCAACTACTGCATGCTGCTGCCCGGCCCGGAGGCGCAACAGCTCGCCACCTACATCGGCTGGCTTATGCATCGCAGCTGGGGCGGCGTGATCGCGGGTGGGCTTTTCGTGCTGCCCGGCGCGATCATCATGATGGCGCTGGCGTGGGGCTATCTCACGTTCGGCAACACGACGATCCTGCAGGCGTTGCTGTGGGGCATCAAGCCAGCGGTCGTCGCGCTGGTGCTGTTCGCCGTGTATCGCATCGCCAGCAAATCGCTCAATCACGCCGTATGGTGGGTGCTGGCGGTTGCGTCGTTTGTCGCGGTGACGTTTCTGAAAATCGGCTTTCCGTGGGTCGTTGCGGGAGCCGCCCTGGTCGGCTGGATCACCGGCGAATTGCGACCCAAGTGGATCAGCGGCGACCACGGCGGCGGCAAAGCGAAGTTGCACGCACCTGCCGTGATTGATGACGATACGCCAACGCCGTCGCATGCGCGCTTTTCATGGCGGCATTCGCTTGTGCTAGTCGCGATCTTCATCGCGCTCGGAGCGGGTGTGTATGCGCTACTCATGCGGATGGGCAACAAAACCCTCACCGACATGGCCGAGTTTTTCACGTCCAGTGCGCTCGTGACTTTCGGCGGCGCTTATGCCGTGTTGCCCTACGTGACGCAGGCTGCCGTCGAAAAATATCAGTGGCTCACGACCGCGCAAATGATGGACGGGCTAGCGCTGGGCGAAACCACACCGGGACCGCTGATCCTGATTCTCTCGTTCGTCGGCTACTTGGGCGGCGTGAAAAACGCGGTAGCAAGTTCGCCGCTCGCAAGCGGTTTGATTGCAGGCACGGTCGTCACGTTCTTCACCTTTCTGCCAAGTTTCATGATGATTTTTGCAGGCGCTCCGTTCATCGAAGGCACACGTCGCTCGCTCAAGCTGCATGCGCCGCTAACCGGCATCACCGCGGCCGTCGTCGGCGTGATCGCATCGCTCGCCGTGTTTTTTGCGCAGTACACGTTCTGGCCGACAGGATTCAACGGCGTGATGGACTGGCTATCGGCATTGATCGCGGTGGCTGCGCTGGTCGCGTTCGTCAAGTTCAAGCGCGGCGCAATGGAGACGATTGCGGTGTGCGCAGCGCTGGGATTGGTCGCTAAGCTATTGTTGCCGTAGTCGTAGGGCTGGCACGCTCTGACGTAAATACACGCCCTGCGAGCGTGCAGCGCATCACGCCCCTGGCCAGTTCACCCATCCGAAGTGACCCGCTGCCAGAATCGCCACACCAAACGCAATGCGATACCAGGCAAAGACCTGCAGCGAGTGATTCGCGACAAAACCGATCAGCCACTTGATCACCACCAGTGCAACGATGAACGACACCACGGTGCCGACCGCAAATGCCGGAATATCGGCGGATGACAACAGCCCACGCTCCTTGTAGAGCGAATACAAACTCGCTGCGGCCAGAGTCGGCACGCCAAGAAAGAACGAGAACTCGGTCGCGGTACGCCGTGACAATCCGAACAGCATGCCGCCGATGAGCGTCGAGCCCGAACGCGACATGCCAGGGAAGAGGCCGAAGCATTGTGCAAATCCGAGTTTGAGCGCATCAAGCGCGCTCATCGAATCGACATCGCGAACGCGGGCGCGTGACTCGCGCAATTCACGCGGGCTATCGCGCTCCACCCACAAAATGATCAGAGCGCCAATGATGGACGCTGCGGCAACGCCGTAGGCGTTAAAGAGCACCGCCTTGATTGCCTTGTTGAACAGCAACCCGAGCAACGCAACCGGCAAAAACGCTATGAACAGATTGATGAAAAACCGCTGTCCACTACCGCGATGCGTGACGTTGGCCAGCGCCGAAAAAAACCGCTCGCGATACGCCCAGACCACGGCAAAAATCGCGCCGATCTGGATCGCGATTTCGAAAACCTTGCCGCGCTCGTCATGGATTCCCAGCAATGAGCCCGCCACAATCAAATGCCCGGTGCTGGAAATCGGTAAAAACTCAGTCGCGCCTTCGACGATACCCATGATCGTCGCATCAAATAAATTCAAGAAATGTCCCGTTAGCAGTGGTGGCAAACATGCGCGTTGTCATGTCTGGCTGAAGCCCAGATGTTAGCTGGCAGGCACGCATAAGTTGACGCCTTCGCCGGTCCAGCCTTGAGCGACAAAATCGTTGTAACTTGCGACGCTCGTTGTGAATCGATGATTCGGATCATCCGGAAAGCGCACGGCACCGCGAAACAGCCGATAGACCGGCAGCAATCCGCTGTCACAGAACCCGCCCACTCCGGTCACCACAGGCAGGAAAGCGTATGAATCAATGCCTTCATTCTGCGCAAAGCCGGGTGCGTTGCTCAGCGTCGGATTCTGGTTCGCCAGCGCAACAAGATCACTGTCGAGCAAGGTGTAGAAGTGGCTGCCGCGAGCTGCGTTGCGAGCGACACGATCAAAGTAGAAGCGCGTAATGCCGCGCGTGCCGGCCTGCTGGGCGGAATAAACAAAAAATGACGCGCCAGTGCGAGTCCAGCCCGACGCCACGTCAAGCGCTGCTTTGTCGGCTTCGCGCGACGTAATGAAGTAGTAGTCCAGCGGAGCAAATCGATACTCGACCATTTCGCGCTTGGAGGGCGACAGCGAGCCCGCCCGTCCAGTTCCGGACAATGTCACCACCGTCGTGGAGGGCGTCGCGTTGTGTGAAATGGTCAGGGCTCCGCTGCGTGCGCCTGTGGCGACGGGAGCGAAACGTGCTGTCGCTGCGCAGGTCGCGCCGGGCGACAGTGTGACGCTCGCGGTGCAGGTGGTGGAAACGAGCGAGAAATCGCTGCCAGTAACAATGGTGCTGTTAATTTGCAGCGTTGCGCTGCCCGTATTAGTCAGCGTGACGCTTTGCCCGATAGCCGACGATCCGACGATTGTTTCGGCAAACGCGAGCGAGTTGGCAGAGCTAGACGCCACAGGCGCTGATGGCGTTCCCGTCGGCGCGCCGTACAGAGAACGACAGCCCGCAACGTCATCTGGCTGAAGAACAGTCAACGACGTGTAGGTCGTCGACGGATCGGGAGCCACATTCGGGCCCGACATCACCGCGCCTTCCTGGTCCGAATGTTTGAGTCCCAGCATGTGTCCAACCTCGTGCGACAGGGTCGAATCCAGATTAGGGTTGAACTGGGCGTTGATCACCATATCGGCTTCGTCCAGCGTGAACGCGGAACCGGTGAAGCCACTCGCACCAGCGTATGTGACACCGGTCGTGTTGCCCGAAAGCGTGCCCCACGCAATGACGTTGACGCCATCGCGCGTGCTGGTGGCAAGGCTCGCGGCACTGGTGGTCGTGCCGTCGTAGACAAATTGAATATTGCAAACGGCGGACCATCGACCCATTGCAGCTTGGATTCGTGCGACCGCTGCCGAAGCGCTGGCAACAATTGACGAGGGGCGGCTGGCATCGTTGTAGCGCCAGCGCACGGTGCGGCCGCTCCAGCCATTCCAGCCGAATGTCAGGTACTTTTGAACATCGTCGGGGACGGCTGAATCACTTCGAAGAAGGACGTGGAAGTCGTTGCCACGGTCAACCACCGCGGCCGGAGATGCAGGGATCCCGTCAGGCGGCGCGGCGTCAGCGACACCGCTGGCAAGCAGCAGAGAAAAAGAGAATGCCAGCCCGAAGCTGACGAAAAATTTTGAATAGAAAAACATTGGGGGGGACTGCCGCAAATGCAAATATCTTCATCTCGGAGTGCGTGATTGCCAATTCGACGTGGCACGTGCTCGCTCCGTTCCCCCGGAAGCCCGACCTTATCATGCGTCGGGCCAGATCCAATTCGGTTAGCCGAAGAGTCCGCCGCCCTTGCCACCACCCATCGCGTTTTTGAGTACGCTGCCGAGCACGTTTGACATCATGTCGTTGGAGTGCTGCTGTGGCACCTGACCGCCGGGGGTCATTCCGTCAAGGACGCCGGGCAATACCTGCGCCAGCAGACCACCCAGCTGATCCTGGCCGATGCCGCTTTTCGACAGCAAATCACCCAGATTGCCGCCCGCCCCGCCGGGAGCTGCGCCGCCCAAAACGCTGCCGAGCAGACCGCCCATGCCGCCGGCTGAAGCCTGCTGCTGCGAAGCGCCACCCATCATGCCGCCGAGCACTTTCATCAGGTCGCCACCCTCGACGGGTAGGTTCTGACCGGTGCTCTGCCATGAGTCGGCTTGCTGGCCGAGACCGCCCTGCTTGAGCATTGCGAGCAGGCCGCCTACGCCACCCGCCTGTTGAATCAGGCCGCCGATCAGGCTGCCCATCACATCCGGCTGTCCGCCTCCGTTGCCGCCGCCCATGCCACCCTTAAGTACTGCGCCCAAAACGCCGTCAAGTAAGCTCATTATTCTGCTCCCAAATTTCTTTAAAAATTGTGTCCGGCGGCACAGTATCACAGCGATTTGCCTGGCGCCAGCACCTGAATTCTGAATCTATTGCAGCGGCGACGCGCCGCCGTCGGTTAACGCGCGCGTTGGCGGCGTTGCTGCGATTGCTCCGGAGCGGCCGCGCAGGGCATCTCTACTTCGCGCGCCGAGAGAAGGTCGCACAGACGATCCAGATGCGGGTCATCGAGCCCACCAGCGCGCAGCGATGCGGCCGTCTGGCACAAGTAATCTGCGCCTGAGCCGTAATGACCGCAGCACGTCGCGAGCTTTTCGACGACCTGTTCGTCCGACAGGCGTCCAGCGTAGGCATCGGACGAATGATTCATCACGAAGCCGATGGCACTGACCGGGCCGTTGTCCGTTTTGGCGTTGAGCCATTTGGCTTTGTAGCTGCCGCCAAACATTTCGCGCCGCCACAACAGCGTCAGCTCCCTGCGTGCGACCTCGGCACGAAGCCGGTAGACCACGCCGCGACAGGCGCCACCGCGATCAAGCGCCAGCACAAGGCCCGGGTTTTCCGGCGTACCGCGATAAACGTTGCTCCACAGACAAAACCGGCGATGGAAGCCGCGCACTGTTGCCGCCATGCGACCGCTGTGTTCCATGCACGGATTCCAGATCAGCGAGCCGTACGCGAAGACGTGAACATCGCTCTTGCCGTCCCAGCGCTCGAGCATCAAATCGAGCGATTCACCGAGTGCGACGTCGCAAAGCACCTTGCCCGCGAGAGCCGAATTCTTGATCGCCTCGCGGGCATGATTGTTTTCGATGGCTTCACGGGTAATGCCCGTGAACGAGGCGGCCTGCGGCGTGCTGAACGTATTTAAGTCTGAACTCACAATGACGGCGGCGGATCGCTTTTTTCTACGCTTTTTCGGTGTGTTCGGCGTGATAGCGTGTGACTAATTCAACTTCGCGCCTGCTTCCAAGAATAACGCTGACGCGCTCATGAAGTTGACCCGGTTGCACATCCAGAATGCGCTGAAGGCCATTTGTTGCAGCGCCGCCCGCCTGTTCGACGATAAAACTCATCGGATTGGCCTCGTACATGAGCCGCAGCTTGCCCGGCTTGTTCGGTTCGCGTTGGTCGCGTGGATACAAAAACACGCCGCCGCGCGTCAAAATGCGATGCACATCGGCCACCATCGAGGCGACCCAGCGCATGTTGAAATCCTTGCCGCGTGGCCCCGTTTTACCCGCCAGCAGCTCGTCGACGTAGCGCTTCACCGGCGGCTCCCAGTGCCGCATATTGCTCATGTTGATCGCGAATTCCTGCGTTTCCTCGGGGATCATCATGTTCGATTGCGTGAGCACCCAGGAGCCCATTTCGCGATCCAGCGTGAAGCAATGCACGCCGGTGCCAACGGTCAGTACGAACACGGTCGTTGGCCCATAAACCGCATAACCCGCAGCGACCTGCGTCGTTCCCGCGAGCAGGAACGAGTTCTCCGTGACCTCACCCATTGCCTCTGGCGCTTTCAGCACCGAAAAAATGGTACCGATCGACACGTTCACGTCAATATTTGACGAGCCGTCGAGCGGGTCAAACAGAAGCAGGTATTCGCCCTTCGGGTAACGATTCGGAATCTCGTGAATCGTCTCCATCTCCTCGCTCGCCATGCCCGCAAGATGGCCGCCCCACTCGTTGGCCTCCATCAGGATGTCGTTTGAGATGACGTCGAGCTTTTTCTGGACTTCGCCCTGAATATTTTCGGTGCCAGCACTGCCAAGCATGCCGGCCAGAGCGCCCTTTCCGACGTTCACTGCGATGGCCTTACAGGCGCGGGCGACCACTTCGATCAGGAGCCGCAGTTCGGGCTGGATGGCGTTTGCCGAGCGTTGTTGCTCAACAAGAAACTGGGTCAGCGAGGTGCGGCGCATGGGGCAGGGCAGTTCATGGTCGTCGATTTAGACCCAAATTGTAGCGCCCCGGATTAGAAAGCTTTTCGCTGAAACGACCGCCGCATTAGGGATCATTGGAATATTTTGCTATTGTCGACTTCGTACTTTTTGAGTATTGAGCCCATATGCAATAAGGGCTACACGCAAAAGCTGTATGTGCGGGCTAAGCCCTCGCCAGCTCGAAAACGTTACTCAATTGCGCCGCGCGCCGCGAAGTGTCTTCGCCGCGCGCCTGCATGTCAGCAATCACCGAGCGCACAACATCCGCTGGCAGACCGTGCGAAACGCTTTTGCGAACGATCTCCTCGGACAGGGTTTGGTCGGGCAGGCGAATCGCCGCACGCAGCCCGATTTGCACGGCTCCGGCCGCCTGCGAACGAAAAAACGCAGCGCGATCTCGCGCAAATGACTCGCGCGAATCCGGCAACAGCGGTCCACGATAAAGCGCCAGAAGCGCGAGTGCCGTATGCGCCTGCGCCGTGTCGCGCATCAGCGCGCCGGCCGTCGCGGCCCCCGCGTTAGCCACACCGCTTTGCGTGATCGGTGATCCAGCGGGCGCGCCTGCTGCGTTTGCGAAATCGCGCAACTGCTCAACCTGCGCGAGCACAGCATGGGTATCGCACCAGACGCGATCCAGATCAAAACCGATCTTGCCATCGTGTCGCGTCAACAGCGCCGCATCGGGCAGCGATTGCCGCAGGCGAGTCAGGGCGACGTCCAGCGAACGCATCGCCTTGTCGCCTTCGGCTTCGGGCCACAGTGCGTCGGCCAGCCTTTGTGCCGATACGGCGGCGGGTGCATGCGCCGCGAGGTATTGCAGGATCTGCGTCGCTTTTGAATCGGCTTTCTTGCTGCTTTCCTGCGCCGTTGCAGCGAGACCGTCGCAGGCAAATCCATCGAACAGGCGAATTCGCAGAACCCACGGCCAGCTGATGGGCCGCGTGGCCGGCGGCGGTAGCGCCAGCATTCGCACATCGGCGGCAAGGGTGTCGTTGCCAAGTCCGTAGGCGTAGAGCGCGGCGACCAGGCGCTGCGCGAGTGGCGGAAAAATCTGCGCATGCATGGGCGGCAGGCGACCGGCGCAAACCCGCGAATAGTTCTCCAGCGCGGTTCGTACCGCCGCGCGCTCCGCTTCGTCGGATCGCTTTTCGGCTGCTGCCTCGTCGAGCGCCTGAATGCCATCAATCAGGGTACATACCCGTTCATACCCCAGCCGATGGCCGGGCATCGACTTGGCAATCATCGACAGATAAATCGCCTTTGCCTCCGCCAGTCGATGCAACCCGACCAGACTTGCCGCCGTCGAGTTCTCGTAGAGCAGCGCGATGGGCTGTGGCATCTCGAGCGCACGCGCCAGTTCCATGCAGCGCTGCGCATGCGCGAGCGCCGCGGCATATTCATTGGCACGCAGTGCGCGATTGCCACGGCGATAGTGCAACGCCAGCACCTGCGAGGCGTCGGCCGGGTCGACCAGCGCCTCAAGTTGATCGAGCCGCGTGTTCGCCAACGCGGGATCGCTGGCTCTAGTCGCCTGCTCAAACGCAATTCGGTAAGTGAAGAAGCGCAACCACTGCATGCCAAGCGTGTCGGCGTCTGCGGTCAGCGCGTCAGCCGCAAATGTGAGCCCGGTACCGCCTTCGACATAGCTTGCAAAATAAACGCTCGCCAGCCCGGCTGCGCTGCGAAAAATCAGGCGCGTCACGGCGGGAATGGCAGCGTCGTTGACCAACGGCGCGAGCGCCTCGGTGGTGCGCCGAAGACGCGCAGCGTCGCGAGAATGTTCGAACCACGGAGCCAGCATTGTTGCCGCGCGAAGCCGCGAACGGTTGTTGAGTGTCTCGTCAAATGCCAGCGTGACAACGACTTCCCCGACAACAGCCGCTTCCGCCGCCTCTCCGCCAAACAGCATGCGCGCCGCCAGCAAACCGGGCAGACATTCAATGGCTTCGTCCTTGCCCAGCCGCGCCTGCGTCGATTCAAAAAGCGCGTTGATGCGTGGAAACGCGCGTTGCATTTCGCCGAATCCGCTCCACAACAACGTCCCGGTGCAATAAATGCCCGCCAGCGCGCGAAACTCCGACACTTCGTCGCCAGAGGCCCGCGCGGTCTCTGCAATCGCCACGAACAAGGCGATCGCAGCCGGGCCCCGCGTTTCGCGTACTTCATGTGCCGCCGCCAGCGCCTGCGGCAGGTCAAGCAGCTCGGTGAGTCCGAGCGTCGCGCACCAGCCCTCGACACGCGACGCGCCGACATGCGTCGACAGCGG
>JAYWHV010000283.1:0-9063 GCA_043777615.1 Burkholderiales bacterium | reverse complement strand
CGCCAATCCCGCGCCCAACGCCCCACCCGGCAGCGTGAAAATCGCAAGCGACGGATCAAGCGCAGCGTTCGTCCCCGCCAACCGCGCACTGACCTGGCAAACCACCGATCCCACGGGTGAGCCTGTGGTTCGCGAGCGGCTTTGGGTCACGTTCCAACCAGGCGAAATCCGCACCTGTGCCGGTTGTCACGGTCAAAATTCGAAGAATCAGGCCGGGACGGACGGCGTACCGCAGAACAAGCCACAAGCGCTGCGCGACCTGCTTGCTCACTGGAAAACCATCGCTGTCGCTGCCGCGCCGCTGCCATTTGACATCGACGGAGATGGCGCATGCAACGCGAGCACTGACGGCGTGCTCATGATGCGTTACCTGAGCGGCATGCGTGGCGCTGCGCTAACGGCAAACCTCTCGTTTGATCCGTCCGCCGCCCGGCAATCACCGCAGACAATCGCGGACTACTTGACCAGCCTGGGCAACACGCTTGATGTCGATGGTGACGGCAAACTGCTTTCGGTCACTGACGGGCTTATGTTCTGGCGCTACACCAAACAGCGAACGGGCACTGCGTTGACCAATGCCGCGCAAAACGCAAAAGTCGGTGGCGGCATGAAATCGGACGTCGAAATCAAAGCTTACTTCGATTCGAAGTGTGTCGCGATGCCGTAGCGTCGCGTACTGCTTGTGCTCCGCCTAACGGAGCTTACGGCCGGCCTCGCCCTTCAGCAAAACGTCCTGCCATTCTTAAGCACAGGACCATCAGCTTTTGGCTGTAACACCCAACGCACTGGGTCTAGAAGCGATAAATCGGCTTTATCGACTTTTAACAAAAATAGACGTTAGCCCCAATGCAGCGGTCATTTCACAAAAAAGCCGTTAGCCCAACCACACCCGCGCATTCTCAAACATCCGAAGCCAAGGAGAGCGAGTCCAACCGTCGGGATGCCATGAGAAATTCTCGACACGATGGGTGCGCTCGGGGTGCGGCATGAGCACATTGAAACGACCGTCCTCCGTGGTCAGGCCGGTGATTCCGCCCGGTGAACCATTCGGGTTCAACGGGTAGTTCTCGGTGGCCGCTCCGTTACTGTCGACGAAGCGCATGGTGACGAGCGGCTGCGCTGCTTCGTACTGCTCGTCGTTCTTGAACTGCGCGAATCCTTCCCCATGGGCGACGACGATCGGCAGCCGCGTTTTCTCCATACCCTTGAAGAAAATCGACGGTGTTTCCATCACTTCGACCAGCGCTGTGCGGCATTCGAACTGCTCGCTGCCGTTACGAATGAATTTTGGCCAGTGGGTCGCGCCCGGAATGATCGGCGCCATCTGCGCGAGCATCTGGCAGCCATTGCAGATGCCGAGCGCAAACGTGTCGTCCTCGCCGAAAAATTCCTGAAACTGTGTGCGAAGTTCGGCATTTAACAGAATGGACTTCGCCCAGCCCGCGCCTGCGCCGAGCACGTCACCGTAGCTGAAACCGCCGCAGGCGACGAAGCCCTTGAATTCGTCCAAGGTGTGGCGACCGGATTGCAAATCGGTCATGTGAACGTCGTACGCGTCGAAGCCCGCCATCGTGAACACGTGGCCGGTTTCGATGTGCGAGTTCACACCCTGCTCTCGCAGAATCGCGACCTTCGGTCGTGCCCCCGTCGCTATGAACGGCGCGGCAACGTTTTCTTTCGGGTCGAACAACAGGCGTGGCACAAGGCCCGCGTCGTCATCGTCGAACACGCGGTCGAACTCCGAGTCGACGCAGTCCGGGTTGTCGCGCAACCGCTGGATCTCAATGCTGGTGGCGCTCCACGCGGTGTGCAGGGCCTGACGCGCTTCGTCGAAGATGGTTTTTCCGGCGTGCTCGATGGTGACCTTGCCGTCGTTGCGAACCGAAGCGATTTCATGAACGGGCACGCCATTAAATGCGCCCTGTACTTTGGCAATATCGGCGCTACGAACTTGAATCACGGCACCAAGTTCTTCGTTGAATAGCGACGCCAGGGCGTCACTTCCCAACGCGTCAATGGATACCGAAAGCCCAGAGCGCGACGCAATCGTCATCTCGACCAGCGCCGCAAATAAGCCACCGTCCGAGCGGTCGTGGTAAGCGAGGAGCAGGCCTTCCGCATTGAGCGATTGAACGCCCGCGAAGAACGATTTCAGGTCGTCAGCGGAGTCGCAATCGGGCACATTCGAGCCTAGCGCCGAATGCACCTGCGCGAAGATCGAGCCGCCAAGGCGCTGCTTGCCGCGCGCGATGTCCACGAGAAGCAAAACAGTCTCGCCTTCCGTCCGCAACAGCGGCGTCAACGTCTTCTTCACATCCGTGACATTGGCGAACGCGGTGACGATTAACGACACCGGCGAATGGACCGACTTCTGCGTCGAGTGATGCGCGTCGTGGTGCTCGCCATGATGCGCGCCACCATGCTCTGTCCACGACGTGCGCATGCTCATCGAATCCTTGCCAACCGGGATCGAAACGCCTAGCGCCGGACATAGCTCCATGCCGACCGCATGCACCGCATCGAACAGCGCGGCATCTTCTCCGGGCGTGCCGACTGCGGCCATCCAGTTGGCAGAAAGCTTGATGTCCTTGATCGATGCAATCGATGCGGCAGCGATGTTCGTGATCGCCTCAGCCACGGCCATGCGCGCCGACGCGGGCGCGTTGAGCACGGCCAGCGGCGTGCGCTCGCCCATTGCCATCGCCTCGCCTGCGGGGCCGACGAAATCGCGCAAGGTCACGGCACAATCAGCCACTGGTACTTGCCACGGGCCGACCATTTGCTCGCGCGCGGTGAGGCCACCGACAAAGCGGTCGCCAATGGTGATCAGGAAAGTTTTGTCGGCAACCGTGGGGTGTTGCAGCACGCGATACGCCGCGTCGCGCAGCTTGATTTTTGTCGTGTCGAACGCAGAAACCGGGGCGGCTTTACGAACTACCGTGCGCTCCATTTTCGGTGGCTTGCCGAGCAACACATCAAGCGGCATATCGACGGGCTTGTTGCTGAATTTCGCATCCGCCACGGTCAGATTACCGGAGCCGTCCGCGACACCAACCACGGCAAACGGACAACGCTCGCGCTCACAAAACGCCTTGAACTGCGTGAGGCTTTTCGGCGTGATCGCGAGCACGTAGCGCTCCTGCGATTCGTTGCACCAGATCTCGGCCGGGCTCATGCCGGGCTCGAGCGTCAGCACCGTGCGCAGGTCAAACAACGCGCCGCGTGGATCGCTCTCAGTGCCAGCACCATGGACGAGTTCAGGCAGTGCGTTCGACAAACCACCCGCGCCCACATCATGAATCGCAAGAATCGGGTTGCCCTCGCCCTGACGCCAGCACGCGTTGATGACTTCCTGCGCGCGCCGCTCCATCTCCGGGTTGCCGCGCTGGACGGAATCGAAGTCGAGATCAGCCGTGTTCTGGCCAGTCGTCATCGACGACGCAGCGCCGCCGCCCATGCCGATGCGCATACCTTCGCCACCGAGTTGGATCAGTAAGGTTCCAGCCGGGAACGCGATCTTGTGAACGTGGGCGTCAGACACTGCGCCAATACCGCCTGCGATCATGATGGGCTTGTGATAGCCGTACACCGTGCCGTCAACGTTCTGCTCGAACGTACGGAAATAGCCGCCGAGATTGGGGCGACCAAATTCATCGTTAAACGCCGCGCCGCCAATCGGACCGGCAATCATGATGTCTAGCGCCGACGAAATGCGCTCAGGCTTTCCGACGTGCGACGTCGCGACTTCCCAGGGTTGCGGCAGGCCCGGCAGACGCAAGTTCGATGTCGTAAACCCCGTCAAGCCCGCTTTCGGTACCGCGCCACGACCCGTAGCGCCCTCGTCGCGAATCTCCCCACCAGCGCCCGTTGCCGCGCCGGCAAACGGCGCAATGGCAGTGGGGTGATTGTGGGTTTCGACTTTGGCGAGGTAGTGCGTCCGATCCGCATGCGGCGCGTAGCGACCTTCCGCATTCGGATAAAAGCGCAACGCTTCGCCACCCGTCAGAATCGCCGCGTTGTCGGAGTACGCGATCTCGGTGCCTTCCGGTGCCAGTTTGTGGGTGTTACGGATCATCGCAAACAGCGACATATCCTGCGCCTCGCCGTCAATGGTCCAGCTCGCATTGAACACCTTGTGTCGACAATGCTCCGAGTTTGCCTGCGCAAACATCAGCAGTTCCACGTCCGTCGGATCGCGCTCCATCTTGTCGAAAGCCGCGACGAGGTAGTCGATCTCATCATCCGACAAAGCAAGTCCGAGTTCGCCATTGGCCACTTTCAGCGAGGCCGCGTTGCGATGAATCGTGTTCATTTTCTTCGCATGCTGCGGCTCGAACAGCACTTCAGCGGCTGCGACTGTTGGCAGCACAGCTTCAGTCATGCGGTCATGACAGACGGCCTCGATAGCACGCCGGGCTTCTTTCGACAGCGGCTTTTCTGCGCCAACCCAGAACCACACACCCCGCTCAAGGCGCTGCACAACCGCGAGACCGCAGTTGTGTGCGATGTCAGTGGCCTTCGACGACCACGGCGAAATCGTGCCAAGGCGCGGCACGACCAGAAAGGCATGTTGATGGTCTTCGCTAGGCTCGGGGTCCAGCCCGTACGCCAGCAGCGCCTCAAGTTGCATGCGCTCGTCCCGCGTGACTTCGCGGCTGGTCGAGGCGAAATGCCAGTATTCGGCATCAACGTCGGTCACGCCGAAATCGACGAGCGCAGCAATTAGTTTGTCTTGACGGAATTGGGAGAGCGCGGCGGAACCGTGCAGGGACAGGAAGGTGGCGGGCATCGGCTTGCTTGAGACGCTTCGCGGAATTCGCCAAACCGGACGGAGTCGGGAACGGCGAGACGTGAAAGCTTGGGCGGGAAAGTTTGATTTTAGCGATTAGGGCACGCGGGATTCGCCACTGCCCATTTTTAAAGCGTGCAGCTAGCGTGGCAGCCGCTCAGGCCCCAATGCAGGCGTACATCCAGGACTGGGCCGCAGCGAGGCAGAAGCGCAGCCCCACCCCACGCGAAACCTGCGCGAACGGCAATACGAGCTATTGCACGCCGTACTTATTGGGAATCTTGATGTTTTCCTTCATGTACTGGTTCATTGGCAATTTGAACGTACCGCTCTCGAACCATTTGGCGTAAATGCCACGAATCTGACCGCTGGAGAACAGTCCCGACAGCGCTACGTCCACCAACTTTGCAAACCCCGGATCATCCTTGCGATGCATGATGCCGTACGGTTCTACCGACACATATTTGCCGACAAAGTCGTACGCGCTCGGATCTTTCGACTTGGTCACCAGACCGAACAACAGCGCGTCATCGTTGGCGACCGACATTGCCTCGCCAGACACCAGTCGCGAGAAACCTTCGGCATGGTCCTTGGCGACAATGATTTTCAGATCAAGATTGCGCTCGGTATTGACCTGGCGCAGCACCTTCTCAGTGGTTGTCTTTTCGGTCACAACGACTGATTTCCCGCGCAAATCGGGCAACTCCTTCACTTTGTCGGCCTTTTTGGCGAGCAATCTGGCGCCGGCGACGAACGTCGTGTAGCTGAAAGCTACGTCCTTCTGACGATCCACAGTGTTGGTGGTCGAGCCACACTCCACGTCCACACGCCCGGACTTCACGGCAGCGATGCGGTCTGCCGGTTTCAGAGGCACGTACTTCACCTTCAGATCGGGCCGTTTCAGGTCTTTCTTGATCTGCTCGAAGATTTTGAGGCAGATATCGACGGAATAGCCCACCGCCTCGCCCTGCTCATTGACGAACGAGAACGGCGATGAACTCTCGCGATGACCGAGCAGAAATTCGCCGCGATCACGGATATCCGATAGCGTATCGGCATGAGTCCATGCGCCAAGCAACAACTGCGCACTGATGACGAGCGCCCGACGTAACAAAATCGGCTTCAACATATTAGTTTCCCTCAATGCGCTCCCGTACGGTTGGACGATCGTACGAGGTCGCGCTATCTCTTTATGCTCTTATCGCTCTGCCAGCGTGTGGCACTTAAAGCGGTCTTGTAAGAATTGTCCGGTAACCACAATTTGAACGCAACTCAGACTTTTCCGTGATGGTTTTGTTGCATGATTGATGCCAAGAACAGCATGATCACTGTGGAGCACCTGACCTACATTGCCAGCTTCGCTTATCGAACCTGGATCACTCATGGCCTCACCCGGTCTCTCTTACGTTCCGACGCACGCCCACAGCCCGTGGCAGATGTATCTGCTTCAAGTTGATCGCGTTGCGCCTCACCTTGGCCACCTTGAGCGCTGGGTGGAAACTCTCAAACGCTGCAAGCGCGTGCTGGCGGTCGATATTCCAATCAACCGCGACGACGGTACTGTTGCGCACTTTGAAGGCTTCCGGGCCCAGCACAACATGTCGCGTGGCCCCGGTAAAGGGGGAGTGCGCTTTCACCCCGATGTGACTATCGACGAAGTCATGGCGTTGGCCGGATGGATGACGGTCAAGAACGCCGCCCTGAATCTGCCCTATGGCGGTGCCAAGGGAGGCATTCGCGTCGATCCGAAGACCTTGACGCGCCCCGAACTGGAGCGCCTGACGCGCCGCTACACGAGCGAGATTGGCCTCATCATCGGCCCCGACAAGGACATCCCGGCCCCGGACGTCAACACCAACGACCAGATCATGGCGTGGATGATGGACACGTACTCCATGAACACTGGTGCTACCGCGACCGGCGTCGTGACAGGCAAACCAATCGCGCTGGGCGGGTCGTTGGGGCGCAAAGAGGCAACGGGTCGCGGCGTGTACATCGCCGCGCGCGAAACGGCTCGGGCGATGGGTTTCGACATCTCAGGCGCGCGGATTGTGGTGCAGGGATTTGGCAACGTCGGCGGAATCGCGGCACGACTCTTTAAAGCGGCTGGCGCGACCGTGGTTGGACTTCAGGACGCCAGCGGCTCGGTCGCCAACGAAGGCGGCATCGACGTCGATGCCGCACTTGACTTCGTTGCAGCTGGCGGTACGCTGATTGACTTTAACGGTGCAACAAAAATCAGCGAAGGCGAATTCTGGGCCCTCAAGAGCGACATCTTCGTGCCCGCCGCACTGGAGAACCAACTCACCGAAACGCGCGCCCGGTCGATCTCCACGAAACTCGTCGTCGAAGGTGCGAATGGCCCAACGACCCCGGCAGCGGACGACATCCTGCATGATCGCGGTATCAAAGTCGTGCCCGATGTCATCGCCAACGCCGGTGGCGTCACCGTCAGCTACTTCGAATGGGTGCAGGACTTCTCCAGCTTTTTCTGGACCGAATCCGAGATCAACGACCGCCTCGAACGCATCATGGTCGAGGCGTTGAAAGCCGTCGTGCACACGGCCGAGAAGAACAACGTGTCGCTACGGACCGCGGCGTTCATCATCGCTTGCACGCGCGTGCTCGCGGCGCGTGAGCTCAGGGGCTTGTACCCGTAGGCGCGACCGCCTGAAGCAGATATTTTGGCCCCTCTCCCCTCGCGGGAGAGGGTTTCGGTGAGGGGGCCATTCGAATGATGTGGTTCAATCGCCACGATTCTGCAACACCCCAAACATGCGGAACAGCATAAGGTCCCTGCGCTCAGAAAAAAGTCCGCTGTAATCGCTCTTTCGTTCAACTTCTCTCGGCTACTCGCAGACAATATCGAGCGGACATTCGATTGCGAATCAATCAGGTGTGCGAGGAACCCGAAACAAGCCGCCGCAAAACGCCTTGCACCTTGTTATACGATTCAGGTCGGACTACAACAAAATATGGACTTCAAATCAGCCGCCTACAAGGTGTAGAAGCGAATCATGATGTGCACTACTGAAAAGTTATACGCGCGACACGCTTATAAGACACGTTAGGCATCTGAATGACCCCTCCCTGCCAGTCCTGCGAACTGAAGCCAAGCACGGTTGTCGAGGCGTGCGACTCAGCTGACGCACCGTACTTGGTTTGCGACAACTGCCACCGTAGGCTCATGGCTCGCGCTCTTCGACCGCTGGAGTGGTTCAACCTGGCGAAGCGATTCGGATGGTGGCAGTTCCTGCTGCACGATGATTTCTATGACGAGGACGGCACCGCGACACAGCCCGAGGAAAATATTGAGGGCACCGAGAACCTACCTGCTCCGACTATCGCCGAAACCACTCACAATGCCGAGTCCCTGCTGGACTTTACGGTGACCCGTTGGCGCATTGATGAGGATCTCTCGGCCGCATGGACGCTCCTTCCTCAGTCGCTGGTGAAGTCGACACTTGAGAGGCGCTTCGCGGCGGCCGCAAATCCGGGCATACGCGCCACAGTTATAGTTGTAGCCTCTATCGCACTCAAATCAACTGGAGCCGACTTCGTTCGCTCGGCCTGGAACGAGTACCCTGACAAACTTGAACTGTGGTCTTTAGTACGTGCCACAGCAGCATGCCTCCCATCAAGTGAAGGTTTTGCAATGGCCGTGGCAGCAATAGACAGGCTCGCCGGTCGCGCGCAGCGCGACGCCATGCTCTCCTTGAGCTATTTTCAGTCCCCAGATGCGCTCCGCTGGATCGAAACAAACGCACAAGAACCAACGACAGAACAATGGGGCAACTTGGCCGCATCATCAGGTCTCACATGGGCAACGGTTGCAGGCTGGCTGGCCAAAGGCCGCCCCTTGAGTCTGATCGCAATAGACGCTCTGGTCGCTATTGCGGAGCCTAGAACTCCTTTGCTCAAGTCAATTGCTCCTACTTTGCTTCAGCCGCCAAATACAAACGAGTTCATTTCGGCACTCTCGGACTGCGTTAGCCGCGATGGCGTACCACGAGTGAAGCAACGAGCCCAGGCAGCAATGAACTACTCGCACAGACTCTGCGCAGACGCCTAACTCGCACGCTAAGCCGCAAATGCCCCACTCAGCTTCAACCACCATAACCTCCCTCACCACTGTCGCCCCGACTGACTTCGACTTCATGCTCGGAGCGTGGAGCGTGGCCCATCGCCGCTTAAACAGCCGGCTCGTAGGCTGCACCGAGTGGACGGAGTTTGCTGGCACCTCGACCACTCGCAATATCCTCGGCGGGTTCGGC
>JAYWHV010000282.1:0-2672 GCA_043777615.1 Burkholderiales bacterium | reverse complement strand
AGCTCGAGTTTGCAGTTCGTCGAATGGCTCGATGGGCTGGGCCGCGGTCGCCCACCAATGATGTGGTTGCTCAACAAGGCTGACAAGCTCACGCAAAGCGAGCGTATGAAGATTCGCAACGCGTTTCGTCAAGGTGACGCCAAGCCGCTGATTGCCGAGCGAGACGAAATCATCCTGTTTTCGGCGCACACTGGCCTGGGTATGAAGGAGTGTGCGACAACGTTCAACCTTTGGTTGAACAAAGAGCCTCGGCCTGGCGAGGGCTCAGACGCTTGAGCGCCAAAGAAAAAGCCCCTGAATGACAATCAAACAGGGGCTCAATGCTGTACGGCAATGCGCAAAGCACCCGCTCAGGGAGGACAAGCAGGAGACGAAACGTCTAGGACGAAGGTTACTTGTGCTGCTGCACGTTGTCAACTGATGGTAACGCCAAGTTGACGCTTTTCCGGTGTGGATTTCGCTAGCTGTCCATCCGACGATAACCAACGGCCTCAGCAATGTGCGCGACGGAAATGTGCTCGGCCGCAGCGAGATCGGCAATAGTGCGAGCAACTCGCAAAATTCGATGTTGTGCTCGTGCTGACAGCCCGAGCCGCGTGGCTGCTTGCTGCAGCAGCGTTGAACTCGATTCATCAAGCGCGCAGTGAAGGTCCAGTTCGGTTGACGACAGGTCTGCATTGGCCTTGCGCTGACGTTCGTTCTGTTGTGCATACGCCGCAATCACTCGAAGGCGAACGGTCGCGGATGACTCGCCGTCAGTTGTGGCGCGTAGAGATTCCGTGGACACCGTGGGAACGGTTATGTGCAGGTCGATCCGGTCAAGCAGAGGTCCGGAAATTTTGCTTCGATACCGGGCGATCTGATCTGGCGTGCAGCGGCACGGACGCGCAGCTATATTGCTGCCGAAATAGCCGTCAGGGCAGGGGTTCATCGCCGCCACCAGCATGAAATTACTAGGGTAAGTGACCTGTCGCGTGGCGCGCGAAATATGGATCACTCGGCTCTCCATGGGCTCCCGCAATACTTCCAGAACGCGCCTATCAAACTCCGGAAGTTCGTCGAGGAACAAGACGCCGTGATGCGCTAGCGAGATTTCGCCAGGTCGCGGGTCGCTGCCGCCGCCCACGAGCGCTACTGCGCTCGCCGTGTGGTGAGGCGAGCGCACTTGCCGTTGCCCAAAAGACTCGGCATTGAACTTGCCAACCAGCGACAAAACGGCCGCGCTTTCGGTCGCTTCGTCTTCGTTCATGGGCGGCAAGATGCCAGGCAGCCGCTGCGCCAGCATGCTTTTCCCGGTTCCTGGCGGACCCATCATGAGTAAGCTGTGACGCCCAGCCGCCGCAATCTCAAGCGCGCGCTTTGCCTGACTCTGGCCCTTCACGTCGAGCAAGTCCGGATAAATCATGGCCTCGGGCTCAGCGTCGATGACCGGTGTCGGAAGCTCATGGCGTCCCGACATGTAGGCAGCAACTTCGAGCAAGGTTTTAGCGGCGAGGACGGTTGCACTTTTGGCGCGCGAAGCCTCTTGCGCCGAAGCCGCTGGAAGTACGAGTGTGTTGCCGGTTCGCGCCGCCGCCAGCGCCATTGCCAGTGCACCACGCACGGGTCTTAAATCGCCATTCAGTCCGAGTTCACCTGCAAATTCGAGGTTCTTCAATCGCGCCGCCGGCAGCTGACCACTGGCGACCAAAATGCCAATCGCGATCGGTAAATCGAAGCGACCCGATTCCTTCGGAAATTCAGCTGGGGCCAAATTGACCGTGAGTTTACGCACAGGAAATTCAAATCCCGCCGTCTGGATCGCTGCGCGCACGCGATCCCTGCTTTCGCGTACCTCCGTGTCGGCAAGACCAACCAGATTAAAAGCCGGCAACCCGTTGGCAAGGTGAACCTCAACCGTAACAAGTTCGGCATGCAATCCGGCGAGCGCACGGCTGTATGTGATGGCGAGAGACAAAGAGGAAAACTATTTCGAGAAAACTGGTTAAATATACAGTAAATTAATGGCCGATCATCGGGGCGCTCGGAGTTCCGAGGGTTGCCCCGGTCAACTGGGGCTCTTCGGGGACGTTAATCGTGTTCTATCCAAGGTCTATGGCTTGCGTCACCTGGAACAAAACTGCTATGAACACGATAAATGTTTTCACTCTCACCTTGCAACGATTGACCGCTGCTCTATTTGCAACGTTCATCATACTGACGGCAGCATGGGCTGATGCGCCCGGACGCGTCGCTCGCCTTTCGGAATTCGCTGGCGACGTTCAACTCGCTAATGAGCGAGAGAACTGGCGACCGATTTCGCGCAATTACGCAATCACGGCAGGCGACAATCTCTACGTGAGCGATGGTGGACGTGCTGAACTCGATTTGGGCGCCGTTCAGGTTTGGCTGGCGGGTGGGAGCAATGTCTACTTCGAACGCTTTGACGATCAAAGCATCGTCGCACGCCTGTCGCAGGGCGCGATGGCCGTTCGCATTCGCGCGTGGGAGCAACAGGACTCTCTGCGAATCGCCACCCAGTCGGGTGAAGTTTCCTTCATGCAACCCGGCTTTTACGTCGTGTCGTCCGCGTCTAGCTACGCGTCGGCCGGAGTGTCGGTGCGTGCGGGCCAGGCGGAAGTGTTTGCCAACGGCATCTCTGTCGTGGTCAATCGCGGCAACAATCTCGTACT
>JAYWHV010000281.1:0-2683 GCA_043777615.1 Burkholderiales bacterium | reverse complement strand
GTGCAGTGGCGTATCGGGCGCTTGTCTTCAGCTACTGCGGCCGCGCGTCGGCCAGATCCTGCTAACGCTAGTCAATTCGTTACCCGCAGTCGTCGATCTACTTTTACGTATGATTTCACTGCGCCGATGCGCACCGGAATTTTGACATCTGAATCTGTCGAGCCCGGTTCTGGCGAGCCTGCCGCCCCCTTTGTCCGTACTCGATACTTCCACGATTCGTTTGGCAATCGTGTGATGTCGATGCAGTGCGGCAACGACGTGCCATTAGTCGACTGTGATGACCCAACTGATGTCAGCAAGGTTCAAATGCAGCCAGCAACCGCAGGTCTTGGAACCCGTGTACATCGCTACACCAAAGCCCTATTCGATGCGAGAGGTCGCTACGAAGTATCGACCCGTTCGCCCTACTTCTCTGCCACGGCACCGAACAAACTGGTGGAATTGACTGATTCCGAGGTGCTGAGTCGCGATGTGTTTGGTCAGCCGACGCACGTGCGAAAGCTGGTCGATCAAAATACCAATAATTTCGCAGAGAGCAAATCGGAATATGGAGTGCTGGGCCGACTGTCGCGCACTTTGATTAAAACGGATGCGGTTGGAGGCTCCTTTAGTGTTGAGTCAAATATTCGCTACCGCTGGTGTCGGGGGCGCAATCAAGGCGTCGATGAAGTTGACTGTCCAGGGAGGTTCGATGCAACCGGTATCTCTGAAACGGTTTATCGCCAAGAAACCACGACGACTCAGCAACCGACGGTGTGGACCTACTTCGACGCCTTGGCGCGTCCTGTCATTGAGGTCAAGCAGTCGTTCAACGATCCGAATGATCTGAAGCTGCAACCGAATTCTGGCTTTGCCAGCAAACAACTGGTCGCAAGCTGCGTCTACTTCGACAGACGCGGACGCGAAGCGCGTCGCTCGGAACCCTTCTTTCTAAGTCGAGCGCCGGTTGCGGGTGCGCCATCGTTCAATAACAGTGCGGATGTGCCATGCGCTACAGTTGAGCGCTTGTGGACCCTTCGTGAGTATGATGCCCTGGATCGCCCTCGGCGCGTGATTGAACCCAACGGAGCACAAACAGATATCAAGATTGGACGCGCCATTTCCTCAACTGCGGACCCGCTGAGTGAGCGACGCGAAACGTTCCGTGGCCAGTCCGCTAATGACATCCTGAGTGAAACCATCCAAAAGAATCCTCTCGGCGAAGTGGTATCAACCACGGATATGCAAGGGTTATCGGTGCTGTATTTCTACGATGCCTATGGCAACCAGACGCGCGCGGTACGTGATGGCGGCACCGGGATTGTCGAAACGATTCACACCCATGATGCGATGGGCCGAAAAATCAGTGAAAATGATCCGGACAGCGGAACTTCATTGTTCACCTACAATGGCGCCGGGGAAGTTGTTCGAACGGAAGACGCACGTGGTGTGGTTGTCAGTAGCGAGCACGATGCCCGAGGACGCGTAGTGAAGCGAAGCACGCGTCTGCCTAGATTCAGCATAGGTGGGCAGGTCACCGGGCTAAGCGCCGGCTCTCTGACGCTACAGCTCAACGGGGCGTCAGATGTTTTGGTGAATCAGTCCGGCGGTTTCATTTTCGCTGATGCATTGACCCTAAACTCTGATTACTTAGTCACTGTGGCGAATGCACCTGCGGCAGTCACTTGCACCGTCCAGAACGGGCAAGGGAGTCTGATCTCCACAAATGTGAGCAATGTTACCGTTCAATGCGTACAAACGAGTTTTGCAGTGGGTGGCAGTTTAACCGGATTGACTCCAGGAAACACCTTGACGCTACGGAACAGCGCGAACCAACAGACTCTGTTGCTTACCCAGGACGGCAGTTTCGGTTTTGGATCGCTTGTGGCAAACAACTCAACCTATGTCATTACCGTTCAAGCCCAGCCAACTCAACAAACGTGCACGATAACCAATGGTGCTGGCACGGTTTCTGGATCAAATGTCGTCAACATCCAAGTGACGTGCGCAACCAACACTTACACCGTCGGGGGCAATTTGACTGGCATCTTGTCGGGCCGGTCGCTCTCTTTGCAACTGAACGGCGCGGCAAGTTTTCAGCTTAGTGCGAACGGAGACTTCCAATTCACAACAAGAATCGCGCACGGTAGTTCGTTCAATGTCACGATTGCTCAATTACCGCTTGGGCAGACTTGTGTTGTTGCCAATGGCACAGGAACAATTTCTGGCGCAAATGTAAGCAACGTCAGTCTGAGTTGCTTGCAGCTACCCGCTGCATTTTCAAGTACTCCCGCTCCTGTCTCTGGCGTCGATTTCGGTGCATTGACGGGTGGACAGACCGCCGAGCGCACGATCACGATGAAGAATACAGCCAGTTCTGGCTCAGCCACATATACGATCAGCTGTGCGTTTCAGCCGGGGGTGCCAATTCAGATTATCAACAACCCCTTCCCGCTCTCGGTCAATGCCGGAGAGGAGCGCGCAGTTCTGTTCCGTATCACCATGCCAGCCAATGTTATTGGCGGCGTTGAGCATGTGCTGCAATGCAGCCACAATGCCAGCGGCTCGGGAGTCCAGGCTAATTGGCAGTTCACTGCGATCTTGCTCGACGAGCTGGTGTTTCGGAACGGGTTTGAATCGCCACGCACATCCACCGATTGACCGACAAATGGAAAAGGCACCGAATAACAACATTTGTCGACGC
>JAYWHV010000280.1:0-2686 GCA_043777615.1 Burkholderiales bacterium | reverse complement strand
GTCGAGCACTCCGCCCTTCACCTGCCCGGATATTTCAAACGTTCCTTCGCGATCATCACGAAAGGGAAAGTGCCACAGCGGTCCCTTCACGGCAAAGCGCGCCTCCGACACCTTGCCTGCCAGGATCGCTTGCCTTAGCCACGCCCTTGTTTGTACTGATTGTGCAGCCGGCAGGTAGCGGTGTGTCGCCGTGACGTCACCGCGCGACAAAGTTCCTGTCAGATTAGCCACCCCTGGCCCTAACGCGTCGCTCTGCCAGGTGCCGGCGACCGTGCCCGCCATATCGGCATTCTCAAACGCAATCGAGGTCACATCAATCTGGGTTGTCACGCCCCCAGCAACACCAGGCGTATCCGCCTTGCGCGTCCATTTCAGCGCACCGCGCAGCGTGTCAAACGTCATTGGCGCAGTAAAGTGCCTGCCAAAATCAAACACCGTTGGCGCTACGGGCGAAGCTGCAGATTTCGCGCCGTGGACGACCTTGGGGAGAGCGCCCAAGGTAATGTAGCCATCACGCGACGAGCCTTTTACGGTGGCGGTCAGCCCGGAAATCCCCGGTATGCCGTCGTGTTCGCGCCAGGCGAGATTGGAGAGTTCGGCTGCGCCTTCCACGAAATAACGACCGAGGCTAGTGTCGCCTGCTTTGCCGTTGAGGCTGTGGTCGCGCCAGGTTGCATCGATCGCGCGAACGATGCCGGTCGGTTGACTGCGCAGCAGTTGCGAGCGCAGCGCGTCGGTAAGCGGGAGCGACCGGGCGACTGCGTTGACGTTGCCGAGATCGAGCTCAGACAGGCGAGCCGAGCCGCCGATGGATTCATCACCGCGAAAATCTACGACCACCTCGCCGGTCGCTGCCGATGTTTTGACGCCAGCCGCCATGACCGCCGTCACATCTCGCACCGACCAGCGTTGCTGCGTCAAGGAATTACTTCCGTCGCCTCGTGCGTCGCCGCCTTTGAGCGTTTTACTGCGCCACGACAGTCGCCCGGTTAGCGAAGCAAGTTCAAGCGGCTCGAGCAAAGCCGGCGCTACGTCAACTCTGGCAGCCGCGGCGACGCCCGGAACGTGCGCGGGCGCAACGGATGCGCCCGACGGCAGGCGAATCGTTGCCTGGCGCACGGCCAGATCGGTGGTGACCGCAACCGGCTGACCGTTTTCAATTTCAAACCAGACCTGAAGGCCGCCGTCACCACGGGAAATCTCAAACGGCAGGGGAAAGTAACGGGTAAAAGTCCCAAGATTCGCGTAGTCTGAACGAAGGTAGGCCAGCCCATCCCATCCACCAATCCTTTTCAGATCGTTGCCAGTGAAATTGGCACGCACGTCAATCGGTGAGCCAAGCTCCTGCGGCGGTACGGCGGTCATGCCAATGCTGTGCTGGGATCCGCTGTTGAGCATCCGAATGTTGACGTTGGCAAGCCGTAGCGCCGGCTGCTTCCGCCAGTCATCCTGCCATTCGATTTCGCCCCCTACGATTTGCACCATGCGCTGCTTGAGCAACCAGTCGATGATGCCAGGATCGCCCTCGCTCTGGTTGGCCAGATCGATATCAATGCCTGCAACCGTCAGGGAATTCTCTGCCGTACGGCGCACCACCAGCCGCGGCGCTCGGATTGTCAGTGCCGACAATCGCGGTTCAAACAAAAATAACGACCGCCATGAGACAGTCGTTTCGACGTCGGGCAGCACAAGAAGCGGCTTGCCGCGTGTGTCCAGGATTTGCAGCCGTGTCAGCTTGAGCTCAGGTGACCAGCCATTCCAGCCCGCCTGAAACCCGCCAATGACAACCCGTTGCCCGGTCAGGCGCGACAACTCGGACACCACGCGAGGGCGAAAACTATCCGCGTTGGGAATCAGCCAGAATCGCGCCACCGCCACGGCCCCCACAAACAGGAGCGTCGCGGCGAGCACACACCAGAAGGTCACGCGGACGCCATGTCCCGACCACCTCTGCCAGGCCGTTAGCCGGGCGATGGAATCCTGAATGACGTGGCCTGAGTGTGATAGCGGAGGAGACGGCAACCGCGAAGGGTTCGCCGAAGCGTCCAATGGTTCGGGCTTCTCCTGCATACTCAATGTATTTTAATGACGTCGCTCACTATGGATCAGACCCACGCGATAGACAAAGCGTTCACCTACAGCCGATTTGCGCAGGGCGTGGCGCGACGCGACCCGGATCTGGTTGCGCTCATTCGCGCCGCACCAAAGACGCGATTTGACTTGAGTCACTGGCGGGCGGTGCTGTCAGGCTGTTCGGTTGACACGATTGGGGGGCAATTGCGGCGCGCTCGGCGAGAGCTCATGCTGCGCACCGTGGTGCGCGATCTTGCGATGAATGCGCCGTTCGAAGAACTCGTGGCCGATTTGTCGTCCTTTGCCGATCTCGCGCTTGAAGCGGCAACCGCAGCGCACAGCCAGAAGCTCTTTGGCAGCGCCGTGCCGCCGTACGGATTTTCAACGGTTGCCATGGGCAAGCTTGGCGCAGGCGAGCTCAACGTGTCCTCCGACATCGATATCGTATTTATTTGCGATGAGCCAACGAGCGACGCGATGGATGCCCTGAATCGACTTGCGCGCGACGTCACTCGTACGCTCGCGCGCAAGTCGATTCAGGGCATCCATCGCGTCGCTCGTTGGCTCATCGCAAATAAATACGATATCGATGTCGGAGGACACGTTGAGCTCG
>JAYWHV010000279.1:0-9244 GCA_043777615.1 Burkholderiales bacterium | reverse complement strand
GACGGATTCGCGATCGCCCGCAGATTGCGCACCGACTGGTCGGGCGGATTGTTGATGGTGACGGGCCGGGGTGACACCGTTGATCGTGTGGTGGGGCTCGAAATCGGCGCGGATGATTACGTAACCAAGCCGTTTGATCTGCGCGAACTGCTTGCGCGGGTGCGCAGCGTCGGCCGAAGGACAGTCTCGCAGAACGAGGCATCGACTGTGTCCGCTGAATCGGCAAATGCCCTTCGTTTTCACGGCTTCATGCTTGACGTTGAACGCCGCAAGTTGACCGACGCGAACGGCGACGAAATTGCCCTGACCACCGGTGAATTCGCGCTTCTGGTCGCGCTGGGTGAGAAACCAGGAACACTCCTGAGCCGCGACGCGTTACTGCGACGCACACATCATCGCGATGCCGGGCCGTTTGATCGCACCATTGACGTTCAGATCGGGCGTCTGCGCAAGAAGCTTGGCGACGACGGCAAAGACCCGCGCATCATTAAATCAGTGCGTGGCGCCGGCTATGTACTTGTCGCCGCCTGAGGAGCGCCGCAATCAGCATGATCAAGCAGAGCGAAGACGCATTCAAACTACTGTTCGACGCAGCACCGGATGCCATTCTGGTGGTTGACAGCGGTGGTCACATCCGTCTCAACAACACCGAAGCGGAGCGACTGCTCGACGCGGGGCCCGGTGAGTTAAGGGGGATATCGGTAGAGCGTCTGGTGCCGATCACCACGCGTCGTCACCATGTGCAACTGCGAGAAGGCTTTCAGACACAGGCGCAGCGCAGGCCGATGGGAATTGGTCTCGCGCTGAAGGCAGTCAAGCTGAGCGGGCACGAATTTCCCGTAGAAATCTCGCTGGCACCGATCCAGGGCGAAGATGGCAAAGAGGTCATCGTAATTCTTCGCGATGTCAGTGAGCGGCTGAATGCACGCCGCACCGAGCGGGAACTGGTGCGCGCCAATGCGCTCGCCCGCGTGAGCCAGCTGGCGCTGCGCGAGCGCGACTTTGACAAGGTGGGCAGGCACGCGATCGAGTGTGCGCGAGTTCCGCTTGATGCGGATGTGGTCGCGATTTTTGTGTTGGAAACAAGTGACGAAGCGCTGCATTGTCACGGCGCGGTGGGATTTCTCGCGGACACGCTGGTTGACGCCCGTATCGAAACAACTCAGGCGATGTTGTCCTCGGCCGTGCTGGACGACGGCGTGCCATTGCTTGTTGGCGACACATCAACTTCGAGCATCGCCATCTGTCCAGCGTTGCTCGACGCCGGTATTCGCAGTCTCGTCATCGCGCCGGTCGGTGATCGCGAACGTGTCAGTGGACTGCTGATCGCCGCGTCACGGACGACACATCAATTTGCAACCGATGACGTGGCCTTTTTAGAGGCGATCGCCAACATTGCTTCGAACGCGATGCAGCGCACGGTCGCCGAAGAAAAGCTGTTGCTCTCGCAGCGACTGGAGTCGCTTGGGCAGTTAACAGGCGGGGTTGCCCATGATTTCAACAATCTCCTGACCGTGATTTCGGGAAACTTGCAGATCCTGGAAGAAACCGTACTGCCCGACCCGTTCGCAAAACGCGCAATCGCTTCCGCGCACCGCGCGTCGAAGCGCGGCGCAGAGCTCACGGCAAAGCTGCTCGCGTTTGCACGGCGACAAACCCTGCGCCCGTCGGCCGTCCCGATTCCGGAATTGCTCGCTTCGTTCCGTGATCTGCTGGCGCGAACGCTCGGCCCCAATATCGAAATTCGGGTTGATGCGGAACCGTCGCTTCCCGCCGCGCTGGCCGACAGCGGTCAACTCGAAACCGCGCTCCTGAATCTCGCCGTCAACTCGCGTGATGCTATGGCCTCCGGAGGCACGCTCCACATCGAGGCGAGCGCAATTGACCTCACGGCGGCCGACGTTCAATCGGTTGATGACTGGCCCGCCGGGCGCTACGTGCGCATCAGCGTTACCGATACTGGTTCCGGGATGACACGCGCTACGCTTAGTCGCGCGTTCGAACCATTTTTCACGACCAAAAGTATCGGCAAAGGTAGTGGCCTGGGGCTCAGCATGGTCTATGGCTTTGCCAAGCAATCGCACGGCCATGTCACCGCGTACAGCGAGATCGGCACGGGCACTACGATCAATCTGTTTCTTCCAGTGGCCGTCGGCGCGTCCCAGGACGTGGCTCTGGTCAGCGATCATGCGTCCGCGCCCACTGGCTCAGAGTTTGTGCTGGTCGTTGAGGACGACGCCGACGTGATGAACGTTGCAGTGAATTTTCTGGAAACGCTTGGCTATAAGGTATTTACGGCACAAAACCGCCGCACGGCAATGGCCCGCGTTCGCGCAAACCCCGGGATTGAATTACTTTTCACCGACGTTGTACTCGCAGGAGACGAAACCGGCCCTAAAGTGGCGGCGTCGCTGCTGAAGATCAAGCCGACCCTGTGTGTGCTTTACGCATCAGGCTACGCGCGGAGCGCCCTGCCACTTCAATTCGGGCTTGATGCGGATATCAGCTTCCTGCGCAAGCCGTATTCGCGTGATCAACTGGGTCACGCGGTCCGGCGAGCGCTCAAGCGGTAGGCCTTACTTAGTGTGTTGGCCGGGCATGCGCGAGCTGGTAGAGGGCTGTCATATCCAGGAGTTCAATTTCGCGACGCGTGACGTTGAGCAGTCCCAACTTCTGAAAGCGCGAAAACACGCGACTCACCGTTTCCAGCGTCAAGCCAAGAAAGCTTCCGATTTCGGCGCGCGTCATGCGCAACATGAAACGTTGTGCGGAAAAGCCGCGAGCCGAAAACCGTTGCGACAGGTCCAGCAGGAACGTGGCGAGTCGTTCGTCGGCGTTGAGCAGACCCAGCGCCGCAAGCCAGCTATGTTCTTCACGAAGCGCAGCGCTCATGCGCTGATACAGAAAGCGCGCGACATCTGGCCGTTCGGCCGCCAGCGCCTCCAGCGCTTCGAATGGAATTTCGACAACGGCGCAAATATCCAGTGCAACGACTGTCGTGCTGTGCGCGCCAGCCGAAATTGCCTCCATGGCGACGATATCGCCGGGCATCGGGAAGCCCAATATCTGCTCGCGTCCGTCTTCCTGAATGAGCACACGTTTTGCCGCGCCCGACCTCACGTAAAACACCGAGCGGAATGCGTCACCTGCGCGGTGAATCGCCGTACCTTCGGTCACCACACGCGCCCGACCCAACGCGACGACTGCCTCAAGCGGGTCAGTTCTCCCGCCTTCGCGTATTCCTTGCGAGGCCATGTAAGGCATCAATGGGGCGCTGTGGCGACTACCGTGAAGCATTGGTTGTGTGTACGCATGCATGGTGTTGAGCTCCTGAAAATCACGCCTTGATTGGCATGGTTGTCAGTGTCGGATGCGTCTGCAAACAGATGATTAACGCTCGGTAACAGTGTGTAACAGCGAGCCGTTGAGCGACTCACTGTTTACGGAATTACGGCGCGTCACCCGCCATTGAGGCATCGCGATAAACCAGTACTGGTACCGGGCAGGTCGGCAACAGGCGAGTCGTCACGCTGCCCATCACAAATCGTCCGACCGCGCCGCGCCCGTGCGTAGCGATCACCACCAAATCGCAATGGAGGTCGCGAACTGTCTTTTCGATTAACGATTCAGGCCGACCCGTAGGTGCCTGAACGCATTCGTAGGCAACACTCGCTCCGGTGGCGAGCCGTTTGGCATCATCAAGGAGCTTCTGGCTTCCCGCTTTGACTTCGTCTTCGAACATCTTCTGCGTCTTGCTATCCATCATCGCAACATCGGCCGAATACGGAATGATGTAAGGTGCCATCGCGTGAACGAAAACGACAACAGCGTTCATCTCTTTCGCCAGCTGAATGCCGCAGCCCGCGGCGCGCATCGAAAGATCAGAACCATCAATCGGGATCAATATTTTCTTGAACATGGTGTCTCCTCGTTAGTAGGTGATTTGGTTGCGACTACACCGCTACTTTGGGGGGGCTGCCGCTGTTGCCTGTTGATGTAGGACAAACGAAGGAGAAATCCGCTGCCTTTTGTGGGTTCCGGCGTGCGCATTGATGCGCCCCACCAAGTTGACGTTAACGTCAATTTGGGCATGTTTCTGCGACAATCCATTTCTCGCTGAATTTCTGTCCGCTGCCGGAGCGCGTAATGTCAAATCTTGATAGCAAGCACCTCGTCTACAAACCAAAAAACAAGGTTCGCTTTGTGACGGCGGCGAGCTTGTTCGATGGCCACGACGCCTCCATCAACATCATGCGCCGCATCATTCAGGGCAGCGGCTGCGAGGTCATCCACCTTGGGCACAACCGCAGTGTCAAGGAGGTGGTGGACGCCGCGTTGCAGGAAGACGCCCACGGCATTGCGATGTCCTCCTATCAGGGTGGACACGTCGAATATTTCAAGTACATGATCGACATGCTGAAAGAGGCTGGCGCGGGGCAAATCAAGGTGTTTGGCGGCGGAGGTGGCGTGATCGTTCCGTCCGAGATCGCCGAACTGCATGCGTATGGCGTGGCGCGCATTTTCTCGCCGCAAGACGGTGCAAAGCTTGGTTTACAGGGCATGATCAACGACATGATCGCGGCTTGCGATCATGATTTGTCGAAGCAGCCGCTTTCGCTTGACGCGCTCAAATCGGGCGACCGAAACGCGCTAGCCCGCTGGATCACAACGCTCGAAGCGGGCGCTGTCGACGCAGCCACCGTCAAAGCGCTGCATGAACTCGCCGCGCAGAAAAAAACTCCGAGCTTGGGCATCACCGGCACCGGCGGCGCTGGCAAGTCCTCGCTCACCGATGAACTGGTTCGCCGCTTCCGTATCGACCAGAACGATGCGTTGAAGATTGCCATCATCTCGATCGACCCGTCACGTCGTAAGTCTGGCGGGGCATTGCTCGGCGACCGCATTCGCATGAATGCGATCAATCACGAAAACATTTACATGCGCTCGCTCGCCACGCGCGACTCGGGCGGATCGGAGATTTCCAAAGCCCTCCCCGATGCGATTGCCGCCTGCAAAGTCAGCGGCTTCGACGTTGTGTTCGTAGAAACCTCAGGCATCGGCCAGGGCGATGCGGCCATCGTGCCGCATGTCGACGCCTCGCTCTATGTGATGACGCCCGAGTTCGGCGCAGCGAGCCAACTCGAAAAAATCGACATGCTCGATTTCGCGGATTTCGTGGCCATCAACAAGTTCGACCGCAAAGGCGCACAGGATGCGCAGCGCGACGTACGTAAGCAGGTGCAGCGCAACAAGGAGGCGTGGGGCACGCCGACCGATCAAATGCCCGTATTCGGCACGATGGCGAGCCGCTTCGCTGACGACGGCGTGACCGCGTTGTATCAGGCTATTACTCCGCTGCTGGTTGCCAAATCTGGCGGCGCGCTTAAGCTCGCCGCTGGCAAACTGGCAACCGTTGACACGCGGGCATCATCACAAACACAAGCTATCGTGCCCGCGAACCGCGTGCGCTATCTGGCCGAGATCGCCGACACCCTGCGCGGATATCACCGCTGGGCGGATGGTCAGGCGCGGATTGCGCGTGAGCGGCAGCAGTTGATCGCGTCCGCAAAGATGCTCGCTGCGATTTCCGTTCGCCCTGAGCCTGTCGAAGGGCACATGGCTGGAGATGCAACCGGGGCTTCGACAAGCTCAGCCCGAGCGGTGATGGAAGCGTCATTCGCGGAAGCCATCGCTGACCGCAACCAGGCCCTCGACCCCCGCGCCAAAAAACTCCTCGACATGTGGCCGCAAACCGTCACCAGCTACTCAGGCGACGAGTACGTCGTAAAAATCCGCGACAAAGAAATCCGCACCGCGCTGACCTACACCTCCCTCTCCGGCAGCAAGATCAAAAAAGTCGCTCTGCCGCGTTACGAGGACGACGGCGAAATCCTCAAATGGCAGTTGAAAGAGAACGTGCCCGGCAGCTTCCCGTTCACGGCGGGTGTATTCGCCTTCAAGCGCGAGAACGAAGACCCGACGCGCATGTTTGCGGGCGAGGGCGACGCGTTCCGCACCAATCGTCGCTTCAAGAAGGTCAGCGAAGGGATGGACGCCAAGCGCCTGTCCACCGCGTTCGACAGCGTCACGCTGTACGGCAACGACCCCGCGATTCGCCCGGACATTTACGGCAAGGTCGGCAATTCCGGTGTGTCGATTGCCACGGTTGAAGACATGAAAGTGCTCTACGACGGCTTTAATCTATGCGCGCCCACAACCTCCGTTTCGATGACCATCAACGGCCCCGCGCCGACGATCCTCGCGTTCTTTATGAACACCGCGATGGAGCAGCAGCTCACCAAATTCCGCACCGACAACAAGCGCGAACCAACCGACGATGAGCTCGCCAAGATCAAGGCGTGGACGCTGGAGAACGTGCGCGGCACCGTACAGGCGGACATCCTGAAAGAAGATCAGGGCCAGAACACCTGCATCTTCTCCACCGAGTTTTCGCTCAAGGTGATGGGCGACATTCAGCAGTATTTTGTGCAGAACAAAGTGCGCAATTTCTACTCGGTGTCGATCAGCGGTTATCACATCGCGGAGGCCGGCGCGAACCCGATTTCGCAGCTCGCGTTCACGCTGTCAAACGGCTTCACCTTCGTCGAAGCCTACCTCGCGCGCGGCATGCACATCGACGACTTTGCGCCGAACCTGTCGTTCTTTTTCAGCAACGGCATGGACCCGGAATACACGGTGCTCGGCCGCGTGGCGCGCCGCATCTGGGCCGTGGCGATGCGCGAAAAATATGGCGCGAACGAGCGCAGCCAGAAGCTCAAGTACCACATCCAGACCAGCGGCCGCAGCTTGCACGCACAGGAAATTCAGTTCAACGACATCCGCACCACGCTGCAAGCGCTGATCGCCGTGTACGACAACTGCAACAGCCTGCACACTAACGCGTTTGATGAGGCGATCACCACGCCGACCGAGGAATCCGTGCGCCGCGCAATGGCGATCCAGCTCATCATCAACCGCGAATGGGGCCTCGCCAAAAACGAAAACCCGAACCAGGGCGCGTTCATCATCGACGAACTCACCGACTTGGTGGAAGAAGCCGTGCTCAAGGAATTCGAAGCCATCAGCGAACGCGGCGGCGTACTCGGCGCGATGGAAACCGGCTATCAGCGCGGCAAGATTCAGGAAGAATCGATGTTCTACGAACACAAAAAGCACGACGGCTCGTACCCCATCATCGGTGTCAACACCTTCCGCAACCCGCATGGTGATACGGTACCCGATACACTCGAACTCGCGCGTTCAACCGATGAAGAAAAGCAGGGTCAGCTCAAGCGGCTTGCTGATTTTCATGCCGCGCACAAGGTGGATGCGCCTGCTGCGCTCGCAAAACTCAAAGCGGTCGCGATCAACGGTGGCAACGTGTTTGCTGAACTGATGGAAACGGTGAAGGTGGCTTCACTCGGGCAGATTACGGATGCGCTATTTGAAGTGGGTGGGCAGTATCGGCGGAGTATGTGAGCGCCAATTTGCAAGGTTGGCACCCCGTGCTCACCAAGCGGCGGCATATCGACGATGTTTATTTTTCAACGGTGATGGCGGGCACAGAGTGCCCACTCTTTGCAACTCAAGCATTCCGCTCAGTCCGAAATAATAGCAACGCAGTCGCGCCGCGCTTGTTCCCGGCTCCCCAGCCAGCATTCCAAGCGGCCGCATGCACATGCTTGCGTTCTAGACGACCTGCGTATAGAGTGATTAATCCAAGCTCAGGCTAAAACATTTCGAAGAAACCATGATTTCAGAAATTGCTTCAATTCGGCATGGACTTCACGACGGGTCTTGCAAAAGAGGCAGTCGATTTTTTGCGCGAGGCGTCGCTCTATGGATCAACGCGATGGTCGTAGCGTTTAGCGTGGGCGCATTCGCACAGGCCACAAACGACACCATCGTCACTCGCGCGCAAGTGGAAAAGGCCATCGCTCGCGGAACGCTTTTGTGGGATGTGCGTGCGCCTTCCGAATATGCGAAGGGACACATTCCCGGCGCGATATCGATTGGAGACGCACCCTCGGTGTTGCGCGATGCCAATCGCGAAGATTTCATCAGTGTTGCCGCGATTGAGCAGATTCTTGGCAATGCGGGCATTGACCCGTCGCGAGAGATCGTGGTGTACGGAAATCGAGGTACCTGGAACCCTTATTTCGGACTTTACACGGCGCAATATTTCGGCGGTAAGTCCGCGTCTGTGTACCACGACGGAATTGATGACTGGATTGAAGCAGCCAAGCCGATCGCAACCGCAGCGACCAAGCTTTCGCCGATCTCGTTAAAGCTCACGGTGGATGCGTCGCGCGTGGCGTCTACTCGCGAAGTCATCGAAAAAGTTGGGAAAGCCAATGTGCAGATTCTTGACGTGCGTACCACCGATGAATTCGAAGGCAACGACATTAGAGCAATCCGCGGCGGTCATGTCCCGGGCGCCGTCAACATTCCGTACGAACGCAATTGGCAAGACCCCGATACGCTCGCGAAGCTTGGCAAAAAGCAGGTGAACAGTAGCGCCGGTATGTCACTCAAACCCGTTGAGGACCTGCGCAAACTTTATGCAGGACTCGACAAGGAAAAAGAGACGATCGTGTATTGCCAAAGCGGTGCGCGTGCAAGCGAATCGGCTGGCGTGCTGCAGCAGTTGGGATTCAAGAATGTGAAGGTTTACGACTCATCTTGGCTCGGCTACGCGAACACTCTGGATGCGCCGGCAGAGAAAGTCACGTTCTTGAACGTTGGTGCGCTCCAGGGCCGCATACAGGCGCTCCAAAATCGGCTAGATGCGCTGGAGCGAGACGCGGTTCGCAAATAGACCGTCCAAATCGCGAACAAATCAGCGCGGCGCCAGATCCGCACCGGCGTCGCCACTAGCACCTGAAAATGGTGCAGTACATCGTCGAGCTAGGATACGCAGTCTGCCGACCATAGTTTGTGGCTAACTCTTGTACTCAGCAAACGCTACTTGCCTGTGCCTGTACGGGCGCAGTCCATTTTTGAGCACGTGGCCGCTACACCGCCATCGGCTTAACTGCCCCATCCATCGCCACCACCGCCCCCGTGATGTAGCTCGCGCGGTTTGACGCGAGGTAGACCACCGCGTCGGCGATTTCGCTGGGTTCTGCTATGCGGCCGAGCGGGTGGGTGGCTTTGGCTCGGGTCAGGGCTTCTTCCATACTGATGCCTTGTTGTCGTGCTTCGGCTTGCATGCCTTCGTGCAGGCGCTCCGTGAGCGTGAGGC
>JAYWHV010000278.1:0-2716 GCA_043777615.1 Burkholderiales bacterium | reverse complement strand
AATCTTGATCCAGTTTGGTCGTTCCTCGTGATCTGCCTCGACTCGGCTCCCCAAAGTCGCATATAGAACGCCTACCAAATATTCCTCGCCGCCTCTCGGTGAAACGAATAATTCATCGGCGACTTTAAACCGTTCGCGGCTGCGAATTTCAGCCTTGGACGCATTGACGATCTCCATCTGCTGATTTAGTTTTGCATCAGACTGCTCCTTCCGCAGCCTCGCCACCAATTCGCGAAACACCGATTGATTGTTTTTTGCTTGATCGAGAAACGTCTTTACCTCCGCCAAGAATGTGGCGTCCTCCATTGCAAGCGTGCTTGAACGACTGACCGCATTTCTGTTGGTAACTAAGTCAAATGGCCCATCAATCATCAGCAGATAGTGTGTAGCCGCTTCGCTGTCACCCAGTACCTCGTAGTCAGATAGTTCAGGACGAGAAAATATCTCTGTGTAGCGGCATACACGCACTCCATTCACGGACAGGCAGACTCCGCGCTGATCTGTTAAGCGAATACCAGACTTCGTAATTCCCTTTCGATCTAGGTATGCGTACATGTCATGTGCGCGACGATTGCCGTCAACACACAGCAAAAAAGAGTATTGCTTTCCGCCAGAGGTAACTCGTTTTGCGTAACGCGCAAAGAACCTTCCATCCCGCAAACGGGACACTTCTTGCGGAGACTTTATGTCAATCTCGTCACTAACGTCGAGGTAGGGAAAGCCGGAGGGCAATGTCGAAAAGCTAGCACCATTCCACACTAACATTTCAGCACGCGCATTGGCCTTCACCTGTGCCAACTGCGTATTCTTGAATCCCTGACTTAAGCTGATAGCCCGCGTTTCGCCATGCTTGGTGTAGTGCCGCAAGTAGTTGTAAACATAAGACTCGCGCATCGAGTTGGGTTGACCGACTAAAAAGTGCCGCTGGAAATTATCGGCATCGAATTTCTGCACACAGACAAACGTGCCATGTGCAAGCTCCTTTTTGAAATACGCCTCACCGAGCTCGCTTAAAGCAAGCTTTGATTCAGAGTCCTGAGTTGAGCAGAATTCTTGCAGGATGTCCCACGGTTTGTCTGTTGCCTGCGGATCAATGTCAGCAGTATCCGAAAGGGTATCTCGCGGATTTTCAATACCCCTCCAGTTCCAAGCAACGTCGCCCACCGCACGAGTGATGATTAGTACCCGTGAAGACGCGAATAGGAGTTTCGAGCCTTGACACTTGTAGCCAATAGCGGAGCCCTTTGTCTTGGTAGAGCGTCCGATCGAAAAGAACGCCTCATAAGGAGTTATGCCATTTCGTTGTTCTGTCGTGCTAAGTCCTTCGCCGTTATCAGCAAATATGAACCCGGAATAGTGAGCGAGTGGCACGTACCAAATTTTGGTTGCCTTCGCATCGTAAGAGTTTGAAATTAGTTCGCGCAGAACTTCGCAGGGATCAGTACGATTGACCGACAACTCAGAAAGTACGTGCTTGAAGTCAATTTGCGGGCGCATAGAGTTGACGATGTGTAGTTGTGTTACCCGATTATGCAGTGCCGTCGACTAAAGCAGCATTCAAGGGGTTGCCACAGAGATTTCAGAAAAGCGACCGAATCAATTCTCGTTAGAAAAGACCTTCCATGATGCGATCTGTGCCAATCACATCACGGTGGATGAACCAACGCTTTCTGACGGCTCGCAAACAACGCGCCCAGCCATAACGCCATTGCAGAGAAGATCAGCCCGCGCGCCAAGCCGTCTGCATCATTTGCGTTCGCGCTTGATGCGCTGCTGTCGGCAATCCAGCCGACCATCATCGGCCCGATGATCTGGCCCGCAGCGAAGACCACGTTGAATGCCTTGCTAGGTGCTGCCACGATCCTGCCTGCGTTGACCAGCGCGTGGCCGGTTGTGTTGCTGTCGGGCATCGTTTTCGGTGGCGTATTTTTGTCGGTCGTCGCATCGACCACGGCTTTGGTGCGGCACAACTTGTCAGCGCACGATTGGCCGGCAGGCATCAGCGCGTTCACCGTGGTCTTCGCTGCGGGCCAGATCATCGGGCCGATGATGGTCGGCTGGATTGCCGACAGCAGCGCATCGAGCGCGAACGCAAATGATGCGGAGGGCTTGGCGCGCGGGCTCATCTTCTCCGCCATTGCGCTGTGGCTCGGCGCGTTGCTCGCGAGCCGTCAGAAGGCGTTGCAGCACCGGCCTTGACGTATCTCCGAGAGATAACAGTGCCTGCGGGGACGGTTTTTTGTGACAACTGTCCAAGCGATAGTCACGAAACTGCGCTACGCTGACCATTTAATTCGGTCAACATAGAGCGTGCCGTCATGATGATGCTTTTCTACCGCGTGCGGATGTTTTTCACAGCGCTGTTTCGTTCAACTTTTTTGGTACTGCGGCGATTCATTCTGTTGCTTTGCGTGACGAGCGCTGCTGGTATGGCGCTGAGCGCCAGCGCAATGGAATTGCGACCGCTGGCCAATCCGAATTTCAGTGGGTTTTATTCGCCAACTGGCCTGTACGGAAATCGCGTCGTTGTTGATGACATTCGAGGCTGGATTTATTTCTATGGCGCTTTCACCCATGTGAAGGGCGTTCGTACTAGCGGCATTTTTCGCACCACGCTTGAGGGCGTGATTGATTATTCATGGCTGCCGCAAAACGTTAAGCCGCTTAGGTCAATTACCGTTGCTGACAACGGCGATTTGCTTGCAATGGTTGAGCC
>JAYWHV010000277.1:0-9298 GCA_043777615.1 Burkholderiales bacterium | reverse complement strand
TTTCGCAAACGCGGCGCGCGTCATCGGAGGCTCGGGCGCATCGAACTCGATCTGCGGCTTGACGTCGGTTGCGAAACATCCCGCGAACTGCTTCATCGCGGCGCGATCAATCTGCATTTCTGCGATCGCACTGAGCACTTCGCGTTGATAACTGGCTGGCACTTTTGCCGGCGTCAGCGTCGCCGGTAGGTCAGGATCACTCAAGCGACCATCGATTTCACTGGTAGCACCCAGCCAGTCCAGAAAAGCGTCGGCGATCTCCTGCCGCGTCGGTGCGCGAAAGCCGATCGAGTAGGTGGTGCAAAAACCTTCGCTTTGTGTTGCGACGCCGTCGTGCGCAACTTGTGGCGGCAGATAAAGCATGTCGCCCGCGGTTAACTCGAACGTCTCGGTTGGCACCAGTTTCTTCAGAATTTTTAGCGGCGCGGCAGGGTCGAGCGTCAGGTCCTTTTGCTCGCTCAACTGCCACCGTCGAGTTCCGGTGCCTTGCAGCAAAAAAACATCGTACGAATCAAAGTGCGGGCCCACGCCGCCGCCGGGCGCGGCTAGCGACACCATCACGTCGTCAAGTCGGGCGTAAGGCAAAAAATTGAATTGCCGCAGCAGCGCGTCGGCCGCTGGCATGTGCAGATTGAGCCCCTGTACCAGCAAAGTCCAGCCACGCTCGGGCAAAGCCGCAATCTGCTTTTTGCTGAACGGACCATTCTCAAGCTTCCAGTTTTTGCCGTCGCGAATGATGAGTCGCGACTCCACGCCAGACGAGCACGCCAGCGCCCAGAGCGTTTTCGCATCGACCAGTTCATCGAAGTTCGGGACCGCGTCGCGAATAAGGCGCCAGCGCTTTTGCCAATGGGTCGCCATAAACGCTTTCGGCGTTATGTCACCCAGAATTGTCGTAAACGGTTTGTCTGATTTGGTGCGGGCGAGGGTCATACGTTCTTCGGTTGAATTTTCTTGTTGTGAACGCGAGCAAGCAGAGCGATGGCTGGCAAGCTCGCAAGCACAATAAGCAGTGACGGCAAAGCTGCTTCGCCGAGACGCTCGTCTTTCACGAGGTTGTAGGTTTGCGTCGCCAGCGTGTCGAAGTTGAACGGACGCAGCGTGAGTGTGGCGGGCAACTCTTTGAGTGTGTCAATAAACACCAGAAGCATCGCCGCCAACGCACCGGGCTTGAGCGATGGCCAGTGAACGCGAACGAACAGAGGCCAGCCGCTGACGCCCAGCACCCGCGCGCTGTCGTCCACATGACGAGGCAGGCGCGCATACGCGGCAGCGACGCCGCTTGAGGCCACGCCGTAAAACCGGATGCTTGATGCGTAGACCAGAGCAAACACGCTGCCAGTGAGCAGCAGCCCAGGATTAAATCCGAACAAACGCTTGCTCGCCTCGATCAGCTGATTGTCAAGCCACGCCAGCGGCAACAAAATGCCAATCGCCAACACCGCTCCCGGCACGGCATAACCCACCGACAGCAAACGCTCAATGTGCAGCGCCCAGCGGTCGTTCGATAGACGTGCACTGGCATGCAGCGTTAAAGTGAGCCCAATGATGACGAGCGCGGCGGCGCCTCCGATCATCAACGAATTAAACGTCCAGCGAAGCAGAGGACTGAGCGACAACGACGCCCAGTCCAGGGCCAGCAAGCGCAGCAACAAAAGCGCCGGCAACACGAAGCCCAGTAGCAATGGAATCGAGCACAGCGCAGTGCGCAACCTTGCATTCCACGGAGACAGCGCAAAGCCGCTGCGCTGAGCCCTTGCACGCGTGCTGGCGTATCGCGCGCGACGTCTGCTGCGTCGTTCCTGCCACACCAGCAGGAGTACGGCCGCAAGCAGCATACCTGCCAACTGCGCAGCAGCGACAAGGTCCCCCATGTTTTGCCACGCCCGATAAATGCCTGTAGTCAGTGTCTCCACGCCGAAATAACTTACGGTGCCGAAATCGGCAAGCGTCTCCATGAGCACCAAAAGGGCACCGCCAGCAATCGCCGGCCGCGCCCCAGGTAGCGCTGCGCGCCACCATGCGCTGCCCCGACCCAGACCCAGCGTGCGCGCTGCTTCATACAACTCGGCACCGCGCTCTGCGAATGCCGTTCGCGCCAGCAAATACACATACGGGTAAAGCGTCAGGCTAAATACCGTTATCGCACCCGGCATCGACACCAGTTCTGGAAACCAGTAGTCGCCCTTCGTCCAGCCAAAGCTATCGCGCAATGCCGTTTGCAGCGGCCCGCTGAATTGCAGGTAGTCGGTCAGGGCATACGCCGCCACGTACGCGGGCATCGTCATTGGCAACAACAATGCCCATGACAACACGCGTCGCCCCGGAAACTCGTAACGCTCGATCTGCCATGCGCACGCGACCCCGATGATGCCGGCAAAAAGGGCTACCGACCCGCCCAGTATCACCGAGTTAGCTAAATAGGTTGGCAGCACCGTCGACGCATAGTGCATCCACAAACCGCTCGCGTCCGCCGACAGCATGGTGAACAGCAGTGTCCCGAACGGCAACACCACGACGAGCAACAAAAAGGCATAGGCCGCACTGCGCGTGACGCGCAGCGCGCGGTAGTGCTTATGCGGTGGGGGAAATGGCCCGTGCGTTCGATGCAAGAACGGCTCTCTATAATTCGCGACAGTGAAGATTCTAGTTTCCAATGATGATGGGTACGACGCGCCGGGCATTGAAGCCCTCGCTCACGCACTGTCGTCGCTGGCGGAAATCATCGTGGTCGCGCCAAGCCGAAACCGCAGCGCCACCTCCAACTCCATCACCGTTGATCGCCCGCTGCGTATAACGCAGGCAGATAACGGCTTTTATTTCGTCGATGGCACACCAGCTGACTGTGTTCATCTAGCTGTCACCGGATTTCTCGATTTTCGTCCGGACCTTGTTGTCTCAGGTGTCAATGATGGCGCGAATCTGGGTGATGACACGATCTATTCAGGCACGGTAGCCGCCGCGATGGAAGGTTATCTGCTCGGCATTCCGTCGATTGCGGTGTCGCTCGCAGCACGACCCGCCATACACTTTGAGACGGCGGCGCAAGTCGCTCGCGACATCGTTGCGCGCTACAAGACAAACTTGCCGACGACACCGTGGCTGCTCAATGTAAACGTCCCGAACGTCCCGTACGCGGAGTTAAAGGGCATCCGCACTGTGCGCCTCGGCAAGCGCCACCAGGCTGAACCCGCCGTGAAATCGATCAATGAAGCGGGCGAAGTTGAATACCGCGTTGGCCCGGTCGGCAAAGCGGCAGACGCAGGGGCGGATACCGACTTTGGCACCATCGCCGAGGGCTACGTCTCGGTCACTCCCCTCTCCATCGACCTCACAAAATTTGACGCGCTGCATCTGGTCAAGGCGTGGCTCTCGTGAGCGAAGCAAGCACCCGTTCCGCGCGATCAGCCGCTGGGCTTGGGATGGTTTCTGAACGCACCAGGCTGCGCATGATTGCTCGCCTGCGCGAGCAGGGGATTCGAGACGAAGTCGTACTCGCTGCGATGGCCGCGGTACCGCGACATTTGTTTGTTGAAGACGCGCTCGCGAGCCGGGCGTATGAAGACACAGCATTGCCGATTGGATTCGGGCAGACCATATCGCAACCGTTTTCGGTCGCACGTTCCTGCGAGCTTTTGCGCGCGGGGAAAGCGATTGGTTTGGCGCTCGAAATCGGCGGGGGTTGTGGCTATCAGGCCGCCGTCCTCGCCCGGCTGGCGCGCGAGGTGTACACGATCGAGCGCATCGGTGCGTTAGCCGCAAAAGCACGCCAGACGTTGTCCTCGATCGGTGTCAGCAACGTCAAAGTGCGCAACGCCGACGGTCAGGAAGCGGCGTCCAACGTCGTTCAGTTTGACGCCATCGTGGTTGCCGCGGGTGGGGCAAAAATACCGCCGAATTTGCTGGGACTGATGGCCGATGGTGGGCGCATGGTTATTCCACTGGGGTCGCCCGAACGGCAGCGACTGACGCTGGTCACACGTACGGGCGACACTTTCCAGCAAACGGCATTTGATGAGGTGGTCTTCGTGCCCCTAAAGACAGGACAAGAATAGATGCAGACTACAAAATTACTCCTCGCCGCCGCGGTTCTCGCCATCGTTTCCGGTTGCACCACCAGCATCCCCGCGCCCGTGCAGGACCGCAGCACCCGACCAGCGCAGCCGCAGTCGCCGCAGGGGTTGCCTCCAGCGCCGGTCACGGTCATGCCCGCAAATCCCGCGCTGCCGGGTAACACCGCAGGATCGCAATTCCATGTTGTACAGCGCGGTGAGACGCTCTACGGGATCGCGCGCAGCAATAACGTTGACATCAACTCGCTCGCCGCGTGGAACAACATGCTCACCACGCAACCGTTGCGCGACGGCCAGGTCCTGCGCTTGCGGCCATCGTCGGACTTCTCCACGAGCCCACCCGCCGTCTCGCCGTCGGCCGCTCCAAGCGCAACCCTGACGCCGATCCCGTCGAGCGGCGCGATTCAGGGGCAGACGCTTCCTCCCGGCCCAGCCCCCGCTTCCGGCGCGGGCCCGAACATCGTCTCGGTCACTCCGACCGTCCCTGCGGTTGAGGCGCCATTCAAGCGCGAGCCGAAAGCGCAACGCGTTCCATTCAGCGACGCATCCCTGGCTGCCATGAAGCAGGGCGATGGTTCCCCCGCTGCGGCCATTGCTCCGTCCGGCGCGGCGAGCGCGCCCGCCATCAACCCAAACCCGCCAGCCGGAGGCCAGCCCGCTGGAGCCGCGCTATCCGCTCCCACGGCGCAAGTTGAAACCGAGATCAAACCAGGCGCGGGTGTGGATCGCGACGGCATCGCCTGGACGTGGCCAACGTCGGGCAAAGTCGCGAGCAAGTTCAATGACAAAGCGCCGATGAAGGGCATCGACATCGCAGCCAACGCCGGCACGCCTGTTGTTGCGGCGGCGGCGGGCAAGGTCATCTACGTTGGCAAAGAGCCGCGCGGCTATGGCCAGATGATTGTGATCAGTCACGCCAAAGAAACGGTCAGCGTGTATTTCCACACCGACAAATTGCTGGTTAAAGAACAGCAGCGCGTTCTGATGGGGCAGAAGCTCGCCGAGATCGGCGACGCAACGGGTAACAAACTGCATTTCGAAGTGCGCCGCCAGGGACGCCCGCTCGATCCCGTTTCGTTGATGCCGCGCTAGACGCGGACGACGCGGTAGTCTGCGATGACGAACCCCGCGCCCGTGCCCGCGCGCCCGCTGGCGCGTCGCCCCTGGTTCGTCGCGACATGGATCGTGGGCCTTGGGGTGCTGGTCGCTGTCGCATTCGTGTGGCTTGGTCTCAGAAATTGGGGCGCAGTCATGGCTCTGACGGGGCCCCGCATCAGCGTTGATGTTCCCGGCAGTTACGATAAGGCGATCAAAAAGCTCACTGCCGCGACCGATGAATCCGACCGGTTTTATGCACTGGGCGATGGCGCGCTGTGGAGCGTGGACGCCGGGAAGCTTGAGGATGCGCAGCGCTACGCCGACGAATTGCTGGCGTTAAGCGGCAAATTCGCGAGCAACTGGAACTACGGCAACGCCATCCATAAGGGCCATAGCGCGCTCGGTCGGGTTGCGATCCGGCGTGGCGACGTTGCGGAAGGCGAGCGCCAGCTGGCCCTCGCTGCAACATCAAAAGGTTCGCCGCAAATGGATTCATTTGGGCCGAACATGTCGTTGCCGCGAGATTTACTCGCCACCGGGAAGCCGTCCGCCAAAACAGCTGTTCTTGCGTACCTTGACTATTTGCCGACGTTCTGGACGCTGGATAGCGGCGCGATAGGCGTGTGGCGACGAGATATCGAACACGATCGCGAACCGAATTTCGGCGCCCATTTGCTGTTCTAGCGGCCGATTAGGGGCAACAACTTTTTAGAAAAATCGCCGTCTTGTCGTGGGGTAGCGGCCGCTTTTGCACATAATCGGCTTTTACATTTTTGAAGCACTAGCCCCAATGCAATAAGGGCTACGGCGAAAAGCTGATGCACTTACCCAAGCGTCCGGTGACCCTAACGGCGCCCTGGGGCGTCGCCGGGTCAGCGCTGCGTTTTAGTAGTAGCGCGTCAACTGGGTCCATGGAGCAAGCGCAGCCAGACCATCGTCTTTCACCGAGCCGCTCGGCGTTTTCGACGACGTTTCGTCGATCATCAGTTCTTCGCGGCCCTGCGCGGCGAGGATGTCGTTCATGACGCGCGGGTCTCGGCGTGCGGTCGTCCAGAGTTTTACGTCTGCACGGGTTTGCCGTGCATGCTTTGCGTAGTCAGCGAACCAGGCCTGCGTTGCGCGCGTGCCGCGAATGACCACACGGGCCAGGAGCCCAAAGGTCGCAAGCGCTACGACGGTTAAAACAGCCCATTCGAGCGCGAAGCCGGTCTCTGCCGCGTCGAGCGCACGCTCAGTCATCGTGACCACAGCCATGATAGTGAGGCCGAGCACGTAGGTGGGCAAACGTTTTGCCGAAAAAATGTCAGAAAAGACGCTCTTGGCGGCGGACGCGCCTTCGATGAAACGATCGAGGCCGTCGTGGGAGGTAGGGAAGTGAGTAGCCATGATGTGTGTCCTTTTCGTATAAACCGCCTTCCGAATACAAAGGCGACACCTGCAATTTAGGGTAACCCCTGATATATTGCAAATTTATATTAGTGATAAATAACATTCTCTGGAGTGATGAATGACCGTCCTGATGCATCGATTTCGCTCCCTTGACCTGAACTTGTTGCGAGTTTTTGACGAAGTCATGGCCACGCGAAACATCACGCGAGCCGCAGAGAGCCTCGCTATGACGCAACCTGCCGTCAGCAACGCGCTGCGCCGGCTGCGGCTAGCCTTGAGCGACGAACTCGTGACCCGCTCCGGCTACGGCATCACTCCCACGCCCAGAGCAATCGCTCTATGGCCGGTGGTTCGTGACGCACTTGCCTCGTTGCAGGCGGGCATTACGCCCGACGACTTCGATCCGGCCGCTTCAAAACAGGCGTTTGTCCTTGCGATGGCAGACGCCACCGCTGCCATGCTGATTCCGCGCCTGATTCGCCACAGCGAAACCCACGCCCCCGGTATCAGCACCCGCGTGCTGCCGCTCACCACGCGCGACCCGCGTGCGCTGCTCGAGGCCGGCGAAGTCGATCTCGCCGTCGGTTACTTCCCGGCGGTGGTCGCCGCCATCAACCTACAAAGCATGCAGACCGGCAACCCCGACAGCTTTGCGCACACCCAGCTCTACAGCGGCGAATACGTCTGCGTGATGCGCCGCGATCACCCGCTGGCGCTCGATCTGGCGAACCGGCCACTGACTCTGGACGCTTACTGTGCTGCGCATCATCTGCTGGTGAGCTTTTCCGGAAGACCGTTTGGTTTCGTTGACGAGGCGCTGGCTGCGATCAACCGGACGCGTCGAATCGTGCTCACGGTCAACCAGTTTTTTACCGCCGGACGCGTTGTCGCCGGGTCGGATTTACTAACGGTATTGCCGCGACACTTTTTGCCGGCGACGGGTATTCGCGATGAGTTTGCAGTCGTGGATTTGCCGTTTGACGTGCCGCCGGTGCGCGTCGATATGGTGTGGCATCGCAGGGCGCAAATGGTGTCAGCGCAGCAGTGGTTGAGAGCAGCGGTTGTCGAGGCCGCGAAGGGCGCGGTGGCGGCGGTTCACGCGTGACGAAGGACGAGCCGCCTCAGTGGGGCATCGTGACGGTAGCGCCAGTGTTGAAGCCGCGCGCTTGTCTGCGCGATCAATAGCTCATCAAAATCCCTGCAAACACACTGCGTCCCGGCATCGGTGCAAAGTCCTTAAGGAAAGACGTGTGAACGCGAATATCGCGATTGCCTAGGTTCCGGCCAAGCAGGTACAACTCAGCGCTACGGCTGTTGCCGAACACCATTCGGTAGCGCACCGACGCATCCACTCGCGTGTATGCTGGCGTGCTGGTTTCGTATGCGGCAACGCGACTCTGCTCGAACACGTGGGTCGCTCCGATGTCCGCGTACCAGGCATTGTTTGCCCCACCGCGCCAGGTCAGTTTGCCGCCGATTCTTGAAGGACTGATACGGGGCAAGTTCGTGCCGCCCCCACTTACGATCACACCGCGGACAGTATCGGCCATGGTGCTAAATCCGAAGCCCGTTTTTGGGGCGTAGGCCAACGACAGTTCGGCCCCGGTGAACCGTGCGTTGACGTTTTTAAATTCACGTTTCAGCAGTTCGCCGTCGGCGCTGATTTCGCCTGCGGTGTCCACATGGTCGGCAACGCCGTCATCGTTTTCATCGACACTCGCCCCGTAAATGAAGTCTTTCACGCTATTACGAAAAACAGAGGCGTGTATGCTCCACGCCTGCGTTTGCAATTTGTACGAAATGTCGATGTTTTGCGAGCGCTCTTTTGCGAGTGAAGCATTGCCAAGGTCGTAGGTGAGGGTGGCGATGTGCGCCCCTTTTGAGTACAACTCTTCAATCGCGGGCGCGCGTTCGGCGTGACTGAACGAGGCGCTCACCGCGCTTTTGCTGTCGAGCTGCCATTGATAGCCGATTGATCCGCTCGACAGCGAAAAGCTTCGACCTGACTGCGCGGACATCGCGTCCGGCGTGTGCGCAACACGCTCGATCCGCCCGCCAATTTCGACGCGGCCGGGGCCGAATTTTCGTTCGGTGACGGCAAAGAGCGCGTGGCTCTTCGTGTTGGTCAGCGGCACAATGGTTTCCTCGCCAATGGCCGAGAATTCCGCGCGCTCAACGTCGGCGCCTACAACCGTCCGCCAGCCCGCCAAAGGCCTCGTTTGCAGATCGATCCGGGCGCTTCGGGCGTTGTTGCGAAACACCGTTCCGACTTCGCCTGACGACTCGATTTCGGTGTGTTTGTATTGGTTGTTTGCAACGCTAAAACGGACGCGCTCCAGCCCCAGTACGTTGTTGATTTCGCCCAGTGTTTCGACACGATTGCGCAACAGGTCAATGCGCGTGGCATCGGGCGATGGAATGCCGTAGTTGCTATCAAAACGGTTGACCCCAACGCCAATAAAGCCGTTGGCCAAAATGAAGGAGCCACCGACGCTTGCATTACGCGAGTGGGTGTCCGAGTTAGCCAATTTACCGTGCGCGGTTTCGTAGTCACCGGAGCGTCGGTCGGACGCTTCGCCGGTGAAAGCGAATGGCCCAGCGCTGGTGCGCAGTTGACCGCCGAAGTCACGCGTCCGTTCGGCAGTTGACAAACGACCGTCAAACAAAAATCGGGTGCCGTCGCTGTGGGCTTGTGGAATTCGATCGGTGACGACATTGACCAGTCCGCCAATCGCACC
>JAYWHV010000276.1:0-9326 GCA_043777615.1 Burkholderiales bacterium | reverse complement strand
ACCCGTTGACCGGTTAAAGCCGCCCGTTGCACTCACCGAAGCGAGATTGATTGCAGCGGCGTTTGAACAATTGGTAATGGTGCCCTGAATGGTTGCTTTTGGTCCGGCGGTGCAGCTTGGATATTTGAAGCTACCGACGCGAGTCGACCAGCCTCTGGCGCTAGTCGCTGCGTAGTACTCCTGCGTGTACCAAAAGGTGCAGTCGTCCACCGGATCAACGTTCATCGCACTGTAATCTCCCCAGCGACCACTGGCATCCGTTTGCGCGCCACCTGCGGCATGGAAAACACTTTCGCCTTCATTCAAAATTCCGCTGTTGGCGGTATTGACGGTGCGACCGGCAATCTTGATGTCGGCAAATTGCGTCGTCGACGACTGGCTGAAGCCGAGGGCGATATTTCCCAAATAATCCTGCGCGATGCTGCCCATCCAGTTGTTCAAACCGGTCGCGCCATTACCCGGTGTCAAGTTGTGGGTGCCCTGGTCAAACACGCTGAACACGTCACCGGTACGACGCATTTCAAACCAGCGGATGCCGGTCTGATAAGTTCCGGCGGTGGTCGGGTTTACACCGCTGACGTTGACCGAAAAGTTGCCAACAAAAGAGTTGACCGGCGCGGCCTGCGTTCCCAGATTTCGATAGGCGAAGCGGTGCATCAGTCGATCGGAGATCGCGTCGACGGCAGTTCCGCCACTGACCTCAATCGCATTGCGCGTCGCCGGCGCTCTGGGATCAAACGGCGCTAACGCGACGTCTGGCAACACCGAGATGCTGGAACTTGCGGGCGTTAAAAAATTGGGCACCCAGCGGTAGTATCGAATCGCATCCAGCGGGTCACCAAATTCATCGGATCGGAATTCAGCAATCACCACGGGCATACCCGCTGGCGGTGGCATAAAGCCGTCGATGTCGGCCGGCAATCCACCGCCGGCATTCGGATCAATCGTCGCAATGTTGGTAAAGACCACGGATGCCGCCGGGTCGCCCGCCAGTGCTTTCGGGCGATCCTGACTCAGGATGCCCATGCCCACGAAGTTTTGCGTCGCATTGTCAAACTGGTTGAACGTCATGTGAAACGCGTCTGTCCACACGCCCACTTTCGGGTAATCGTTCAAAGCCCCGATGGGGTAAGGGTAGCTCCACACGTAATACGCACCGGTCGGATCGCCGGTCACGGATATGGCGACGCACTGATAGTTGGTGCCGCTACCCGCCGAAAAGCCGGGCACTGCGAACTGGCTGATGTGCCAGCGATCCGCTAGCGAGTCATACACCACGATGGGGTCGCCCGCATTCTGCGTACGGCAGGGATCGGTGGCAGGCAGGCCGGTAAACAGCAGGTTGGTTCGGAATGGGCCAGCGGCAACTGTGCCGTTCTTGTTGAAAATCTTGTAAACGAGATTGACCGAGCTCACGTAGTGATTCAATCCCACGTCGCCATTGACGTCCGGCGGCACCACGAGACCGATACCCTGCGCGGTGTTATCGACCTGGGACGCGCCGTTAAAGGTCAAACTCGGCGTCGGCATCGCAGGCGCCACAAGGCCCAGGCGAGCGCGATCAACCAGCGGATCCTTGAAGTCTCTGGAACCGGCACCTGCACCGGGAATGATCGGTTTGATGACTCGCTTATTGAGCGGGTTGATCTCGCGGACTTTTGCGTCGACGGCGAGTTCTGCCGCGTTGGGCACGGTGATCGGAAAATCACGCACGGCGGAGGTGACGCCAAAACCGAGTGGCGCGACATGGTAAACACCATTCGGATACGCCGTTATTTTGTCCGCCCCAAGTGGGCCGTGCCTCGGCGTGACGTCTTTGCCGCCAGTCTGCGCCAACGCGGTAACGGACACCAACAACGTTCCCGCCGCGAACATCGCTCTACACGCAAGCGCGGCGCGCAACGGTGCCGATTTCTTACTCATTTTCCTGCCCCCCAGCAACGGATTGACTAAAAGGTTGGAGACGGAAAACTGCAAACCGCTCAGTGACATGAGCGGTCAATCCCAGAGACGCTCGGATTTAGTTTAGACGTACAAGCTGGCAGCCGACAACATAAATCAGATTAAGCTTATTGCCTCTTTGCGCGAACGGTGCCTTGGCGACACTAAGGCCTGTCGAAAACGACCATACGTGGCGCGGTGTCATCGCGCGCTTCTACTGCGCTCGGCTGCGCCGCTCGCCACGGCGGGAAAACCGTGACGCCAGGCCAAGAAAATTTGGCATCAGCTTATGAAGCAAAGATCAGCGCCATTGAGGGTTGAACGCTATTTTGTCAAAAGTCGATATCAGCGATAAATCGGTTCTAGCCCATATATAAAAAGCGAAAAAGCCAAAAAGCTGATGCGTTCTCTCTCGTAAGCGTTTGGCACTAATGCTTGTCGCTTTTCGCAATCGCCAGCAATCGGTCGAGCTCTGCCTTGTGATTGACGAGGTTTGATTTGTGCCAGCGACCAATGACGAACATGAAGCCGGCCACCATCAATCCAAACAGTGCGACCGACACGTTGATCGACAGCTCAAGGCTCGTCATCAGGGTGTAGAAGCCGCCGAGCGCCAGAATGGCCGCCTGCTCGTTAAAGTTTTGCACGGCAATCGAGCGGCCCGCGCCCATTAGCATGTGCCCCCGATGCTGCAATAGCGCGTTCATCGGTACGACCAGATAGCCGCCAATCGCGCCGAGGAAGATCAAAAACGGCACAGCAACCCACAGGTGATTGATGAAGATCATGCAGGCCACGGCCAGGCCCATGCCAATGCCCAGCGGAATCACGTCGGTCGCACGATCAAGCGATGCCCGCATCGATGCGTAGACCGCGCCCGCCGCCGTGCCGATTCCAACGACACCGACCAGCGTGGTGGCCTCGGTGACGGTATAGGACATCGCCGCCGCCGCCCAGGCAATCACAATGACTTTCAGGTTTCCGGCTGCGCCCCAGAAAAGCGTCGTCGTGGCGAGCGAAATCTGGCCCAGCTTGTCGCGCCACAAACGCGTGTTGCAATGCCAGAAATCGGGCAGCAAATGGGTGACCGTCGGGATCGGCTGCATCGCGACCCCCGTATTCGGAATGCGCAGGTTGAACGCCGCAGCGATCACATACACCGCGATCATGCACGCAATCGCCGCCTCGGGTGCCGTGGCGATATCAAAGTCCAGCATCGGAAAATCAAGGTCAAGCAACCAGTCGCCGACTTTCGGCCCGACCAGCAGGCCACCAAGCACATTGCCCATGATGATCGAGAGAATGGTCAGCCCCTCGATCCAGCCATTGGCCTTAACCAGTTGCGACGGCGGCAAAAGCTCGGTCAGGATGCCGTACTTCGCTGGTGAATACGCCGCAGCGCCAAGCCCAACAACCGAATACGCAAGCAAAGGATGCGTCCCGAAGAGGAGCATCAGGCAACCGACCACCTTGATCAGGTTCGACATGAACATCACGCGGCCCTTGGGGAAGCGATCCGCAAAAGCGCCCACAAACGGGGCCAGTACCACGTAGAAAAACGCAAACAGCGGCACCAGCGCGGCCCCCTGCCAGCTGGGTGCACCGTCATAGCGAAGCAATTGATACGCAGCAACGAAAAGCGCGTTGTCGGCGAGCGAGCTGAAGAACTGCGCTGCCATGATCGTGTAAAAACCGCGCTGCATGCGCTACTCGCCTCCTGTGTTTTGATTGATTTGTTGCACCCGTTCCCCCTCAGAAACTACACCGTGCACATCGCTTTTATTTTCGTGACACGGCTGTTCAATCAATCTTGAATCGGAGAGTAGCATAGGCTTTGATATCGCTTGATGACGCAATGCACCATGCCAAGACCCCTCGTAGCCACCATTGACCGTGCCGCCTTGACGCACAACCTCACGCTTGTGCAGCAGCTCACGCGTGGTGCGCGTACGTGGGCCGTCATCAAGGCAGACGCGTATGGGCATGGCATCAATGCGGCCGCGCAGGCGTTTGACGCCGCTGACGGACTTGCGCTGATTGAACTTGAAAACGCGATTCGTCTGCGCGAACTCGGCTGGAAGAAGCCCATTCTGCTGCTCGAAGGGTGCTACGCCGCGCTGGACTGGCACGCCGCCGCCGAACATCGACTGACCTGCGTGATCCACTCCGATGAACAACTGAGCGAATTCGAAGCAACGCCACTGGCGAGGAAGCTCGACATCTATTTGAAGTTCAACACGGGGATGAACCGGCTCGGCTTTCGCATCGAACGGGCGCGCGACTTGGCCACCCGGCTGGTGCTCAATGCAGGCGTTGGCGAGATTACGCTGATGACGCATTTCGCCCGCGCGGATGAACGCGACGGTCATCTCGATCAGTTGCGCGCGTTTGTTCAGGCCACGGCGGGTTTGCCGTTTGCGCGGTCGGTGGCGAATTCTGCGGCCTGTTTTGACTTTGACCGCGTGGGATCAAACGAAAGCGCGAGCACAGGCAACGACGCTGTGCGCCCCGGCATCATGCTCTACGGGGCGACGCCGTTCTCGCACGCCACAAAGAGCGCCAACTCGCTGCGACTCAAACCGGCAATGTCGCTCACAACCGAAATCATCGGAGTGCAGTCACTCAAAGCCGGGGAAACTGTCGGCTATGGCGCGACCTACACCGCCAGCAAAAGCGAGCGAATCGCGGTGATCGCCTGTGGCTACGCCGACGGTTACCCGCGTAGCGCGGGTACAGGCACGCCGGTTCTGGTGGCGGGACAACGCACGCGTCTTGTCGGGCGGGTCTCGATGGACAAAATTACCGTCGACGTCACGGACATTGAGCTCGCGCGAGTCGGCACGCCGGTCGAGTTGTGGGGCACGCAACTGCCGGTGGACGAAGTTGCCGCCGCGGCGGGAACCATTGGATATGAGCTGCTGACCGCAGTGGCCCCCAGGGTTTCGCGTCACGTCATCTGAGCTGACTGGTCTGACGGGCGGGCGCGGTTGGGTAGAAAGCGCGGCTTGCTTCGGCGTCAACCGAACGACCGCTGCCGAATACTCAGATTTGTCAACCCCCGTTACAATTTGCGCGTTTAAGCGGCACACCATGACTGGCGGTGTTTTGCTGCACAAGGCGCCCTCTTCCAGATGGCGTCATAAGCCAGTTTGAATCGTCACCCACCGGCACGCCGGAAATTCCACGGAGAGACCCAGAAAATTATGAACAAAATCTACGCACTGCTTGCAGCATTCCTGCTTGCCGGCTCGGCTTTCGCTGCCGTCAACATCAACACCGCCACGCAAACCGAGCTTGAGGCGCTGCCAGAAGTTGGCCCGGCCCGAGCAAAAGCGATCATCGACTACCGCACCAAAAACGGCCCTTTCAAGTCTGCTGAAGACCTGAAAAAAGTCGACGGCGTTGGCGATAAAAACTTCATGGACATGAAGGACAAGATCGCAACATCCGGCCCGACCAAAATCGACTGGAAAACCGAAGCCAAAAAAGACGCTCCTAAAGCTGACGCTGGCAAAAAAGAAGAGCCTAAAACCGCCGCTGGTGCTGCCGCCGCTCCAAAAGCCGACGCTGGCAAAGCTGCCGCTCCAGCCGCTGCTGCACCAAAAGAAGCGCCTAAAGCTGCCGCTGCCGCTGCGCCCGCTGCTGCTGCCGCGCCAAAAGCTGCTGACAAGCCAATGAGCAAAGACGAAAAAGCTGCTGCTGACAAAGCCAAGAAAGAAGCCGACAAAAAGGCCAAAGCTGAAGAAAAAGCCAAGAAAGCCGCTGAAAAGAAAGCCAAGGCTGACGAAGCCAAAGCCAAAAAAGAAGCCGACGCAAAAGCAAAGAAAGACGCTGACGCCAAGAAAAAGGCTGACGCTGCCAAAGCAAAAGAAGCACCAGCCAAAGACGCCGCCAAGAAAGATGCGCCTAAGGCTGAAGCCAAAAAAGACGACACCCCAAAGAAGCCCTAAGCTTCCCCGGCTAGTCCTGAAAAACCCCGCCCCGGCGGGGTTTTTCTTTGGTGGGTCGGGAATCGCCCGTACGTCGATAATGCACCGATAATTTGATTTGCGCTTCTGCAGCCCCATCTTGATCGGCATGTATCCCACCATCGACTCCACCATCGGCAACACGCCGCTCGTTCGCCTGCAACGTCTCCCGAAAATGTTTGGCGTGCCGGATAGCACGATCATCCTTGGCAAGCTTGAGGGCAACAATCCCGCAGGCAGCGTGAAAGACCGGCCCGCATACTCGATGATTGTCGAAGCGGAAAAGCGCGGTACTATCAAGCCGGGCGACACGTTGATTGAGGCCACTTCTGGCAACACCGGCATTGCGCTGGCGATGGTGGCCGCCATGCGCGGCTACAAGATGCTGCTGATCATGCCCGAGAACCAGTCGGTCGAGCGGCGGCAGGCGATGAAGGCGTATGGCGCGGAACTGTTGCTGGTATCGAAAGAAAAAGGTATCGAAGGCGCACGCGACCTCGCCGTCGAGCTAGAGCAACAAGGCAAAGGCCGCGTGCTCGACCAGTTCGCGAACCCCGACAATCCACTCGCACACTACACCGGCACCGGTCCCGAAATCTGGCGGCAGACCAACGGCAAAGTTACCCATTTCGTCAGCGCAATGGGCACCACCGGCACCATCACCGGCATCTCAAACTACCTCAAAGAACAAAACGAAAACATCGTGATCGTTGGTGCGCAGCCCACAGATGGGTCGAGCATCGCAGGAATTCGCAAGTGGCCTGAAGCCTATCGGCCGGCGATTTTCAAGAAAGCGCGGGTCGATCGCGTCGAAGAAGTTTCACAGTCCGATGCCGAGGAAATGGCGCGCGTGATGGCTGTGCAGGAAGGCATCTTCTGTGGGATCAGCGCAGCGGGCGCGCTGGCGATCACGCTGCGCCTCGCGAAGGGCGTTGAGAACGCGACCTTCGTGTTCATCGTCTGTGATCGTGGTGATCGCTATTTGTCGACCGGCGTCTTTCCGGGCTAGGCGCTTGTAGGAGCGGCTGCGCCGCGACCCGTTGGCGCACGCAGAAGCAGGTCGCGGCAGAGCCTGTCCTGAGCTTGTCGAAGTGGCCGCTCCTACAATGTCAGGATGTTGCCCACCCTAGTTTTCGACATCGAATCCATCCCCGACGTGCCGGGGATTCGCCGCCTTCACGACCTACCAGCGTCACTTTCGGACGATGAAGTCGCGCTGTGGGCTTTTGCTCAACAGCGTCTGAAAAACGGTACGGAATTTTTGCCGCATCACCTGCAACGTGTGTGCGCGATTTCGTGCGCGTTCCGCGAAGGCGCGGACAAGCTTGCGATCTGGACTTTGGGCGAGATTGACGATGACGAGCCCGCAATCATCCAGAAATTTTTCGATCTCATTGAGCGCAAAACGCCGCATCTGGTGAGCTGGAACGGCGGCGGCTTTGACCTGCCCGTGCTCATGCAACGCGGCCTGATCACGGGCGTTACGGCATCGCGCTTTCTGGAAACCGGTGCGAACGACCGCGCATTCAATTTCGACCATTACCTGAATCGCTACAAGGAACGCCATCTCGATCTGATGGACTTCATGGCGATGTATCAGGGGCGCGCGAATGCGCCGCTCGACACGATGGCGAAGCTTTGCGGCTTCCCCGGCAAACTGGGCATGGACGGCAGCCAGGTGTGGCCCGCGTTTCAACGCGGAGAACTCGCTGAGATTCGCGCGTATTGCGAGACGGATGTAGCGAACACTTACTTGCTGTTCTTGCGTTTTCTCTCGATGCGTGGCGACCTGGATAAAGCCGAATACGCAGCCGAGCTGGCGCTGCTGCGCGACAAGCTCGGCGCATACGACGGCGCGCACTGGAAAGAGTATCTAGCCGCGTGGCCGCAGTAAGCCATGCAGCCTGATTGGCTAACCCCCGCCAACGCAATACCGTGGCCCGTGACCACGCCGTTTCGTATGCGCCCGAATCTGGAAAAGCTTGACGCGGATGCACCGGCGCTGCTGTTGCGTGACGAGTTGGCGGCGGTTTATCGGCGCGAGCGGGAGCGTGTGATTGCGACGCATCGTGAACGTGCAATTGTCGGCGAACCGAACCAGCACGCTCTCGCAGCGATTTCAGGTTTGGCCCCTTCTCGTGTAGTGCGGGAGAGGGGACAGGACGTAGCTCTCGCGATGCAGGAAGACTTCGTTATCCTGAAGCAAGAAGCAGACACGCTCCGCACCGAATACCTCTCCGTCTGCTTCCCTTCGCGCTGGGATCCGCGCGAAAAATTGGGGCTTGATTTCGCGGCGATTCACGCCCCGGTTGCCGACAATCAAATATTGATTGCCGCTGGACAAAGCATCATGACGATGGCGTTCATGAAACAGCCCATGCTGCGCCACGTGTGGCTCATCGTGCCGAGCGCAAGCCTGGATCAGCATCCCGACAAAAACGAAAAGTGGTGGTCTGAGACATTGCGCGATATGTCGCCACTGTTGCCGAACCTCTTCTTCCGCGTGGAGCGGCAAACGACGTGGCCCCTGCCACATTTACAGCGCGCGGTGTTTTTCATTCGCGTGATGATGAGTCCGCTGGTGGACGTCATGGCAAGCACGCCGGGACGCGCGGCGGAGCTTGCTGCCTCGCTGCGTTCAATGACGCCCGAAGTAGTCGCCTATCGCGGCATGACCGACGCGATGCCACGGCTGCTCGCTGAACTGGATCATTTCGAATGAGTGAATATGGCTCGCACCGCGCCCGCAAGCGCTTCGGTCAAAACTTTCTTGTTGATCAGTCGATCATCAATCGCATCGTCGAATCGATTGATCCGCATGCGGGTCAACATATCGTTGAAATCGGCCCCGGACAAGCTGCGCTGACTCGCAAACTTATCGCAGCGCTCGGCACAAAAGGCAGCATCGACGCTATCGAAATCGACCGCGATCTGGTTGCGCGGCTGGTGCATGAGTTTGATGCGGGCAAGTTGCGCGTGCATCAGGCCGACGCGATGGAGTTTGATTTCGCGACCTTGCCTGCGCCTCTGCGCGTGGTCGGCAATCTGCCCTACAACATCTCCACGCCGATCCTGTTTCGGCTATGTGAGTACGAAGACCGCATCTCGGACATGACCTTCATGCTGCAAAAAGAGGTCGTGGATCGCATGGCGGCAGGTGCCGGAGAGGACGCGCGCGGGCGACTGTCGGTGATGCTGCAATATCGCTTCAAAATCGAGAAATGTTTTGACGTGCCGCCGACCGCGTTCAAGCCGGTGCCAGCGGTCGATTCATCCATCGTGCGCCTCACGCCGCTGGCCGACAAACGCCTCAAACCCAAGGACGAAAAAGCGTTCGCGCTGATGGTCACCCACGCCTTCGCCAAACGCCGCAAAATGCTGCGCAACAGCCTGTCCGCCTGGGTCACGCCGGACGGC
>JAYWHV010000275.1:0-9328 GCA_043777615.1 Burkholderiales bacterium | reverse complement strand
GCAAGCCAAAATTCACGTGGGAATTCAGATGCACTGCGTCGACCGTACCGGTCGCTACATCCACCACGCTGATCCGGCTCTCGGCGATACGGCCGCGTACGGTCGTCGACGTGAGTCCTGGACCTTCAAAACGAATGTGGTTTTTGGCATCGGTGTTGCTCACGTAAACCTTGCCGCTGGCCGGATGCACCGCCAGATTGAACAGCGTGGTGCCGACCGCGCTCACCCTCGATTTGATCGCGGGTGTCGCGGCGTTGGCGTCGATCGCAAACAGGTCGTAATCGGGTAACGAAAACTTGACCGATGATGACCAGTCGGTCTTTGTTTCATCGCGCCAGGCTGTGCCGTCGAACTTGACAATAAGGCCGGTTTCGGGCGAGCGGACGCCGTCACCGCTGTTGGCTGGCAAGGGCTTGCGACCGATCACAACATCGCGATGCAATGTGGTTGTGTTGTTGCCTGAGAACAGTGGCGCTGCGTAAACCGTGGCGCCATCGTGGCTGACCGCAAGCGCCCGGGGCGTATCAGCAAACAGCGTGAGGATCGTCAGTGGGTTACCGTTCAAACTATCGTCGAGATTGCCCGCGTCGAATACCCAGACATCCGCTCGCCCCTGACTCGGAGCCATCAAGCTGGTGGAGGTAATGTTTGGACGATTTTGTCCACGAAACGCCGCAGTGACAAAGGCTCGATCCCGATTGGGCCCGGCAAACACAATGTCGCGAGGCTCATCGCCCACCTGCAATGTGCGCAACACTCGCGCCGTACCGTCCAGTCGCACCACGCTCACCGAATCGGACAGGTGATTGACCACCCACACCTCGTTGGCATTGCGCTCCGCTACGGCCACTGGCTCCAGACCCACCGCCACGCTGCTCGCGAGGCGCAAAGTGTCGCCATCGACCGAGTAAATTTCCAGGCAGTGCGCGGGTCGATTGGTGACGAACAGGCGCTTGCCGTCAGCCGACAACGTAATGGGCCTCACAGGCCCGGACTCGAACACTGTCACGCTGCCTGCGATACCGTCGTCGGTCACGGCGTCGGCACCGGTGCCGCATTGAAATACAGGCTTTTGCAGGATCGCGCCAAGCGACTGTTCGACCGCCGCGTTCGAAGCCACAACCTTCGCAGCCTGGCCGCCAAAGCCGGCCAGCCCAAGCACAAAGAGCAGTATGACCAACGCAGCCAAAGGGCGGTAGAACCTCTTGCTCATGATGCTTTCCCCAAAGATTTTTGTGCAGATTATTCTACGGGCGGCTCGGCACGTGAGTTCGCTGGGCCGAAGTTGACGAATATCACGGTCTGCCGGGGCGACTTCGTTGTAGGCTATTGCCATGAATCCCATCGACCCGCACTTGCCCGAAAAAGCCGACGCTGCCCCCCGGATCGAACCACAACCGCCCGCATCGAAACTCGCGCTGCGACGGGTAGCCATCGATACGTGGCGAGAAAACGTGGCCTACCTGCATCGTGATTGCGAGGTGTATCGCGCTGAGGGGTTTCAGGCGTTGTCGAAGATCGAAGTGCGGGCCAACGGACGTCAGATCTTGGCCACGCTGAATGTGGTTGACGACACCGCGATTGTTGGCTGCCACGAGTTGGGGTTGTCCGAGGACGCATTCGCGCAGCTGGCCGCGGCGGATGGTCACGTGGTGTCCGTTTCGCAGGCGGAGCCCCCGTCCTCAATCGCGGCCCTGTTTCGAAAGATCGACGGCGAGCGACTGGGCCGCGAGGAGTTCGCAGCGATCATTCGCGATATCGCGGGTCACCGCTATTCGAAGATCGAACTCACCGCGTTTGTCGTGGCCTGCAACCGGGCGGAGCTCGATCGCGAGGAAGTGTATTTTCTGACCGAGGCGATGGTGGCAAGCGGGCGGCGGCTCGACTGGCATGAACCACTGGTGGTAGACAAGCACTGCATCGGTGGCATTCCCGGCAATCGCACGTCGATGCTGGTGGTGCCGATTGTCGCGGCGCACGGGTTGCTGTGCCCAAAGACTTCGTCGCGCGCCATTACGTCACCGGCGGGCACGGCCGACACGATGGAGGTGCTTGCCAACGTCGAGTTGCCGTTTGCGAAGCTCGAAGCCATTGTGCGCGAGTTGCGCGGCTGTCTGGCATGGGGCGGCACCGCAGACCTCTCACCAGCAGATGACGTCTTGATATCCGTTGAGCGCCCGCTGTCGATTGATTCGCCAGGGCAAATGGTGGCCTCCATCCTCTCGAAAAAAATCGCGGCGGGTTCGACGCATCTGGTGCTTGATGTGCCGATCGGGCCCACGGCGAAGGTTCGATCCATGCCGGAGGCACAACGACTGCGGCGGCTGTTTGAATATGTTGCGCGCCGCATGCATCTCTCGCTTGATGTGGTGATCACCGATGGTCGCCAGCCCATCGGCGACGGTATCGGCCCGGTGCTTGAAGCGCGCGATGTGATGCGCGTGCTGGAGAACGATCCGCGCGCCTCGAACGATTTGCGACAGAAGTCGTTGCGGCTGGCGGGTCGGCTGATTGAGTGCGATCCGGACGTGCGCGGAGGTGACGGCTTCGCTGTGGCGCGCGATATTCTCGATTCGGGCCGTGCGCTTGCGCGCATGAACGCGATCATCGCTGCGCAGGGCGGTAAACATTTCGATCACAATCATCCGCAGCTTGGAGTGCTGACCTACGACGTTTGCGCCGCGCAGTCCGGTACGGTCATCGGTATCGACAATTTCCAGATTGCCCGCATCGCCCGGCTGGCAGGAGCGCCTAACGTGAAGGGCGCGGGCGTCGATCTGTTTTACAAACTCGGCGCAGCGGTGAAAAGCGGCGAGCCGCTGTATAGGGTTCACGCGTCGTTTCCGGCGGATCTGGAATTCGCACGGCACGCCAGCACGCGCGCCAGCGGCTACAGTATCGGCGCAGCGGATGCCGTGCCGCATGTGTTCGTGGAGTTTTGATGAGCGGGCTGCTGATTCATTTCGAAGATGAAACGTCGGCGGCTCATCGGATTGCGAGTGCCGTGGGTATGCCGTGCGCAACCATTCTTCGGCATCGCTTTCCAGATGGCGAACTGAAGCTCACGTTACCCGCCGTGCTGCCCGAACGGGTCGTGTTGCTGCGGACGCTGGATCGGCCCAACGAAAAACTGGTGGAACTGTTGCTGGCGGCGCGAACGGCGCGACTGTTGGGCGCAAAGCACATGACGCTCGTCGCTCCGTATCTCGCCTACATGCGTCAGGACATTGCCTTTAGCGTTGGCGAGGTGGTGAGTCAGCGCGTGATCGGGCGATTTCTGGCGGACTTGTTCGACGCTGTGATCACGGTTGATCCGCACTTGCATCGGATCGCAGCGTTAAATGAAGCGATTCCAGTTGCGCGGGCGGTCGCGCTCAGTGGCGCGCCGCTGCTGGCTGATCTGATCGCTGAGAAAAGGCCAGGCGCGCTTTTGCTCGGCCCTGATGAAGAATCGGCGCAGTGGATTTTGCAGGCGGCGGCGCGGCACGGGTTCGATTCTGCCGTATGCCACAAGGCGCGCCACGGTGACCGCGCGGTCGAAATTGATCTCCCCAAAATTTCGCTGCGCGGTCGTGCCGTCGTGCTGCTTGATGACGTTGCCAGCACGGGGCACACGGTTGCGAAAGCCGCGCTGGGATGTCTGGCGGCGGGCGCAATTTCGGTGGATGTGGCGGTGACGCATGCGCTGTTTGCCGACGACGCGCTGGATGTCATGGCGCGAGCAGGCATCGGTCAGGTGTGGAGCACCGACTGTATCGCGCACCAGACGAACGCGGTGAGCGTGGCGGCCCTGATCGCCGCAGAATTGACGTAGAAGCGGAGGGATTCGGCGGGTTTGCGTCGAGCGCCCCGGAACCATTCACGAACCGATTCCGCAGTTCGCGCAATCTACCCGCGATTCATCGCACGCCCGTAGCGGCAAAAAAGCACTCCGCATAAAGTTCACTCCATCGCAACGGAATACCCCGCTGCGAAACGAATTGAAAACACTTTGGAGCCTCACATGAATCGCACTTTCAACATCCTCTCCCGCACCGAAACCGCTGTGACCGCTGTGTTCGCCAGCGTTCTGTCAGTGGTCACCGTTGGCGCTGTCGCCGCACTCTTCGCAACGGCAACGCCGACAGAAGTCCCCAGCGCGAACGTTGCGCAAGTTACGTTTGAAAAAGTGACCATCACCGGATCGAAGTCGATCTAAGTTCAGGTTCCGGTTTCCGTTCGTAGTTCTACCGTTAAGGATTTGCAATGAAAGCGTTGATCCTGTTGTTCGTGTGGTGCATCCTTCTGGTGGTGAGCTGGCCGATTGCCTTGCTCGCGCTGGTGCTGTTCCCGCTCTTCTGGTTGATCTCGCTGCCTTTTAGACTGATCGGCATCACGTTCGATGCCCTGTTCGCGCTCGTTCGCTCGATACTCTTTTTGCCTGCCCGACTGTTCGGCTGGCGACCACGGGCTTGATTCCCGGCGTCAATTTGAAGGCTCGCAGCTTCCGCACAAGCATAGTCAGCTTTTCTGTGTAATCACCGCTGCATTGGGGCTAGATGGCTTTTTCGATTAAAGTCGACTAATGGCATTTATTGCCGACAGCCCATTAACACGCTTCGTTTCAGGAAAAAGCCACCTCTCACACGGACGGTCGTCCGTCCCGGCGCGTACTATCGAAGCTCGATGTAGAAACGCCCCCGATGGAACAGCTTCACCTTCCAGATGATCGCGACGCCCGGCTTGCGGCGATTGCCCAATATTTCCCCGATGCGACCGGCCCCGACTCCCCGATTCCGGGCGGGCGTGTTGCCGCGTTGGCAACACTCGACCGCGTGGACCCCGTCGCCTACGGCCGCAGCCGAAATCACCTGCGCGGTGCCGTCACCCGCCTGTCGCCTTATTTACGCCAGGGTTGTCTCACGTTAAATGAAGTGCGCGAATCGGCGCTCGCCAAAAACGGCCCTAGCGGCGCTTACCGATTGGTGTTTGAACTCGCGTGGCGTGACTTCTGGCGACGCGTGTGGTTTGCTCGCGGCGACGAGGTCCTCCGCGATATCGAGCCGGCGAAAGTGCCGCTGGGCGAGGCGCCGCTCGCCGCGGACATCACGACGGGCAGCACCGGCCTTGCCTGCATCGACGACAGCATTCACGCGCTCTTGAACGACGGATATGTGCACAACCATGCCCGCATGTGGTTCGCCGCATACGTCGTGCACTTTCGCAAGATTGCGTGGCGCGAAGGCGCGGACTGGTACGTGCAACACCTGCTCGATGGCGACGTGGCGTCGAACCATTTGTCGTGGCAATGGGTGGCTTCCACGTTCTCCAGCAAGCCATATTTTTTCAATCGCGAGAATGTGCAGAAATACACCGACGGCGAGCCGTGCATGCGCTGTAAAGCGTCACGCGACGGTACTTGCCCGTTCGACGCGAGCTACGACACGCTCGATGACCGGCTCTTCAAAGGAGTTCAGGCGTGAACGCCGATTTCTCGCGCATTGTTTTGCTGCACGACGAAATGCTCTCGCCTGCGAACCCAACGTTGACGGCGCACTCCGACCTGCCGCGAATTTTTGTTTTCGATCTGGGCGACGATGCGCATGGACGCTTTACGCTCAAGCGATTGCAATTTATCGCCGACTGTCTAGCCGAAATTCCCGGTGTGTTGATTTACAAGGGCGATACGGCTGAGGTGCTAGGCATCCTGGGCGTGAAGTCGGTGATGACGCAAGCCACGCCGCAGCGGTGGCTACATAGTCGTCTGAGCGCGTTTGAAGTCGAATGGGCATCCGAGCCCGCCTTTGCAGAATATCGGGGCGCATTGCGGCGATTTACGCCGTACTGGAAAAAGGTGGAAACAGCGCTGTTGACGGGAAAACAAAACCCCGCTCGCTAACATTGGGGCATGGCCCGCAAAAATCGCTCTGAATCGCTCCCGCAAGTTCGCTTAAAAAGCGAGCGCAAATACGTTCACCCGCTCATCTTCCAGAAAATGGTGGAGCGGCCTGCCGAGCGCATAATTCCCGGCGATCTGGTGGAAGTCCTCTCGGTCGATGGCGAATTCATCGGGCGCGGCATGCTCAACATGCAGGCACCGATGGCGATTCGCCTGCTAACCGAAAAGCAGGACGAAATCGTCGATGCGCAATTTATCGCCGAGAAAATCGCTGACGCCGTGCAATTGCGACGCAAGATTTACAACCTTGATGCCGTCACGGACGCTTATCGCGTGATCCACGCCGAGGGCGATGGGCTCTCGGGTTTGATCGTGGATCGATTTGGTGATGTGCTCGTTGTCTGCTTTTATGCGGCGGGCATGTTTCGCATGCAGCACTGGATTTACGACGCACTACTCACACAATTTCCGGATTCGCAAATTTTCGCGTTCGGCGACGACAACGCGCAGAAGCAGGAAGGCTTTGATTGCCCGCCAGGCAAGCCGCCACACGGCGGCAAGCCGTCGACGATTACCGAACATGGCGTGAATTTCTTCGTGCAGATCGGCGGTAAACACAAAACCGGTTTTTTCTGCGATCAGCGCGACAACCGCAAACGTTGGGGCGAACTCATCGCATCGACAAAGAGCACCAGCATGCTCGACCTCTGCTGCAACTCGGGCGGCTTCGCGGTGTACTCGGGCGCGGCATCACATGGAGGCGCAACAGACATCACGGCAGTTGACCTCGATGAAGAAGCTGTCGATTTCGCGACACGCAACCTGAAGCTCAACAATGTCAAGGCGAAGGTGACGCAGGCCGACATCTTCCCGTGGCTGCGCGAAGCACAGGAAGCGGGCAAGCGCTGGGACGCCGTCGTGCTTGACCCCGCAAAAATGACGCGCGCCCGCGATGAGGTCATCGATGCGCTGAAAAAATATCTCGACATGAACAAGCTCGCACTCGGCGTCGTGAAGCCGGGCGGATTGTTTCTGACCTGCTCTTGCACCGGTGTGGTGAGCGAGGAGCAGTTCCTCGACATGCTGCGACGTGCGGCGTTCTACGCGGGCCGTGAGTTACAGATACTGGAGGTTCGCGGGGCGGGGCCAGATCATCCGTGGCTCGCGCAGGTGAACGAGAGCCGGTATCTGAAGGCTGTTTTTTGCAGGGTTCTCTAGAGATTATGTTGTCCTTCCAGTCGGTCACTTTCACCGCCGTTCAACCCGGCAAACGCGTTCTCATCACCGGGGCCGTCCACGGCAACGAACTCGCGGGCATGCACGGCATTCGTCGCGTCATCGCCGAAATCGAATCGGGCCAGCTCCAAATTGTTTGCGGTGTAGTCACCTTCGTGCCCATCACCAACCCGATGGCGTACGCAATGAAGCGGCGCGTCGGTGACCGCAATCTGAACCGCAATCTCCAGCCCACTGACACGCCGACGGAGTTCGAAGATCACATTGCGAACTGGCTGTGTCCGCTCATGGCAGCGCATGGCGTGCTGCTTGATCTGCATTCATTTCAGGCGCAAGGGCAGGCGTTTGTGATGGTGGGGCCTGAGAATAATTCCGGCAAGCTTGAGCCGACGATTCATGGCGACACCGAGCGCGACTGGGCGCTGCGCCTCGGCGTGAACCGCGCCGTCGACGGCTGGCTTGGCACCTACGCCTCGGGCGTGGAAGAGCGCCGGGCGCGGGCTGCGACGCTTGATCCCACAGCGGGCAAGCGCCACGATCTCGATCCCAAATACGGCGTCGGAACAACCGAGTACATGCGCAGCACTGGCGGCATGGCGCTGACACTCGAATGCGGCCAGCACGACGACCCGAATGGCCCGGAAGTCGCGTACCGGGCGATTCGCAACACGCTGGCTCTATTCGGATTGACCGACGACGCAAAACCCCCGCTCGCGGCAAATGCCGAGGGCTTGCACATCGCCCTGGTCGTCGACAAACTCGATAAGGCAGACACGTTTGCACGAGCCTGGCAAAGCTTCGATACGCTCGCGGCCGGAGAGGTCATTGGCACACGGGCGAATGGCGAAATCCTGACCGCGCCGAAGGACGGCCGCATCCTGTTTCCGAACGCGCTCGCCGAGGCAAATCACGAGTGGTTTTATTTGACCGAAGCGACGTCGCGGTTCAATACTTGACGGATCAGCTTTTACGGCTCAGCCCTGATTTCACTGGGGCTAGGGCTCGGTAATGGAAAAAGTCGATGCATGACTAGGAAGATGCCTCAGCTCGGCGTCATCCTCGGCGCGGCCGGGGATCCAGAACCTTTGCCATCGATGGCGGCCAAGAATACCGTCCTGCCAAAATCGAGGTCTGGATACCTGCCTTCAGCGAGTATGACGGCACCCTGGATGTTTCTGCAGTGCGGCGTGGCCTCGATGAAGTGCAGCGGAATCGAGGAACCGCACGCCATCATTCCGCGATTCCATTTCATTGCATCGCGGCTACGAGTCGAAGATCTCTATTTCGACGAACGCAGCGCCGCGAACGCCTCATCATCCGAAATCACACGCATTTCCCCCGACGCAATCCCCTCGACTCGCCACGGACCAACCGCGACCCGAATCAACCGTAGCGTCGGTAACCCAACATGTGCCGTCATACGCCGAACCTGACGATTTCGGCCTTCTCCGATGGTGAGCTCGATCCAGCTATCAGGCACGTTTTTGCGCACCCGAATCGGCGGCACGCGGGGCCACAGCTCGGCCACCCCCTGCAGCACGCGACACGTGGCCAGTCCGGTTGGGCCATCGCCCAGCATCACACCGCCCGCCAGCCGCGCAGCGTGATCGTCCGTGGCTGCGCCCTCTACCTGAACCCAATAGGTTTTGGTCACTGTTGAGCGATCACCTGCAATCGCCGCCTGCAAATGGCCATTGTCAGTGAGCAGCAGCAAGCCTTCGCTGTCAGCATCCAGCCGCCCCGCTGCGTAGACATCGGGAATATCGATGTAGTCGGCCAGCGTGCGCCATTTGCCGCCATCGCTGGTGAACTGCGAGAGTACGCCATAGGGTTTGTTGAAAAGCACGAGCATCGTGACGACGATGCTACTTTGCGCCCGGTTTCCAGCGACTGAGCATCAGCGCGTTGGTGACCACACTCACCGAGCTCATCGCCATCGCGGCACCAGCCATGACCGGGCTTAAGTAGCCGAACGCCGCGAGCGGAATACCAGCGACGTTGTACGCGAACGCCCAGAACAGGTTTTGCCGAATTTTGGCGACCGTGCGCCGCGAGATTTCCAACGCGCCCGCCACCAGCGCCACATCGCCGCGCATGAGCGTGATCGCTGCCGCATGCATGGCCACGTCAGTGCCCGTGCCCATTGCGATGCCGACGTCGGCGGCGGCGAGCGCCGGCGCATCATTCACGCCATCGCCGACCATCGCGACCGTG
>JAYWHV010000274.1:0-9371 GCA_043777615.1 Burkholderiales bacterium | reverse complement strand
CAACGTGTGCCGTGACGACCGTTCCGGCGGGTGCAACGGTAAGCTGTTTGCCGAATCCTGCCCCCAATCCTTTGGCGGCGGGTGCGTCCATCACATGTGCGGTGAGCTTTACCGTGCCCGCGAGCGGCGGTGTCACAGTAACTGGTACCGCGGGCAGTACAACGGCCGATCCTGTTCCGGCGAACAACACTGCACAACAATCCGTTGGCAGTGTGCCGCAAGCCGATATGGCGGCGACGACAATCGTGCCGTCATCGGTCGTGGCGGGACAGTCTGTGACTGTCTCAGGTACGTGCACGAATAACGGCCCCAGCAGCGCGGCTGCTCCGTCCTGTAGCCTCAGCGGACTCCCTGCCGGTGCGACGCAGACCTGTCTGCCAAACCCTGTTCCCAATCCGCTGGCGGTGGGCGCTTCGGTCACCTGCTCGAGCACGTTCACTGCGCCGGCATTAGGGCCGTTGAACATCACAACCACGGCGGGCAGTTCCACGGCCGATCCCAACGCGGGCAACAACGTCAACACGCAACCCATCGTTGTAGTTCCGCAGGCCGACATGGCTGCGAGTGTAAGCGGATTTCCGGCCACAGCGCCCGCAGGCAGCACGGTCAGCGGCACCGTCACGTGTACCAATAACGGGCCGAGCAACGCCGTATCAGCTGGTTGCGCGATCGGCGCGCTTCCTGCTGGTGCCATCGTCATTTGTGTGCCGCCATCACCGGTGGCGAGCCTTGCATTGAATGCGACGATTTCGTGCGCGGTCAGCTTCGTTGTGCCTGCCAGTGGTGTCGTCACTGTTGCTGTCACGGCTTCCACCACGACGTTTGATCCGGTCAGCGCAAACAACACAGCGTCCGCCACTGTGACGGCTGTTCAGCAAGCTGACATGCAGGCTGCAACCACTGTACCGGCGACCGCAACCGCCGGTCAACCCGTGACGGTAAGTGGCACCTGCATTAACGCAGGCCCAAGTGCGGCGGCAGCGCCGAGCTGTGTGCTCAGCGGATTACCGTCGGGCGCAACGCAGACCTGCATTCCGAACCCGATTCCCAGCCCGCTAGCAGTGGGAAACAGCGTCACGTGCTCCGGCACGTTTACAGCGCCCGCATCAGGCACACTCAATATCACCACAACCGCGGGCAGCGCGACCCCTGATCCTGCGCCGAGCAATAACGTCGACACACAGCCTCTGTCCGTGACGCCGCTCGCCGATATGCAAGCTTTGGTGTCCGGGTTCCCGGCGACCGCACCTGCGGGATCAACGGTGACTGGCGTTGTGACCTGTACCAATAACGGACCGAGCCCTGCGCCTGATGCAACGTGCACTGTCAACTCGCTACCTTCTGGAGCGAGCTACAGCTGCGTCCCGAGTCCCGTTCCGAATCCGCTTCCAGTAGGCCAAAGCATCGTTTGTAATGTGAGCTTCACAGCACCCCCGGCAGGAAACGTCGATATCACCGTCACCGGAACCGCTGCGAGCAGCATTGATGACCCCGTACCGGGAAACAACACGACTCAGCAATCGGTGGGGATCGTGCCTATTGCTGACATGCAGGCGCAAACCACTTCGCCCGCAACCGCGATTGCCGGACAGTCGGTGACGGTCAGCGGAACCTGTACGAACCTCGGCCCGAGCGTTGCGACCACGCCAACTTGTACGCTCGTCGGACTGCCGCCCGGTGCATCGCAGACTTGTGTGCCTGATCCCATTCCCGCGACGCTAGCCGCACCAGCCGGGGTGATCACTTGCACCGCCACGTTTATCGCCCCAGCCAGTGGAACGATTTCGGTCACTACGGTCGCCGGGAGCCTCACCCAGGACAGCAATCCGAACAATAACGTCGATACGAAGTTGATCACCCTTTCTCCGCGAGCCGACATGATCGCAACAATCTCGGGCATCCCCGCCAACGCACCTGCCGGAAGCACCGTGACGGGCACGATCAGCTGCGCCAACAACGGCCCGAGTGCAGCCGCAAATGCGACATGCGCCGTCGCTGGTCTGCCGCCCGGAGCCACCGTCGTCTGTTTGCCGGCTACACCGCTGGCGAGCCTCGCGGTAGGGGCCGCAATTACGTGCGAGGTGAGTTTTGTCGCACCCGCGAGCGGCACCGTCACAGTGGTGGCGACTGCCGCGTCAAGCACCACGGATCCGGACAATACGAACAACACCGCACACTCACCCGTGGCTGTCGTCCCGCAAGCTGACATGCGCGCCGTGACCAGTGTTCCTGCAGGTGGCACCGCGACCGCCGGGCAGTCGGTGACTGTGTCTGGCACGTGTACCAACCTAGGCCCCAGCCCGGCGGCTGCACCAACGTGCGTCTTGAGCGGGCTACCGGCAGGCGCAACGCAAAGCTGCGTACCAAGCGTCGCGCCCAATCCGCTTGTTGTGGGCGCCACGATTGTCTGTAGCAGCACATTCCTCGCACCGGCCAGTGGCCCATTGAACATCACTACGACGGCAGGCTCCACCACCGCCGACCCGGCGATCAATAACAACATCGATGCGAAGCCGATCGAGATCGTTCCCCAGGCCGACATGCGAGCGACCGTCACCGGATTCCCGGCCAATCCCAACGCCGGATCCGCCGTCACGGGCACGGTCACCTGCACCAACGACGGCCCGAGCGTGGCCACCAATGCAACGTGCGCGGTAGCGGGCTTGCCGTCCGGTGCCACGGTCGTGTGCGCGCCGGTGCAGCCGGTGGCTTCGCTGACGGTGGGGGCGACGATTGTCTGCTCGGTCAGCTTCACCGCACCGGTCAGCGGCGGCGTGACCGTGACCGGCACGGCGGGCTCGACGACTGCCGATCCATTTCCGGGCAACAACGTTGCGCAACAATCGGTGGGCGTAGTTCCTTTGGCCGATATGGCCGCGGTCACCACGGTTCCCGCGTCCGCCACGGCCGGGCAGCCGGTCATCGTCAGCGGCACGTGTACCAACAGGGGCCCGAGCGCGGCCGCCACGCCGACTTGCGCGCTAAGCGGATTGCCCGCCGGAGCAGTGCAGAGCTGCTCGGGCGCGAGCAATCCACTGCCCGTCGGCTCAGTGATTACCTGCACCAGCACCTTCCCCGCACCCGGTAACGGCGTGCTCAACATTACGACCACCGCAGGCTCGCTAACCGCCGATCCCGTGCCCGGGAACAACGTCGACACTCGTGCGATCTCGCCGAACCCAGTCGCCGACATGCAGGCCACACTGACCGGTTTCCCGGCTAGCCCACCCTCGGGCGCGACAGTCAACGGCACCGTCACCTGTACCAATGCGGGGCCGAGCGCTGCTGCAAATGCTTCCTGCGTCATTACCGGTTTGCCGCCGGGCGCAACGGTCACCTGCACGCCAGATCCGGTGCCCAACCCGCTCGCGGTCGGTGCCAGAATCGTGTGCGCGGTGAGCTATGTCAGCCCGCCCAATGGCGCGCTCATCATCACGGCGACAGCGACAAGCACGACGCCGGACCCGATCACGAGCAACAACGTAGCGAGCACCGTGACCAGCATCGCCGCCATCGTGCCAACGGTGCCGTCGTGGTTACTATTCGTGATGCTGCTGTTGCTGGGTTCCGTAGCCGCGCGTCGGGCGGCAGCGGTCAACGCGCGCAGCAAACGCTAGCCTGCCTCCGCGCGTGCCCGCGCATCGGCGACGCCCGGCCAACTTGATGTCCGGGAATGTTGCATGTCACCTGCGTGGTTAACTGAAGTCAAAGACGGCGTCGAACTCACGATTTATGTGCAGCCGGGTGCCAGGGCGACCGAACTCGCCGGCGAACACGACGGTGCGCTAAAGCTGCGCATTCACGCGCCGCCGGTTGACGGCAAAGCCAACGCGGCGGTGATTGCCTTTTTGAACCTGAAGTTCGGTATCGCCAGGTCTCAGATCGAACTCGTTTCAGGCGACAAAAATCGCAGAAAGCGCCTTCTGGTACGGGGAATTTCAGCGCAGTTTGCTCGAGAAAAACTGCAAGCAGCTTTTTCATAAAAAGACCACTGCATAGGGGTTAAACGCTAACTATTGCAGAAGTCGACTACCGCTCTTTAATCGACTAAGCCCAAATGAAATGGCGCTTTAAGCGAAAAGCTGTTGACCGGATTGACACTCCGATTGAGTTGGATTCGCTCGAAAAAACGGTGCCTCATTTGTTCAAAATAAATGTTGCCGTCGATGGACAGATCGTTGGTTGCGGCCCGGCGCTGCGCGCTACTGAGGGTTGGGAAGTCGCTGCCATAAAAGCTGCAAGTAAAGCGCTCCATCGAGCGCCTGCCCGGTGCGCTGCGATTGCCACAACGTCTCGCCAAGGCACTCCAGAATTTCATGCTTGGCTGCGTGTTCGTCGTCAAGCTTTGCCGCCAGTTGCGCATGAATATCGCGAATGCCGAACGGCTGATCGATGTCCAGCTGCTCCTGAATCGCCAGATGAAATCCGAGATGCAAAAACGGATTGATATCACCCGCTTCGGGCCGCCAGTCTGTCGTCACGAACGACTGCGGGTTGTCCAGAACGCGGTGATATTCCGGATGCATCGTCAGGATCGCAGCAGTCTTTTCTTCGAGCGGCGACAGTGGATCGCGGCGCTGAAATTTGGCCCAGGTGTCGATGAAAAATTGTCGCGCCTGATCGCGTGAAGGATTGAACATGGGGCTGGTTGAAAGCGAACGTTGTGGGAGCGGCTTCACCGCGATTTTTGGGGGAGTGGCGGTTGTGGCAAATCTGATTCAACGGCCGCACCCGCGCGCTTCCCGGAGAACTCGCAATCCTCGAACACCACGCACTGGCCACACTTCGGACTCCGCGCAACGCAGGTATAGCGCCCGTGCAGGATGAGCAGATGATGCGCTATCCGCAGAAACTCCGGCGGCGTGAATTTCATGAGCTTCGCTTCGACCTGGTCGACGTTCTTTCCCGGCGCGAGCTTCATGCGGTTGGCGACGCGAAAAACGTGCGTGTCGACCGCCAGCGTGTGCTCGCCAAACGCCTCGTTCAGCACCACGTTCGCAGTCTTCCGGCCCACGCCCGGCAAAGCTTCCAGCGCGGCTCGATCATTCGGAACCTCGCCATCATGCCGCTCGATCAGGATGCGCGCCGCAGCGACCGCGTTCTTCGCCTTGTTACGAAACAGTCCGATCGTTTTGATGTGTTCCATCAGTTTTTCTTCGCCAAGCGCCACCAGATCGGCGGGCGTCCTCACGGTCGGGAAAAAACGGCGAGTGGCGATGTTCACAGCCTTGTCGGTCGTCTGTGCGGAACACAGCACGGCGATGACCAGCTGAAACGGATTGCCGTATTCAAGCTCGGTCTTCGGATCCGGGTTCGCTTCGGCTAATTTTGCGAAGATGCGCCGACGTTTGTCAGCGTTCACGATCTGGCCCTGGCTCTGGCCAGAATGTCAGCGAGCAAAGTCTTCTTGTCGGGCAACACTTTCGGCGCATGCGCTTCAACTTTGGCCTCGGCGCGTTCAGCGAAACGCGCCTTGTGCGCTTGATATTGTTTCCGCAAACGCTGCGCTTGCGGTTCTCTTGCATCGAGCGTCTCATGCACACGATTGGCGGGCGTGGCGACCGGCGTGAGCGAAATGCAATCGACCGGGCAGGCGATGATGCAGAGCTCGCAGCCCGTGCAATCGCTCGGGATCACCGTATGCATCCGTTTCGAAGCACCCACGATGGCGTCGGTCGGGCACACTGGCAGGCACGCCGCACAGCCGATGCACGCCGCTTCGTCGATGAGGGCGACATGCTCCGGCGCATAGGCGTCAACATCGTCAGCGAGCGCAATCGGCGCACGCGCCAACAGCGCGGCTAACGCCTCGCGTGTCGCCTCGCCTCCCGGCGGACAGCGATTGATCTCGGCATCGCCCGTGTGCATCGCCTCGGCATATGCATTGCAATCGGCATACCCGCAGCGCTGGCATTGCGTTTGTGGCAACAGCGCATCAATCGAGGCAACGCTGACGAATTTTGGAACCATTAACATCGCTTAAATTATCCTAGAAGAAGACCGGACCGATGGAGGCGACAGCGCTGCCGCATTTACACACCGTGCCGGGACTCCGCGCACCGGGAGCTTACGGCCCTTTGTCGCAGGTAGCGGCGTGGGTGGTGCGGTTGGTGGGTTGGCGTATTGAGGTCGCGGACCCCATGCCTGAGAAATGCGTGATCGTGATGTATCCGCACACCAGCAATTGGGATTTCGTTTTTGGCCTCCTGACCAAATGGTGCGTTGGACTCACCGTCAAAGGCGAACGGCTGTCGTTCGCGGGAAAAGAGAGCTTGTTCAAGGGACCGTGGGCAGGTTTTTTTCGTCGGGTCGGTGGATTCCCGGTCAATCGCGGTTCTGCATCCGGATTCGTAGATCAAATGGCGGCGCGCTTCGAGAGCGAGCCGCGCATGCGCTTCGTGATTGCGCCGGAAGGCACGCGCAGTTATACGTCGTACGTGCGTTCAAGTTTTTATTATGTGGCGCTGGCCGCCCGCGTGCCCGTCGCGCTCGGCGCATTTGATTTCGCCGGAAAACGCGTCGTGGTCAACACATTCATAACGCTTAGCGGGGATGTCGCGAACGACCTCGCGGCTATCGCTGGCTACTACCAAACGCTCGGCAATCGCGGCGACCGTCCCGGCGATGCCGCGCCATGGTCGTTTCGAACGTAGATGCGGCGGTTTGACAGTGATGCATGATCGGACGACAATAAAAGTTGTCTGATGATTCGTTGTATCCGCCGCTAAAGCAGGACGGATTTGAACAATCACTGGACAGGCACTATGCCCGCGTTTTAGCAGACAGCAGATCGGCAGCGGCAAACCATACCCAGGGGCAGGGTGCACTGTAGTAATCACGGGGACTGAATGACACCATCGCAAGCTTCGACGCCGCAACCGGCCTCAGACAGGCCGCGTCCGCGTGCGTCATCCAAACGCTTCGAGATCGGCGCAGCCGACGACGATGCGCCGCTAGCCACGCTCATCTATCGGAGCCGGGCAACGGCTGCATTCGGGGCAATACAGCTTGGACAACTGCTGGAGCATGCGCGCAATCGCAACCGGACCCTGTCAATTACTGGCATGCTTGTCTACGACGACGGTCACTTTTTTCAGTGGCTGGAAGGCCCTGCCATTGCAGTGGACAAGCTTTGGCGGGTGATTCAAAACGATCCACGCCATCGCGATGTTCGACTTCTCGGCCGCCACAGCATCCCGGTTCGACTGTTCGGCGACTGGGAGATGCGGCTCGCGCTTGGTCGGCCCCAGAACGATCATCAGGACCACGTTGAGCCCCTGGAAGAAACCAGCAACGATTCGCTGGATCAGACCGGTTTGACGAGCATCGACAACTCAGTGCCCGCGCCGTCAATGTTGCTTGAACGTTTGTACACACCCGACACATTGTTTCCAGAAGTTTGGGTCAACTTGTCGAGGCTTCGCGGCCACACGGACCCGGATGATCAGGAGTTCCGCATACCGGCGCTGGAGACTCTCGACCTGGTGAGCGAGCTCGCATTGCGATCAATGCAAAGTGACCCAGAGATCGCCACCAGCTTTGTCGACTCTCTGCTCGCGCAGGGCTTGTCCGCAGAGTCAATTTGTCTGGATCTCTTCGAACCCGCTGCGCGTCAAATGGGAAAACTGTGGGCGGAAGAGGCGTGCTCAGATATTGATGTAACCGCCGGAGTGTGTCGGCTGCAAGCGCTCACGCGCCATCTTGGCGGAGCGTTTCGCGCAAGGTCAAATGCGTCCGACGAATCTCGCTCGGTGCTCCTCGCAACGCAGCCAGGCGAGCCGCACATGCTCGGCGTCGGACTGGCAGCGCAATTTTTCTGGCAGGCTGGCTGGAATGTGTTGTGTGAATTTCCAGCGTCCGATGAGGCCCTCGCGACGCTGGTCAATCGCCGCTGGTTCGACCTGCTGGATCTCTCCCTGAGCGGTGTCTTCACCCGCGAGCATCGGCTGCTCAGCGTCAGTAAAACAATTGCGGCCGCACGGGCTGCTTCGCAAAACCCGGCAATGGTGGTCCTCGTGAACGGCCGTGTGTTTCTCAATCGGCCCGAGCTCGCCGTTGTGGTCGGAGCCAACGCTGCGTATTCGCGTGTGGGTCAGGCGGTCGGCAAGGCCAATCGAATGCTCAAGCCTGCGGGATCGAAGGCATTCATGGCGACCCAACGCCTGCTGCGCGAGGTCGAATGTCGCGTGAGTGATCACTCGATGTCACCCATCGTTCCTTCCGGATCACATAACCGCTAAACGTAGGCGACGGTTGTTGACGGCGAACTAGACCTCGCCGTCCATCCCCAATTCGTGAATCTTCCGGGTGAGGGTATTGCGGCCCCATCCGAGCCATTCGCTGGCCTCGATTCTGCGGCCTTTGGTTTGTGTGAGGGCAGAGCGAATCATCGTAGCTTCGAACTCTCGCGTCAGGCGATCGCCCGGAGCATGTTCGCCGTGCTGGATGGCGGATGCCAGGGCGCTTGAAAGTGCATGTTGCCAGTCGCCGGGCGCTGCGCTGTTGCCGTTATTGGTCGTTGCGCCGGGGATGCTGGGAGCGGGCTGGGTGGACATCGCCGGAGAGGCGCTTGCAGGCGCGGCAGGCAGGACAGAAACGAGTGGCGCTTGCGCGAGCGGCGCGGCGCTTGCTGTTTCAGCCCAAGCAGGCTGTGACGCAGTACTTCCCGGCGCTGGGGTCACGCGCACCTCGGGCGGCAAATCATCAACATCTACCGATGATCCGGGGGCCATGACCGTAATCCAGTGGCAAACGTTTTCCAGTTGCCGCACGTTGCCGGGGAAGGCGAAATTTTGCAATACCTGCATCGCAGCAGGCGTCAGCGTTTTAACGTCGCCGCTCAAGGTCTGCGCGCTCTTCGTCAAAAAGTGCTTCATCAACAGCGGCACATCGTCGCGACGTTCACGAAGCGGCGGCAGGCGCAAACGCACCACGTTTAGACGATGTAACAAGTCTTCGCGGAACATGCCGAGGCGAACGCGCTCATCAAGGTTTTGATGCGTTGCCGCGATGATCCGCACATTGGATTTCATCGGTGCCTGGCCGCCGACGCGGTAGTACTCCCCATCCTGCAACACGCGCAGCAAACGCACCTGAAGGTCGGATGGCATGTCGCCAATTTCATCGAGAAAGAGCGTACCGCCTTCAGCTTGCTGGAAGCGGCCCTGGCGCGTGGAAGCTGCACCGGTAAACGATCCTCGTTCGTGTCCGAACAACTCTGATTCGAGCAAATCTTTCGGGATTGCAGCCGTGTTGATCGCGATGAACGGCTTGCCTTTGCGCGGACTGTGTTCGTGCAAGGCGCGGGCGACGAGTTCCTTGCCGGTGCCGGATTCGCCGGTAATGAGTACCGTGACGTGTGACTGCGACAG
>JAYWHV010000273.1:0-9412 GCA_043777615.1 Burkholderiales bacterium | reverse complement strand
ATGGCGAATCTTTGGCGAGTTGTCGTTGCGCACTGTGCAACCGACGACGCGCACAGAGCGTTCAATCGCTCCAACGACAAGCATCACGACACAGGAAGCAGCACGCACTACGCGCTACGTCACCGACATCGATCCGCAGGAAAGCCCAGCGCGTCGGCAGTCGGAAGCGACGTTGATGCAGCGTTTGTTGTAACGGTCACAGACCCAGCGGATGACGCTCCCAGCACACAGATAGCGTGCGGGAGCGCCACCCGAAAGCAGTTCGAGGCGCAACTGAGAGCGCTCAGAACGCCGGACGCAACCGGCACTTTTTCCGGTTCGATGCGCCTTATCGCGAGTCAGACCACCCAGTTTTCAGGAAGAAACGGCGAAACCGTTTCACGCAACCGATCGTTGTTCGCACATCCAGAGCACACAGGAGTGAACAACGTGAAGCTCGGCTGACGGAGCCGCCGCTGCCCCTCCTCCCCAAGGTTGTGGTGGCGCTCCCGATAAGTCGCGTGCGCTAGAGGTGCGGCTAGTGCGCGAGGTGCAAGTCCTCACCTGAATCTTTTTTCTAGGCGGCGCAAGCTGCCCACAGTTTTCGCGGACACGTGCATGAAGGCAAACCAAAAGCACGCGGCAACGTCGGACGCGACGCTTGCTGAAATCCGAAGAATGGCCTTAGCGGGCGCGGCATTTTTTGATGTCGCGCTGGTGCAAGGCGCGTGTCTGCGAGATCCCCTTAGACCAGTTCAGCTTTTTGTTGAAACCTCGACTGCATTGGGACTATAGGCATATTTTGACTAAAGTCGAGTTTCATTGATTATTGCCTTGATCCCCAATGCAGCCATGCTTTCACGAAAAAGCTACACTGCGATCGTTTGCCTCTGATGCCTCGCGCAATGACCGCCGAAATCAATCTCCGCCGCCTGGAAGAAATCTCCCAAAACGCATCGCGCCCCGATCGTGGTTTGATGATTGACGGCTGGAGCGTGGGCCTTTCTCCGGGGCTGGCGAAGCGCTCGCGCTGCATCAATCCGTTCTATCCGTCGGCACGCCCGCTCGAGGTGAACATGGCTGAAGCCCGCGCGGCCTTTGCCAAGGCAAATCTGCCCTGCATTTTCCGAATTACGCCGTTCGTTAGCGACGCAACGCTGGACGCAAGGCTCGAAGCGCTGGGTTATGTCAAATTCGACCCGGCGCTCGTCATGGTGCTTGATCTTTCCAAACTCGATCTTTCGCATCTGCGCCCCGGCACGGCGACTTTCACGAACGTGGACAATTTGGGGCTCGCGGCGACGTGGGTTGCCGAGATGCGCGGCGACGATGCGCGCGAAACGGCGGGACTCGCAGAGCGGTGGCGCTTGAGCGCGGTTGAAGTGCGAGCGTCGTTCGCCTTTGACGAAAACGGCACTCGCGTCGCCCGATCTGTCGCAATTGCCGAGAACGATCACGTTGGAATTTTTGATGTGGGTACCGTCTCGGCGGGCCTTAATCGTGGCTATGCGTCAGCGCTGCTGACGAGGCAACTCACCGAGGCACGCGATGCGGGCGCACGCGTTGCCTACCTTCAAGTGCGCGCTGACAATCCCGCACGGCGTATCTATGAGCGATTCGGTTTCCGAGGCACTTACGACTATTGGTATCGAGCGCTGCCCATGGATGCGCGCTAAAGGCCCGTTGAGGTTTTCCGTCGCGCCTACGCAACGCCTGTAAGCGCCTACTGTCGTAAATCGACACAAAGCGCGCACCCCGAAGCTACGGGGCGTATGATCGAATCATGTTTAGTATCACGCCTTTGTTACAGCGTGATGACAATTTGCAGAAAGAGCGCGCAGCCCCAACCGATGCGCCGCCCCGGTCGATGCGCACGCTCCGTGCGACCGTGCGAAGTAGTTCATCACCATGCTGACGCTCCTTAATATCCTCGCCGGAATTGCGCTCCTCGTCTGGGGTACGTACTTGGTGCGATCCAGCATCCTGCGCGTCTACGGGGCCGAGTTGCGACGCTTTCTCTCGGTTAACGTCGACAACCGCTTTATGGCGATGCTGGCTGGCCTGGGCGTCACGAGCCTTCTGCAAAGCTCAACCGCCACCGCGCTTTTGACCACCTCATTCGCGGGCAGCGGCCTGATCGCCACCGCTCCGGCCCTTGCGATCATGCTGGGCGCTGATATCGGCACAGCGTTGGCGGCAGTGTTTCTCTCGCGCGACCTGACGTGGTTATCGCCGCTGTTGATCTTCGTCGGTGTCATCGTCTTCCTGTCCAAGCAGCGCACGAATGCTGAGCATCTGGGCCGCGTGAGCATTGGCCTGGGCCTCATGATGCTGGCGTTGCAACTGATCGTCGCGGCAGCACGTCCGCTCACGCAAACGGTCGGTGTAAAAGCCATCTTCACGACGATCTCGGGCGATCCGCTGCTTGATCTGGTGATCGCCGCTGCGGTAACCGTGCTCGCCTATTCGAGCCTCGCCGTCGTGCTGCTGGTGGCCACCTTAACGGCGTCACAAGTCATCGGCCTGGACACCGCGTTGCCGCTCGTGCTCGGTGCCAACATCGGCAGCGGCGCACTCGCGGTGCTCATGACGTTAGGTTCTTCTCCCGAAGTTCGCCGCGTTCCTCTCGGAAATCTGGTCTTCAAGCTTGCGGGAGCACTGATCACGATACCGTTTGTGCATCTGATCGCAAACTACGCGCGTGATTCGGGTTTTGGCGAAACTCAGGTGGTCATCGCCTTTCACCTGGTTTTCAACGTTGCTCTTGCCGCGCTCTGCATTCCGTTCGTGCACCGCATGGCCGATCTGACTCACCGCTTTTTGCCCGCTGCACCAACAGTTCAAGACGAGAGCCGGGCGAAACATCTCGATCCGCATGCGCTGCCTACGCCTTCGCTCGCGCTTACGTGCGCGGCGCGCGAGGCGTTGCGCATTGGTGACTTCGTCGAACAAATGCTCTCCGCGCTGGGCCGCCTGATGCGCGAAAACCATCGCTCGTCGGCCGATGAAATTCGCCGTCTGGACGATGTTGTTGATTCGCTCTACAAACAGGTGAAGTTCTACCTGACGCAGGTCAGCCGCACACCGATGGGCGATCGAGAAAGCCGCCGCTGGACCGACATCATTTCTTTCACGATTAACCTCGAACAGGTTGGCGACATCATCGAGAAAAGCGCCAACGATGTGGTGCAAAAAAATATCGACCGTAACCGCAATTTTTCGGAAGCGGGAAAACTAGAGTTATGCGATTTGCACACGCGACTCGTCACCAACCTGCGCCTCGCGATGAATGTCTTCATCAACAACGACGTCAACGATGCGCAGCTCCTGATCGCAGAAAAAGTAAAGTTCCGCGAACTCGAACTCGTGAACTACGACAAGCACCTCGGACGCCTCGCGGACCAGACGGTGCAAAGCATCGAGACCAGCTCGCTGCATCTCGATTTGATGCGCGACTTGAAGCGCATCAACTCGCACTTCTGCTCGGTCGCCTACCCGATTCTTGAAAGCGCTGGCGTGCTGTCGCAGAGCCGCCTGCGCGCGGTCGAACATGAGCGCACAGATGTCACGATTACGGGCAGCGGCAGTCAGCGGGTGTAACTGGCGATGTTTGCATCCTGTAAGTCGGTAGGGCGGGCACTGTCCGCCTTCTGAATCAGGCGCTAGCCATTTATTCGAGGGCTTTGCGAGCACTGACGGGACGAGCCCGTTTCGTCGCAACTGTGCGCCCTGCGCTATTCTTTCGCGCATGAAAAAACACCCCCGCCTCCCGCTCTCGAGCTACGTTGAACGCTCCGTCGAGGAGATCGCGGCACGCGCACAAAAGTTCGCGGACCGCATGCACCTGCGCCGCACCGTGCGCGACTTCTCGGATCGTCCGGTGCCGCGCGACATCATTGAAAACGTCATCCGTGCTGCAGGTAGCGCGCCGTCCGGTGCCAACCAGCAGCCGTGGCATTTCGTTGCCGTGAGCAATGCGGAGGTGAAGCGCGAAATCCGCATCGCCGCCGAAGTCGAAGAGCGCGAGTTCTACGTCAACAAACGCGCTGGCGAGGAATGGTTAGGCGCGCTCGCGCATCTTGGCACCGACGAGCACAAGCCGTTTCTGGAAATCGCACCCTGGCTGATCGTCGTGTTTGGTCAACGCTACGGCATCGACGAAAACGGCGAACGCATCAAGCACTACTACACACCCGAGAGCGTCGGCATCGCAATGGGTATGCTGATCACGGCCGTGCATCACGCCGGGCTCGTGTCGCTCACGCACACGCCCGCGCCCATGAAGTTCCTGAACGAAATCCTCAAGCGCCCCGAACACGAAGCGCCTTACCTGATTTTGGTGGTGGGCTATCCGGCGGAGGGCGCCACGGTCCCGGCGATTTCGCGGAAACCGTTGGACGTGATTTCTACGTTTGTGCAATAGGCCCGCACCAAAATCGCAACGTACCTCAGCGGATCCATCCAAATCGTCGTCATGCTTGCTGAAGGCGGGCATCCAGAACGTGGCCACGCTGAGATGTTGTTTGAAGCAACTGCTGTGGCCCCCTTTCTGGATTCCCGATGCCATGCATCGAGAATGACGCCACAGCTGAGGCGTCTTGCTAATCACGGGCCCGCAAATGCGGTTGGCGCAAACTACTTCCGCGCGCTCCGCCACTCCTGAAACACCTTGATCGCGACCGGCAGTACCGAGACCAGCACGATTGCGATGACAATCAGGCTCAGGTTGTCTCGCACTACAGGGATATTGCCGAACAGGTAGCCCGCGTACACGAGCGACGTTATCCAGGCAACACCGCCAATGACGTTGTAGAGAAAAAACGTCCGGTAGGGCATCTGTGCAACGCCCGCGAGAAAAGGAACAAAGGTACGAACAATCGGCACGAAGCGGCCCATGACGATGGAGAACGCGCCGTACTTCTCGTAAAAGGCCTGTGTTTGCGCAAGATACTCGGGCCTGAAGACCCGCGAGTTCTTGTTCTCAAATGCCTTCAGGCCGAGTTTGCTGCCAACAAAGTAGTTGACCGAATCGCCAAGCACTGCCGCGGCAATCAGAATCACGACAAACAGGTGGACGTTGAGCCCCGATATCGCGGTGATCGCGCCGGACACAAAGAGTAGCGAGTCCCCCGGCAACAGCGGCATCACCACGAGCCCGGTCTCGGCAAATATGATCGCGGCAACTACCGCGAAAAATATCGTCGGCGAGCCTTGAGCCAACGCCGCCAGGCGATCATCCAGCGACGCGAAAAACGCCAGCAGCTCGGCAATCATCGATCAGGCAGTATGACGCCGCGGGCGCAGCAAAACATCACGCCAGGATCTTCTCTGCTTCCAGCGGGTCTTTCGGCGGGCCTTCGGGCTTAACCAGATTCTCGCGCGACACGCCAAGCCAGCGAACGAGCGGCGCCATCACGAGCACGGAGGAGTAGATACCGAAGCAGATACCAATCGTGAGAGCGAGTGCGAAGTAATGCAATGTTTCGCCACCGAATAACAGCATTGAGAGCACCATGATCTGCGTGGAGCCGTGGGTGATGATGGTGCGGCTGATGGTGCTGGTGATGGCGTTGTCGATGACTTCATCGACACCCGCCTTGCGCATTTTTCTGAAGTTTTCGCGCACCCGGTCGGCAATCACAACGGACTCATTGACCGAGTAGCCCAGGATTGCGAGCACACCAGCCAGCACAGGCAGATTGAACTCCCAGCCGAAGATGGCAAAGAGGCCCAGAATGATGATGATGTCGTGCAGATTCGCGATGATCGCCGCGACGGCGAAGCGCCATTCAAAGCGGATCGCCAGATAACCCATGATGCCCGCAATGACGAGCACGAGTGCCAATGCGCCGCTCTCGAACAGCTCTTTGCCGACCTGAGGACCGACGAATTCGACGCGTTTCAATACAATTTTTTCTGCGCCGTCACCGCAGGCCGTTTTCGCTTCCGAGATGACGCGCGGTCCGCAGATCGCTTTGAACAGATTGTCGCTCATCTGAGCATTCGTGACGCCCTTCACGATGGGCAACCGCACAAGCACGTCTTGCGGTGTACCAAAGTTCTGCACGACCGCCTCACCTGTCTTCAACGCTTCAATCGAAGTTCTCGCCTGAGCCATATCGGCAGGCTTGCTGTAGCGCAACTCAGCGACCGTGCCACCGGTGAAATCGATACCGTAGTGCAGCCCCTTGTAGAAAAGCGCGCCGACTGCGATGAGGAAAGTGATGAGCGAAATTGCGTTGAAGATCAACGCATATTTCATAAAGGGCAAGTCGCGCTTGAAGCGGAAAAATTCCATGTTTGTCTCCTGTACTTCTTACGTTACTTGGATTCGATGACGGCGGTTGGGGCATCGCTCGCGGACGCTGCGACACCAGCCGTGGGCACCGCCACGCCTGAACTTCCGCCGCGCCAGATCGTGCCAATCGAAATCTTTTCGAGCTTCTTCTTGCCACCGTAAACAAGGTTCACGATGCCGCGCGAGAAGAATACGGCAGAGAACATTGACGTCAGAATTCCGAGGCAATGCACGACCGCGAAGCCCTTGATCGGACCGGAGCCGAACGTGAAAAGCGCGATGCCTGCGATCAACGTGGTGATGTTCGAGTCAAGGATGGTGGCCCACGCCAGCTCGAAGCCCGTGGCGATCGCGTCCTGCGGCTTGGCCCCGTGGCGCAGCTCTTCTCGAATACGTTCGTTGATAAGTACGTTGGCGTCAATCGCCATACCAAGTGTGAGCGCGATCGCTGCGATGCCTGGCAGCGTCAACGTCGCCTGCAACATCGACAGCAACGCGATGAGCAGCAGCAGATTCACCGACAGCGCGAGTGTCGAGATCAATCCCATGATCGCGTAATACACGCAGACGAACGCCGCCAATGCGACGAAGCCCCAGACTACGGAGTTAAATCCGCGGTCGATGTTCTCGGCACCGAGGCTCGGGCCGACGGTGCGCTCTTCGATGATTTCCATCGGCGCAGCGATTGAACCTGAACGAATCAAGAGTGCGATATCGCTCGTCTCACGCGTCGACATGCGGCCCGTGATCTGGAAATTCGCACCCAGCTCGCTTTGAATCGTCGGCGCCGTGATGACCTCGGCTTTGCCCTTTTCGATCAGGATGATGGCCATGCGGTTGCCGACGTTCTGGCCGGTGACTTCGCGCAATATGCGCGCGCCCTGACCGTCCGTGCTGATGCGCACAATCGGCTGATTATTCTGGCCGTCGAACGCGGGCTCGGCGCCGTTGATGCGCTCACCGGTCAGGATGAACTGCTTCTTGACCAGAATCTGACCGCCATCGCGATCATTCATGAGCTCGGTGCCAAACGGAACGTTGCCGTTCTGGGCGGCCTGCAATGACGCGCTGTTCTTGCTGATGTCTGCTTCGACCATGCGCAGTTCGAGCGTGCCGGTGCGACCGATGACGTCCTTCAAACGCGCCGGATCCGATGCACCCGGCACCTGAATCACAATGCGATCCGCACCCTGACGCTGAATGATCGGTTCGGTCAAACCGAGCGCATTGATGCGATTGCCGAGCACTTTCTGGTTCTGCTCGATGGCAGCGTCAGCGAGCTTTTTCTTGGCCTCTTCCTTGAGCGTGATGATGAGGCGCAGGTCCTGCGCCGCGCCGTCTTCCTTGATCAGCAAATCGGCGTTGCTCTCGGTGATCGCTCTTGAGCCTTTTTCGCGTTCGGCGGGGTCGCTGAATTTGATCGCGATGGTGTCGCCCGCTTTGTCGACGCCGTTGTATTGAACCTTCTTCTCACGCAACAACCCGCGAATATCGGAAGCGTTGCGATCCGCCGCACGATCCAGCGCACCTTTCATGTCCACCTGCATCAGGAAGTGCACGCCGCCGCGCAAGTCGAGGCCAAGCGACATCGGTTTCGCGTTGATCGACTGCATCCAGTGCGGCGTGGTCGACTCGTTGGTGAGCGCGATGATGTAGTTGCCCGTACCGTCGGCTGCGCCGGCGTTCAGGTCTTTCAGCAGTAGCTCTTTGGCCTTCGACTGCGAATCGGTGTCGCCGCGGGCGAAGCGCACATGGACACCGTTCGCCGGATCAAGCTCGGAGGAAGCCGGTACGAGGCCTGCAGCCTTGAGCGTCTTCTCGACCCGTTCGAGCAGCGACGCATCCAAGCGCACGGCTGTCTTGTTGGTCGACACCTGAACCGCCGGAACCTGCGGGAAGATGTTGGGAACAGTGTAGAAAAAGCCGATCACAATCGCTGCGATCATGATCAGGTATTTCCAGAGTGGGTAGCGGTTCATAGGCTTGAGCCCTATGCGAAAGATTGGGGGCAGGTTGGGACGATTCAGGCCATCGCAACCGGGAAAATATCGTCATCCCGGCTGATGCCGGGACCACATGACGAGCGGCCTAAATTTGCTTCAATGAGCCCTTGGGCAAGAGCGCCGTAATTGCGTTCCGCTGGAACGCAATCTCGGTCGAGCCGCCGACTTGCAGCGTGACGTAATTGTCATCAAGCTTGACGACCTTGCCGACCATGCCACCCGCGGTCACCACCTCGTCGCCCTTTTGCATGGCTTCGATCATGGCTTTTTGCTCTTTTGCTCGCTTTTGTTGCGGCCGGATCAGCAGAAAGTAGAAAACAACAAAAATGCCCACCATCGGGAGCAGTGACAGGAACTCATTCCCGCCCGCGCTGCCGCCAAAGAAGGATTGCGCGTGTGCAGTACCAAACATGGGAGAAACCCTCGACAAATCAAAAAGTTAGCCTTGGATTGTAGCGGGCGGCAGCGCCCAGCGCATCGCGTGCGAAAGCAGCAGCTTTTGACTGTTATCCTTTCCACTCTTGGGCTACAAACACTTTTTACGAAAACTCGACTAAAGCCAAAATTACGCTCCACCCCTGGATGGGCGGTCATTCCGTGCAAAAGTCAGTCGTCCAAAAACGTACCGGATGTCGTTGTCCGTCTCCCCTGTCACTTCCTGGGCGTCCGCGACGTCTTTCACATTTATTAAGACTATTCGAAGAGTAAAGAATGTACAAAGGCAACGCGGCGCCACCCATCGAGGTGAAGCCATGGGACGTCATCACCGTCCCGCGAATGGGCGGAACACTGGATGTGCGCGGACTCGGGATTATTGAGGCGGGAATGTTCCTGCCTTCAATTGACGGCGAACGCTATTACCACTCGAACGCTGATCCCTACATTTTCTTTCTGCAAACAAAGGCCACTCCGGGCAATGCGGCCGCGGTCGGCAAGTGGTTCTATCAACCGAAGCGGGAGTTTGCGGCAGACGTCAGCGTCGGCGGTGTCGCTGGCGGCGTCATCCGTCGGACATCGGGCACCCATGCTGTCATCAAAACGTTTCTCGATGTCTTCATTGGAGCAATGGCGTGCGCCGGAGGCCCATTGGCATGGGGCATTACAGGTATGGGTCTATTCGTGACGGCAGGAA
>JAYWHV010000272.1:0-9422 GCA_043777615.1 Burkholderiales bacterium | reverse complement strand
ATTCTTTATATAGGTAAGCCCGGGTTCATCGCCTAGATAGATTGTGCTGGAACCTGTTGGGGGGGCGGAAGTGATTGCGGATGTCTTCTGCAGTTTTGGGATGCACCAGCGGCTCCGTATGAATCGCCCTGATGATGGCGGCTGGATCGTATTCATTGAGACTCGCACGCTCAATCACTGGCAGCGCGTGTTCAGGCCGCAAACCCTCGGCAATTCCCGCCCAGGTTTGACCATGACGTCGAAGCGTACCTGTGAAAACGGCGTCGAACGACTGATCATTCTCACGAAAATACTGTCCTAGACGAACGGCCTGCCTGCGGCCCAGCTCGCTCAAATTGTCGTAATCCGCAGCGCCGAACGACGCCTGACCGTGGCGCACGAGGTATAACCGACCCATTGAAAGCTCCCGGAACGTACGAAAAAGCGGCTAGTGTGCGACCCCATGCCGAAAAACAAAAAAGCCTGCATCTCGGCAGGCTTTAGTGATGGTTCGATTGGCTCCTCGACCTGGGCTCGAACCAGGGACCTACGGATTAACAGTCCGGCGCTCTACCAACTGAGCTATCGAGGAATCGAAGCCTTAAATTATAGCCACAATTTCAAAAGTCTGGCAAATCAGCGCTCTACTCAGACTTCCCGGGCGGCGGCGAACTCGCCGCATCGTCGCGCATGTGTGGCCAGGCGAGTTTGAGGTAATAAAACATCGACCATAGCGTCAGCCCCGCTGCCAAAAAAAGCGCGATGGTGCCCAGAACTGGCGTTGAAATACCGGGGAAGAACGGTTCGTACAACAACAGCGCAATGATCGCTGTCAGCTGCGCTGTCGTCTTGAACTTGCCGATGGTGCTCACCGCCACGCTGTTCGATTGGCCGATTTTGGCCATCCATTCGCGCAGCGCAGACACCGCAATCTCGCGGCCCACAATAACGAAGGCAACCACGGCATCGGCCCGCTTCATCTGAACCAGCAACAAGAGCGCCGCAGCGACCATCAACTTGTCCGCCACTGGGTCAAGAAACGCTCCGAACGCGGAGGTCTGCCCCAACCGGCGCGCAGCAAATCCGTCCGCCCAATCGGTAATCGCTGCAAACGTGAAGATCAGCGCGCCTGTCCAGTTTTGCTGCGTCGGCGTTAGCCAGTCATGCGGCAGGTAGTAGACGCCCACAAAGGCTGGAATCAGCGCGATGCGAATCCAGGTCAGTGTGGTGGGAAGATTGATCAGCATGTCGACATTTTGGCACGGGCCGAAGCGCCGCTCCTGCGAAGCCGTCGGAACGCTGTGACCAGACCGGCACAATCGACCTCTCCCGGTACCGCATTCGCGCTCCTGACTGTACGAAGCACCACAGAAATCCGCTATCGCCCCATCCACTTCTGCGACAGAGGAAACTCACGCTTGCGCAGCCCGCGCAGCACTTCTTCCACGTCGTCTCCGGACACGATCAGATCTTTGTTTACCGCTTTCACCAGCCCGACCTCAACAGAATGGTTGATCCATGCGATCAGGTGATCGTAGTAGCCCGCAACGTTCAACAAGCCACACAATTTGCGGTGATAGTCAAGCTGACTCCAGGTGAGCGCCTCGAACAATTCGTCCATCGTGCCGAAGCCGCCCGGCATGGCAATGACGGCGTCAGCAAGTCCCAGCATCATTGCCTTGCGGCTGTGCATGTCCGGGACCACATGCATCGCCGTCAAGTTTTTATGCCCGACTTCGAGCACTTTCAGGGCCTCTGGGATCACGCCGATCACCTCGCCACCGGCCGCTAGCGCGGCGTCCGCCACCACGCCCATCAGGCCAACGCCACCTCCGCCATAGACGAGGCCAATGCCCTGCTCGGCAAGCGTTCTGCCCACGGTCGCGGCCGCAGCCTCGTAAGCCGGATTGTTACCCACATTCGCACCGCAATAAACAACGATGCGCTTGATGTCGTTACGGTGCGTCGGCTGCACTGTCTGGTTTTCCATTCCGATCAATCCTCTTTCATACCGGAAATCTTGATGATCGCAGCAAGTCGCGCTCGCTCTTCGGCAACATACTGAATAAACGACGCACGGGTGCCGCCGATCGGCTCAATACCTGATGCTTTCAGGCGATTGGCCGTGTCCGGCATTTTCATTGCGGCATCCACCGCCGCTGCGACCTTGTCAAGGATATCGGTTGGCACACCGCTCGGAGCATGGACGCCTGCCCAATGCACGATGTTGATTTCCGGGAAACCCTGCTCGGTCGTTGTCGTTAAATCCGGGTAGACCGAAATGCGTTTCGTCCAGGTCTCAGCCAGCGCCTTCATCTTGCCGCCCTTAACTTTGGGCAGAGACACGATGCTTGCCTCGCTCGTGGCCTGCACCTGTCCGCCCATGATCGCGGTGGCGCTTTCGTTGCCACTTTTGTAGGGAACGACTTGCAGGTTTGCACCGTACTTGGTCTTTAACAGCTCAGCCACGAAATGTGGCGTACTGCCGGTGCCCGCTGTCGCAAAATTAAATCCACCCGGCTCTTTCTTCGACGCTTCCACGAACTCGCGCAGGTTGTTGTAGGTCGCATTTGGCGGTGCCACGATGATCGATGGCGCAAGCGCGATCATCGCCACCGGAACCAGATCGGCCTCCTTGTACGGCATCGACTTTTTGATCATGTGATTGCTGATCACGCCCGCTGCACTGATCAGAAACGTGTAACCATCCGGCGCGCTTTTCGCCACGAACTCCGCGCCCAACGTGCTTCCGGCGCCGGGCTTGTTATCAATGACCACTGGCTGGCCGAGAACCTTCGATGCGCCCTCCGCCGCAGCGCGCGCCATCAGGTCATTCGCTCCACCCGCTGCAAACGGAACGACGAACTTGATGGGTCGGTTGGGCCACGCCTGCGCATGCGCGGCAACAGACAGGACTAGTGTTACGCCAGCGGCACAAAGGCTGCGAGATAAGCTGATTTTCATAAGAACGGAAAGTTAGCGGAAGCTGTGAATGCTCAATTCAACCATGCGGCGCAGCGACGGCTCGAGCGCCGGATCATTTGCAAGATCAATCAGACGAAACCAGCGGCAATCGTGGACCTCGTCGGTGTTGAGCATCAGCTCGCCGTCGTGTGCCGCGTCTACATCCGCGACAAACAAAAAGCGTACGTCGTAGTGAAAGTGTGCGGGCTCGTCCGTTCGCGCCGGGATCGGATGAACATCGACATCGAACAAATCATCATCACCCGGTTGTGTGACGAAGTGCGCAAGTCCTGTTTCTTCCGTCACCTCCCGTTGCGCGGCAGCGCGCCACGAGGTGTCAGCGTCTTCGAAATGTCCACCGGGTTGTAACCAGCGATTGAGTTTGCGATGATGAATGAGCGCCGCGTGCGTTCGCGTGCTGTCCAGCACCCAGGCGGACGCGGTGATGTGACCCGCGAGCGTCCCGCGGCTCCACGGGCGCGTTTCGCCAGCAACGAATTTAAGGACTGTTTCTGCGTAACGTTGGGCATCCTTCGAGACCGACCCTGACGCAAATCGATCCAAGGTTTCGCGTAAAGACTTAACTTGATCTTCGTTCATCGCGTCAATCGTAACCGCATGCTGATGACGCCCTGCGTGTGATCGCTACAAAGGCCCGGAAATCGTAATCGAACCGTAGCGCGGTGCGGACTGTTGCCCGACAAACTCACGCGTTCTGAACACGCGAACGTAGGCGATCTTGTAAACGCCAAAGTTCGCAGCAATACCCACCGCCGCATCGGCCACCCAGCGCTCCTTGTTCACCGAATGCGAATCGCGAATCGTGTTGCCGTCGAGAAACACGTTGCGGACGACGCCGCGACCGTCCACGGACGCAAACACATGAGCGCCAATTTGTCGTGTGAACTGACTCACACCATCCGCTGTTCGCGGGGCAGAGTTGTCGCCTGCGGGGCGAATCGGCGAAGTGCCGAAATCGTCCGGCAAGCCCCATCCAGCGCGCACCTCGAAGCCTGCATTGCCGTAAGTGGCGACGTTGCCCAGCGAAAAGCCAACGTGCGGAATGACGTCAAAGCCGAAGCCGGCGCGACTATCGGGGTTCTGCAAAAATTCACTGCGGTATTTGCGCTCGAACACGAGCTGCGCACCGAACTCGTTTTTCAGCTGGTTGCTCCAGCCTTCAAATTGCTCGAGGTTGCGCACCTTATGCACAAACCGCTGCGCCTCGCGCGCATGCGACCACGGCCCAACGACGCCCAGATTCACCTCGTACGAATCAAGCCGGTTCGGGGTGCGCGTGTTGAAGCCAAACCCGAGATACGTCCAGCCCGCATACGGGCGATCATTGACGACCAAGGCGGTGGCGTCGTTGTCGCGCGGCGTGTACATCGCCTGCCCGAACGTGAAAGTCACATTGCCCTGCTCCCCCGTCGGCGAATAAACACGTGTGAACAACTGCCCTGCCTGCTGCAACCATTGCGGCAGGCAATCATCATCGGCAAAACTGCGCACATTCGGCGACGACCACGCCGCCTTGAACCCCGCACTGTAATCCCGATCACGGTTGGCAAACAGATCGTTGTCCAGCGTGAAACTGTACGTACCCTGATATTTTCTGATCGGAGCGAATGCCCCCGTCGTGTCTGCGCAGCGAGCCGCTTTGGCTTTCGTGCTTTCCTGAGTTTGCGGCGACGGTGACGGTGCTGGAGACGTTGGAGTGGGCGTTTGGGCTTTCAAGATGCCCGTAAAAGCGAGTGGTGCGATCGCTGCCAGCAAAAGCGAATAATTTCTCAACAAAAAGGGGAACTCCACGAGACTGGTGCGCACGAAAGCGTGCGAGGGTTGGCAGTGTATGGGGTGGCGGCGCGCGGCGCTGTAGGACGGATGCGCTAAACGTGCAAGGGTTGGCGTTTTAACCTCAGCGGCACGGTGCCGCAGCAATAACAGATGTCGCGCCGAACGCACCATTTGATACAGCTTTTCTGTGTAGCCCATTCTGCATATTGGCTAGTGCCCATTTACGTACAAAGTCGGCTTTGTGGATAAATCGCCGCCCGTCCCTAATGCAGTGTGGCTTTCAGTCGTAAGGTGTAGACGGAATTTAGACTGATAACCGTCACGCAGCGGGCACGTCACTGAGCGAAAAATAAACCGCCTTGCCGTGCTCGCGCGCCAGCGACACCATCTCATCCGCTCCGACCGACACGCCGCCGATGCGCAGCACCGCGTCGCACTTCGCAACCAGCCGCCGCGAAATGGGATGAAAAATTTCGTTGAAGGCCACATCACCAATCCGAACGCTGCCCGCATGCTCAATCAGCGGCAACGCAAACCACTCGCCCATCACTGGCAAATGCCCCGCACGAAATAAAGCCAGTGACGCATCGGTCATGGCCTCAACGTTCTTCGCGATCAACAGCGGATCGTCGTTGGTGCCGGAGCGGTACGGGCCAGCGACTAGGATCATTTGTGGGGGCATGGGTTGTTCCTTTGATAAGAGCTATTTCGCCCAACATCGTAAGGCGGAACGCTTGCGGCTCTTCAGTTCGGCTGTTATTCCGCGCATCCCTAGGCGGGATCGAAGTAGTCGGTATCCAGGCGCTTTATTTCGTAACCTCCCGTACGCGATACGCCGACGCCATAGTCCAACATATGCGAAACAAGAGTGTCGCCATCGAGCAGAATGATCTTGGTAGCAATTCGATTCGCGTATTCGATAGCGTCTTTTGTAAAAGACGAGGTCGTGATGAAAACGCCTTTTGCCGCACGCTGGCCCTGGAGAGCACCAGCAAATTTCTGTATCTCCGGTCGGCCCACCGTGCCTTCCCATCGCTTCGCCTGAAGGTAAATAACATCAAGCCCCAAACGGTCCTCGTTGATCACACCGTCGATTCCGCCATCGCCACTTTGCCCGATGGCACGGCCCGCGTCGCGACGGGAGCCACCGTATCCCATTGCAAGCAGTAAATCGACGACCAATTTTTCAAAGAAAGCTGGGCTGGCAGATTTAACTTGCTCAAGGAGTTCCGACTCGAGTTCGGCTCTAAGTCGCTGATAGGCACTCGCCATCGCGTCTTCCGGCGTCTCGGAGGGTGAATCTTCCACCAGCGCTACGCTGGCATTTGTTACTTTCCCCCGCAGCCGAAATGCGCGATAAGACTCGTACCTTTCGAGCAGTTTCATATCAATTCGAGGCGGTTTTTCCGAAAGCAGCTGCTTTCCGACCTTCGTAATTACAAAAACGCCTCGCCGAGGCGAATCCAGTAATCCCGCTTGCTTCAAAAAAGTTCTGGCCCATCCGATCCGATTGGTGAAAACGGGCTGAACGCCGCTAGGCAATAGTTCAGCGCGTTCCGCATCGGAAAGACCAAAGTGCTTCGATAGAACCTCTGCCGCTTCTCGAGGTACGTGTTCTTTCTCGTCAGACGCTAGCGCGAGCAGCGGCAACATAACTGACTGGAAATCAGGAATCGGCATCGATGAAAGTGCTCCGACAAAGGTCAAAAACTCGTCTCCGGAAGCTTACACGCTCCCACGCCGCATCAATGCAACGCCCCATAAATCCGCTCAGCCAATTCATCTGAAATCCCCGGCACGCGCTTGATGTCTTCGACGCTGGCCGCTGCGATCCCGCGCACACTACCAAATGTGCGCAGCAACTCCCCGCGCTTCTTCGGACCAATCCCTTCGATGTCGTCAATCGCTGAACCTTCGCGGTTCTTGGCGCGTTTGGCTCGGTGGCCCATGATGGCGAAGCGGTGCGCTTCGTCCTGCATTTGCTGGATGAGGTGCAGGCCAGGGTGGTCGGGAGCGAGGCGGACGGGCTCTTCGCGGTCGGGGAAGATGAGTTGTTCCATGCCTTTTTTGCGCTCGACGCCTTTGGCGCTGCCGAACAGGATGATGTCATGCAGCCCGGCTTCCTGGAGCACGTCGGCAGCGATGCCGACCTGGCCGCGGCCACCGTCGATCACCCACACGTCAGGGCGCGGCACTTCGTCTTTGGCAATGCGAGCAGCACGTCGCGTGAGCGCTTCTTTCATCGCCAGGTAGTCATCGCCATCGGTGACGGTTTCGATATTCATGCGACGGTATTGGCTCGTTTGCATACTGCTGCCGTCGAAGACGACACAGCTCGCGACCGTGGCTTCGCCCATGGTGTGCGAGATGTCGAAACATTCGAGGCGTTGCGTGCCTTCGGGCAGGCCGAGCGCTTCGATCAGCGCGCGCAGACGATCATTGCCTGTGTCGCTTTGGCGCAGGCGTGAGGCGATGGCGAGGCGCGCATTTTCCTCCGCCATCCTGAGCCACACGCGCTTTTCGCCGATGGGATTGCAGAGGATTTCGACTTTGCGGGCCTGGGCCGGATCGAACTCCGTCGATCCGGACACCTGCGTGCTCAGCGCTTCGGCAAGCGCGGCAACATCAAACTCCAGCGTGGACACAATCGTACGCGGCACTTCGCGACCGATGTAATGTTGCGCGATAAAGCTCTCCAGCGCTTCGATCAATTCGTCGGGCGTCATCACTTCCGACGTGACCATTTTCACCGGGAAGAAGGTGCGGTCGCCGACGTGCTGACCGCCGCGAATCATCACGATGTTCACGGCGATCATGCCGTGCTCCTGAATCACGGCGAGCACGTCGACATCGCGTTCAGCAACGCTCGACACAAATTGTTTGCTGACGAGGCGATTGAGTCGTGCGATTTTGTCGCGAGTGCGTGCGGCTTTTTCAAACGCGAGTGTGCTCGCCGCTTCTTCCATCTGCGCCTGCAACTCAACCATCACTTCGGACTGATGGCCGCGCATGAACATGGCCGCGCTCTTCACGTCGGCCTTGTATTCCTCCGCTGAAATGTGACCGACGCAGGGCGCGGTGCAGCGCCCGATTTGCGCCAGCATGCAGGGGCGCGAGCGATGCGCAAACACGGTGTTTTCGCAGGTGCGCAGTTGAAACACTTTTTGCAGCGTCTGGATGCCTTCGCGCACGCTCCACGCGCTCGGGAACGGGCCGAAATATTGATGCCGTTTGTCCGGCTTGCCACGAAAAAATCGCAACTGCGGATACGGGTCGCCGGTGAGGCAAAGGTAGGGGTAACTTTTGTCGTCGCGGAAGACGACGTTGTACTTCGGCTCCAACGTTTTGATGAGATTGTTCTCAAGCAGCAGCGCCTCAGATTCGCTGTGCGTCACGGTCGTGTCGATGCGCTCGATCTGCGAGATCATCATTTGAATGCGCGCGCCGTGCCCCGATTTGACGAAATAACTCGAAACGCGGCTCTTGAGATTTTTCGCCTTGCCGACGTAAAGCACTGCCTCGTCCGCGCCGATCATGCGATAAACGCCAGGCCGCGCAGGGAGCGATTTGAGCGTGTCTTCGATGCTGGCGGTCATGGCGCGCAGCGGGGGAGTTGCGGGATTGACTTTTCGCTGTAGTCCCTATTTAACTTGGGCTTACGGCTTGAAATGGCTAAAGTCGACTTTAGCCATAAATCGCCATTAGCCCCAATAAAGTGGGGCTTTGATGAAAAAGTTGATCGGGTTTGTATCGGTGTTGAGCTCGGCATCGTGGCGCGATTTTAGGGCTGCAAGCTACAGCCGTCGCCCGGCAACTTTCTTGCGCATGCGCTCCCATTTGCGCGACAGGCTTGGCTCCGGTTCCGGCTTCCAGCGATCCAGAATTTCGATGAGACCGGGACGGTCGTTGCACGGCAAAACCACATCACAACCGCCCTGCACTGCGGCCTCGCAACGCGCGGTGAGATCGCCGACAGCATGCGCCGCGACCATGCCTAGGTCGTCGGTGAAGATCACGCCCTTGAAGTGCAGTTTGTGACGCAGAATTTCCTGCAACCAGTACGGTGAAAAGCCCGCCAGTTGCGGGTCGATGTTCGGGAAGATCAGATGCGCGGCCATCACGCCGTCGATGCCTGCGGCAATGAGTTCGCGGAACGGCACGAGATCTGCGGCTTGCACGGCAGCAAAATCGCGATCATCAGTCGGGCGTTCCCAATGGGTATCGCCCTTGACGAATCCGTGGCCCGGAAAATGTTTGCCGACTGCTGCCATGCCTTCAGCGCGCAGGCCTTGCATGACGGCGGTGGCGAGCGCTGCCGCAGCACCGGGATCGCGATGGAAAGCGCGGTGACCGATGACGGTAGATTCGCCGTAATCGAGGTCGAGCACGGGCGCAAAACTGAAGTCAATGCCCACCTCGCCAAGCTCGTGACCGATGGTGAAACCAACCTCGAACGCGCGCGCACGTGCGGACGGCGGATGCGTCGTCCACAAATCCCCGAGCGAGCGCATCGACTGAATCTCGGTGAAGCCTTCGCGGAAGCGTTGCACGCGCCCGCCCTCGTGATCAACAGCGATCATCAGCGCCGGATCTCGCAGTGATTTGATGTCGGTCGACAATGCCGTTAGCTGCGCTTTATCCACGAAATTTCGCGCAAAATAAATGACGCCACCGATCAGCGG
>JAYWHV010000271.1:0-9423 GCA_043777615.1 Burkholderiales bacterium | reverse complement strand
CGGCAATTTCCTGGGCGGCGCGATCGTTGCGGGTTATCACGCCATGCTGGGTGGTCTGGCCGGCAACACCGCCGCGCTATCCGTTGACGCTGGGGACTGGACGGCGCAGCCCACCAATACTCGGGACGCGCTCGCCACTGGCGCGATTGACGCGATGGTCGGCGCCGTTGAGCACGGCCATCAGCGCTTGAGTCAACGTCTGCGCGAGCGCGGTGTGACGCCCGCGCCGCGAATCGTGCTCACAGGCGGCAGCGCATACCGCCTGTTGCAGCATCTTGCCGATGGCAATACGGTGATTGATTCGCTGGTGCTCGAAGGCGTGCGCTTGCTGGCAAAATCGAGCATTGAATCTGTTGTGCCCGTTGAATGAAAAAGCTGCTCGTCCTGTTGCTTCTCGCGAATGCTGCTCTTTTCGGTTATGCCTACGTCGACGGCATGAACGCGAACGCGCAGGCTAGCGCCGAGCGCTACAAACCGATCAACGCCGACGCGGTGAAATCATTGACGGCGCAACAGATGTCGAAGCTTGGTCCAGCCAAAGTCGCGCAGCTCACACTGGCCTGCGCTGAATGGGGGCCGATGTCGGAATCCGACCGGGCGCGCGCCACCAAATTGCTTGAGCCGCTGGTGCTGGGCCGGACGCTTTTATCGCGGCGGGTAGATGTTCAGGCAGAACACTGGGTCTACATCCCGCCGAAAGCCAATCGTGCAGGCGCTGAGCGCGCTCTGGCCGATCTCAAAAAGCTCAACATCACCGGAAGCGACATCGTGCTTGAGTCGGGGGAGTGGAATTTCGCCATTTCGCTAGGTGTGTTTCGCACCAGAGCCGAAGCAGATGAGCGTCTGGCGTCGGTTCGCACGAAAGGCGTGAAGACTGCAACGTACCGTCAACGTGAGCAGACACTTGCGATGACCGCACTTGTGCTGCGCGAGCCACCACAGTCTACGGTGAGCAAGCTTGAAGAGCTGAAAGCGCAAATTTCCGGCACGACAATTACAACCGGTGCCTGCCCCGAAATCAAGGCATGACCCACCACATTCGCCTCGCCGAATCGGCGCTGGATATCGAGAGTGCCCGCGAGCTCATGCGCAACTATGCCCGCTGGACCGGGATTGATTTGTGTTTCCAGAATTTTGAGGACGAACTGGCAGCGTTGCCAGGCAAATACAGCGCACCTGAGGGCGGTCTGTGGCTCGCCGGCATCGAAACATCGACGAAGCTCGTTGGCACGACAACGAACCCGCCTGTGGGCGCGACGATGAACCCGCCTGTGGGCGTGGTGGCCGTCCGGCCACTGACCGATTCGACCTGTGAATTGAAGCGCCTGTGGGTCGAACCCGAAGCCAAAGGCACCGGGCTCGGCCGGGAACTCGCACGCACGGCGATTGCCTTTGCACGTAGCGCTGGTTACGTCGAAATGAAGCTCGATACGCTGAAAACCCGCATGCCCGCCGCCATCGCGCTTTACCGCTCGCTCGGCTTCGTAGATGCCGAGCCGTACACGCACAATCCCGAGCCGGACGTGCTCTTTATGACCTTGAAATTGAGCTAGAAGATGGCCATGAACGTCGATTACATCATCGTTGGCGCAGGCACCGCCGGTTGCGTTCTGGCGAACCGGCTTTCCGAAGACGGTCGCAATTCCGTGTGCTTGCTGGAAGCTGGCCCGAAAGACAACTACCTGTGGATTCACATCCCGATTGGCTACGCCAAAACGATGTTCCACCCGATCTACAACTACGGTTACTACACCGAGCCGGACCCGAACATGAATGGCCGCAAGGTTTACTGGCCGCGAGGGCGCGGGCTTGGCGGATCCTCGTCTATTAACGGGCTCATCTACATTCGGGGGCAGTCCGCTGACTATGATCGATGGTCGGCTGCGGGCAACAACGGCTGGAGCTGGAAAGAAGTACTGCCGTACTTCATCAAAAGCGAGCACAACAGCGACAAGCGCCTTCTGGCCAACGGCACGCATGGTCAGGGCGGCCCGCTCTGGGGCACCTCGATCCCCGACCCGCATCCGGTGATGGATGCCATCATCGCGGGGGGTGAGGAGCTCGGCGTGCAGCGTACGATCGACTTCAACAGTGGCGACCAGACGGGCGTTGGCTACTACCAGCTCTTCACTAAAAACGGCTGGCGATGCTCGACGGCGGTGGCTTATTTGCGACCCGCTCAAAAGCGCAAAAATTTGCGCACTGAGGTCAACGCGCAGGAGACGCGTGTGCTGTTCGAGGGAACGCGCGCGGTCGGTGTCGAATACGTGCAGTATGGCCGGAAAATCACGCTGCGTGCCAACAAGGAGGTGCTGCTCACGGCGGGCGCGCTGCAGAGCCCGCAGCTCCTCATGCTTTCCGGCATCGGGCCGCGCGATGAGCTGACGCAACACGGTATCTCCGTGGTCAACGACTTGCCAGGCGTTGGCCAGAACTTGCAGGATCACCTGCAATTGCGTCTCTTGTACAAGGTAAAAAAGCCGATCACCACGAATGATGATCTGAAGAGCAACTGGCGCAAGTTTTTGATGGGCTGGGAATGGATCACACGGCGGGCGGGCCCGCTCGCCATCGGCATAAATCATGGTGGCATGTTCACCAAAGTGCTGCCTGAATCGAGCACGCCGGACATTCAGTTTCACTTCGCTGCGTTGTCGGCGGAAATGGCGGGCGCGCCAACACATCCGTGGAGCGGCTGTACGTTCTCAGTGTGCCAGCTGCGCCCTGAGTCACGCGGTCATGTCGGGCTTAAATCGGCCGATCCGTTGGCCGCTCCCGCGATGTACGCCAACTATCTGTCGCACGAAACCGATGTCCGCTGCGCGATTGCGTCTGTACGCTTCGCACGCAAGCTGGCCAGCACCAAGGCGATGAGTGATTTGATCGGCGAGGAATATCGCCCGAGCGCCACGGTGCAAACCGACGACGAAATTCTGGAGTTCGCACGTAACTACGGCGCAACGATTTTTCACCCGAGCGGCACCTGCAAGATGGCCCCCGACACCGACCCGATGGGCGTCGTCGACACCCGCCTGCGTGTTCGTGGCGTCGCCGGATTGCGTGTGATCGACTGTTCCATCATGCCAACGCTCGTTTCCGGCAACACCAATTCGCCGGTGGTCATGATGGCCGAGAAAGCGGCCGACATGATCAAGGCGGACGCGCTGCACGGATGAGCGAATACACGGCAACCATCGAATGGCAACGCGGTGAGCAGGACTTCACCGGCAATCGTTACAGCCGCAAACACGTGCTGCGCTTCGACGGTGGCGTGGAGCTGCCCGGCTCATCATCGCCCAGCGTCGTGCCGCTGCCGATGTCTGACGCGAGCGCTGTCGATCCGGAAGAAATGTTTGTTGCGTCACTTTCGAGCTGTCACATGCTGTGGTTTTTGTCGATTGCAGCCGCACGCAAATTTTGCGTCGATCGCTACGTGGACAACGCGTCCGGAATCATGGCCCGTAACGCTGAAGGTAGAACCGCGATGACGCTGGTGACGCTCAAGCCCCACGTCGTTTTTTCAGGTGATCCGCAACCGAGCGTCGAGCAAATTCACGGTTTACATCACAAAGCGCACGAAGCATGTTTCATCGCCAATTCAGTGAAAACCGAGGCTCGCTGCGAACCGGTTTTTGCGGACGTTCAGGCGTAGCGAGGCAATTCCCCTGTTTTTAATGACTAAGCAGCTTTTGGCCGAAAGCCTTATTGCTTTGGGGCTGGAGGTCTTTTGCGTGAAAAGTCGTCTTCTTAAAAAATAGGCTGGTAGCGTCAAAGAAATAGCCGTTGCGTGAAAAAGCTGTTGAACAATTTCAATCGTAATCGACGCGCTTCGTGACGCTAGACACGCTCGCGTTTTTGGCCGCTATCGCCAGCGGTTTTCTGCATGCGGTGTGGAACGCGTTCGTGAAACGTTCCGCGAATCCCGGCGGATTGATGATCGCGCAGCTCGTCTGCGCGGGCATCGTGGCGGCGGTCGCCTGTCTCTTCATCGGGTGGCCGAGTTCAAACGTGTGGCACTGGATGCTGATCGGCGCGCTCGGCAATTCAAGCGCAATCCTGCTCTTGTCGGCGGGCTACAAACGTGGTGACTACGCCATCACCTATGGCCTCAGCCGCGCCACCGTACCGTGGCTGTTAACGCCGCTCACCGTGCTCTTTTTGGGCGCGGCGCTGAGGGGCTTCGATATCGCGGGAATCGCGCTCATTTCGCTCGGCGTGCTCTTTGCCGCGACCAACGGTTCACGCCTGAAGTCCGAAACACTGCGTGCCAGTGCCTACGCCGTCGCCTCGGGCATGTGTGTGGCGTTCTCGATTTTTTCCGATTCGCGCGGCGCGATGCTCGCGGGCGCCCTCGAATACGGTGTCGCGCAGACGGCGCTGAACGCGCTCGTGGGTGGGCTCATCTATCGATTCCAGAGCGGAATTTCGATCACCGAAACGCTGAAAAAGCACGGTCGCGTCGGAGCGGCAACAGCGTTGATTTCCACGACATCGTACTTGCTCATTTTGTGGGTGTTCACGCGGCTGCCACCGGTAGTTGGCGCGGCGCTTCGCGATTCGAGTGTGCTTTTCGCACTCCTCATCGGTGTGTTGCTATTTTCCGAGCGGCTCGGCCGAGTGCAATGGCTCGGCTGCGCGCTCATGATCGCGGGCGTGGCGTTGCTGCGCACGTAACCGAAGCGGTGAGCGGCTCGAACGTCCGCCGACAATCCGTGATAACTTAATCCGCAAGATACCGCGACAAAAAAGGGAGAGAAACGCATGTACCAATGCTGCCGCTATTACGGTCTGGAGGGCTTGCAGGGCCACGAAGGCGACGCTGCCTTCACCGTTGAGGTCAATCACTTCACGTTTGGGCCCGGATGCCTGCGCGAAGCGGGCTCGCACGCTCGTGCATTGGGTATGAAGCGCGTCGGACTGTTCACCGACAAGACGGTGCGTGATTTGCCCTATGTTGCGACCGTCAAGCGCTCGCTCGAAGCAGCAGGTTGCACGGTCGAAATCTATTGGGAATGCGCCGTTGAGCCTACGGGCGATTCCTTCATGGCGGCGGCAAAGTTTGCGCAGGAAGGCAAATTCGACGGCTTCGTCTCGGTTGGCGGCGGGTCGGTGATGGACACCACCAAGGCCGCAAATCTGTACGCCACCTATCCCGACGAATTGCTCGCTTATGTCAACGCGCCCATTGGGCGTGGCTTGCCTGTGCCCGGTCCCTTGATGCCGCATATCGCCTGCCCGACCACCTGCGGCACCGGCTCCGAAGTCACCGGCATCGCCATCTGTAACCTGCTCGAACAGCAATGTAAGACCGGCATCCTTTCGCGGCACATGTTGCCGTCGCGTGCACTTGTTGATCCGGAGGTGACGCACACGTTGTTACCCGCCGTGATAGCGGCCAACGGCTTTGATGCGCTGTCGCATGCGCTCGAGAGCTATACCGCCAGGCCGCACAGCGCCAAGCCCAAAATGTACGACGCTCAGGACGGTGCGAAGCGACCGATGAATCAGGGCGCGAACTTGTGGAGCGACATGGGCGCGCGCGAATCGCTGCGCATCATCGGCCAGAACCTTGTGAAAGCCGTGAATGATCCAGCTGATCAACAAGCGAAGGGCGCGATCATGTACTCCGCGCTGATCGCGGGCATGACGTTTAGCAACGCCGGTTGCCACCTGCCGCACGGCATGAGCTACGCCGTCTCCGGCCTCGTGCGCGACTTCAAACCGCCGCACGGCTATCCGCAGGCGCAACCGATGGTGCCGCATGGCATGAGTGTGGTTCTCAACGCGCCGAGCGTCTATCGGTTCACGGGCGAGGCCGCGCCGGAACGCCATCTCGAAGCAGCGCAATTCCTCGGTGCCAAGACGCATGGCGCAGACGCAAAAGATGCCGGTGAAATCGTCGCCAGCAAACTCACTGAAATGATGCGCGCAGTAAATTTTCCGAACGGTCTGAACGCGGTTGGCTATACCGACGCCGACGCTGAAAGCCTTGCCGAACGGGCGTTCCCGCAGCAACGTGTGATCAAGAACGCACCCAGGGACGTGACGAAAGCGTCGTTGGCGGAATTGTTCAAAGGGGCGATGAAGTATTGGTAGTTTGCTCGTCAGCTTTTCGTTGAAACGACCACGCCGTATGAGCTGAATGGATTTTGCGGCAATAGTTGATATTCCAGAAAACGCGCGGCTGGCCTAAATAAACTATGCGTTTCAGCAAAAAGCTTATGGATCATTCAGTGTCTTTATGACGCTCACTCGTGCTTGCGGAAACGCTCTACCAGCCTTTCTTCGGAGTGCGCTTTCAACCAGTAGCACAGAGTCAAGGAGCAAAGCTCGTGACTGCGGACGCGAAGTATTTCAAGACGGCAGGCGCGTCGGGGGAATCATTTGCCGCGGCGCGCTTAGCGCCCAGACTCCCCGGAGGCAACGCGATTCGGCCGCATTAACGCCGGAAACTTTCGCCTGACGAGATCTTTGGTGTTGCGCGTGACAAACGTGAGACCCAGCGTCGCTGCAAAGGCAGCCTGCATTGCAGCAGGCAGTTTCACGGGCGGCTATTTTCGCAGCGATGCGGCGGATTAGGCAGTGATGTGATCGATGTTGCGTGGCGCGAATGCGTCGAGCCCGTTGCTCACTTCGGGCCCGATCCGTTCCTCGGGCGACTATTCCGGTAGTCCACGCTTAGTTCCTTCGGGTTGTACTGCGCGTTCTTGGGCTTTGATGGACCAGTGCGCTTTGTTGCCTCGTTCGGTCTTGATGCCGCAGGCGACGCATTTGCCGCAGACGGAGCCGCAGCGGGCTTGCGACAGAAAAACTGTGGGTTGTGAGTCGAGTCGTAGCGGCACACGCGGTTGCCTTTGCAGGGCGGGTTGCAGTCGGCCAGGGCTACGTTTGGCGCGAGACAGGCGACAAGACTTGTAACGATCAGAAACAGGATGAATTTCACGTGAATTTCCTTCCAGAGAAAAGGTGCAGTTCGGGTGCAATGCCTTGAGATAGGCTCGTCGAGCGCGATCGAACCTACCCAGGCTTTACGCAGAACGTTGCCCAACTCAGACATCGTGAAAGGACCGGCGGTACGCAAGTTTCTCGCCTGCGCGGGTCAAGACATCACTCGACCGAGCCCGCGAAATGGCGCGTCAAGATCTACAAATCAGCACCCGTTCGGTGGCAAAGCATTCACCAGGCCCCGTGGGGCGCCCAATAGTCAATGTTCCGCTATCGAATTCGCCGCGCAATCTCACCCATCAACGCCCGCGCCAGCGCCAGCTTGTTCATTCTCGGCAATCGTTTAGCGCCCGCCGCGCCCGTCTCGTCAATCAGCGTGACCTCATTCTCATCTGCCCCGAACGCGCTCTGCGCATGATTGGCGATGAGGAGCGGGATGCCTTTTCTGGCGCGCTTTTCGGCGCCGTATTGCTCGACCTTTTCGCTCTCGGCCGCGAAACCTACGCAGAATGGGGGCTTGCCGCTTTTGCCTTTATGTTTCGCAATTTTGGCGAGGATGTCGACGGTGGGTTCGAGATTGATCGTGAGGCCGCTGTCGGTCTTTTTGATTTTTTGCTCGGCGCTGTTGGCGGGGCGGTAATCGGCGACGGCGGCGACGGCGATGAAGATGTCGGCTTCGTCAACGTGGACTTCGACGGCGGCGAGCATTTGCGCGGCGCTGGTGACATTGACGCGGTCCACTGCGTACGGCGTGGCGAGATGCGTGGGGCCAGTGACGAGTGTGACCTGCGCACCCGCATCGGCGCAGGCCTGTGCGAGGGCGTAGCCCATTTTTCCGCTGGAATGATTGGTGATGACGCGCACCGGGTCGATGGCTTCCTGCGTGGGGCCGGCGGTGATGAGTACGCGTTTACCAGCCAGCAATTTGGGTTGCGCCCAAGCCTCCAGCGCAGCCATGATTTCGGCGGGCTCCAGCATTCGGCCGTCGCCAATTTCGCCGCAGGCCTGGTCGCCGTTGCCTGGGCCGATGACGTGAACGCCGTCGGCCCTGAGCGTAGCGACGTTTCGCTGCGTGGCGGGGTTCTGCCACATCTGCAAATTCATTGCGGGCGCAACGATGAGCGGAATGGTGCGCGCGAGCACGGTGGTGGCGAGCAGATCATCGCTGCGGCCATGCACGAGGCGCGCGAGGAAGTCTGCCGAGGCGGGCGCGATGAGCATCACGTCGTTCGTGCGCGTCAGTTCGATGTGCGCCATGCCGCTATCGGGCCGCACGTCCCACAGGTCGCTGAAGACCGGATGGCCAGAGAGTGCCTGAAAAGTGGCCGGGCCGACGAATTCGCGCGCGGCGGCAGTCATGGCGACGGTGACTTCTCGGCCCGATTTGACGAGCAGGCGCGTCAGTTCGGCGGATTTGTAGGCAGCAATGCCGCCGGTGATGCCGAGCAGGACGCGGCGCGTGGGTTTGACGGTGGCGGTGAGTTCCATGGCAAAAGTTTAGCCGCTGGCGCCAAGCGCGTCCGGGCAGCAGAAAAGATTTCAGCTTCGCGCTGGGATCTTTTCTGCATCGGGGCTGAACGGATTAAATCGCCGAAGTCGACTAACGCCGTTATTCGGGCTTGTCCCCAATGCAATAAGGCGTTCAGCGAAAAGCTGTTATTCGCGATGCTCGCCCACGCGCACCACTTTTAGCGCGTTGGTGCCGCCGCTTTTGCCCATCGGTTCACCGCAGGAGAGCACGATCAGATCGCCGTTTTCCACGCCACCGCGCGAGAGGAGCGCGTTTTCCGCAGCGAGCAGCGCCGTTTCGCGATCCGAGTCGAACGGTACGACGACCGGCCTGACGCCCCGGTAAAGCGCAGCACGGCGGGCCGACCCGACTTCAGGGGTCAGCGCATAAATCGGGACGCCGCTGTCATGGCGGCTCATCCAAAGTGCGGTCGAACCTGATTGCGACAGCGCGGCGATTGCCTTCGCCTTCAGATGGAACGCGGTGAAGAGCGAGGCCATGGCGATGGCCTGATCGACGCGAACGAACTGCTGATGAATGAAATCGCTGTCGAGTTCATACTCCTGCGAGCGCTCGGCGGCGAGCGCAATCGCAGTCATGGTGCGGATGGTCTCGACCGGATATTTGCCGGTCGCCGATTCAGCGGACAGCATCACGGCGTCGGTGCCGTCGAGCACCGCGTTGGCGACGTCACTCACCTCGGCGCGTGTTGGTACGGGTGCGGAGATCATGCTCTCCATCATTTGTGTGGCGGTGATTGTGAGCTTGTTGCGGTCACGCGCTCGCTTGATCATTCGCTTTTGCAGGGCGGGGACTGCGGCGTTTCCGACCTCGATGGCGAGATCGCCGCGCGCGACCATGATTCCATCGCTGGCATCGATGATCTCGTCGAGGGTCTGCGGCACGATGGCCTCAGCGCGCTCGATTTTCGCGATGAGCTTCGCCTTGCCGCCGCATGCCGTGAGGAT